>JADJWS010000005.1 GCA_016716235.1 Candidatus Defluviilinea gracilis
GCCTAACGGCTCGCTTAGTGGCAAGTGGGCGGGCTGAGATAATGTTTGGGAGCAGGAAAATCCGAAGCCAGAAATGTCTGAAAACGGCGACGATCCCACTTGTCCACTGCACGCTTTGTTAGCCGCCGTTTTTATATTAGACTACTGTAATTTGGCAATATACGATATGCGCCACGTGCCACAATAAAAATACGATTGCTCCGACAACCAAATCAGGAATTTTGGAGTTTGTTATAAAAACCAGTATACCAGCGAGAATAACTCCTGATGCTGATTATCACATCATTGATGTGAAAATTATGCTGGAATGAGAGCTTCTGTGTTTTACTTTTTGAAGCAAAAACAAACTGGTTGCGTTTCCAATCAAAGCAAGCAATGAAATAACAATCATCATTTGAATGTAAACATCACCAAACCCAAGAAAACGTCTGATTACTTTGGTACTAAAATAGCCAAAACTATTTGGAAATACCCACTTGCTTTGAGGATATTCTTTCTTGGCAATTGTTCCGCCAATCGCAAAAGTGCAAGCCCATAAACAAGGCTGTTCGCCAGCATATTTAAACTATCGGCAACAAGCCCCATTGAATTCGAGATGAAACCGATTTAATATTTCAAGGGCAAAAAGAAAAAGAATAGAAGTGAACCAAGCAAAGCAATTTGCCTAAATTATCCTTGCCAGTTGGTACAAACTCATCTGTTGCGCCACTTTCAATCAGAGTTGTGTCGAGTTGCAAACTGTTAAACGCTTCAAAACACTGATAATCGCCTCAATGGAAAACATCCAACTGGCGATTGGGAAGGACAAACTGCAAAGAAGATATATTGCCGACTCCTTGAAGTTTCAAACGTAATAATTGTTCTTCAGATGCACAGTCCATTTGGCGACTGCAAAGGTCGTTTTTTTCATACTTACCCTATATACATTTGCAGGACAGGCGGCTAACGGTTTGCGTTACTTGCGGGTGGGCGGGCGTAGATAAAACTTTGGGCGAGGATTCTGTCGGGGCGTAGAAAATGCCCGAAAATGGCGCAATCCCACCCGTCAAGTGCACGCTTTGTTGGCACGCTTTTGTTTTGCAAGACCTACAACTTATAACAGAAAGTGCTTTTATGATGGGACAGATACCTGCTCTATGTTCTTTATCAAACTACGCACATTTCCTAAATAACAGGAACCTTGCGGGTTTCGTAAATCACAGGCGCATTGATTGGCTTGGATGCCAGAGATATTTTCATTTAACATCGAAACACGGGCTTCAGGTGAAGCATTACGAATTTTCTGATACCGTATGCTTGAAGCAATAGCATTACAAATACAATCGCGCTTGGCTCTTTGATAAAACACGCTCACGCAATTGCGATGTTGTAAAACGGACTTGCCATCAGCCGAATAATAAACAACAGGGCAAGATCGCGTGCGGCAAAAAATAATACTCTGTATCTTGAATTGAACGCAACGAAACTGACAAAAGTGCCTTGACAGTTTGACCTCGAAACAACCTTTCCTTTTTGGTTACATTCAGGACAAAGTTACTTCTGCGGATGGCTTATGCTGAACTGTTACTTAGGCAATTCGCAAACCATACTTCCTACGACGTTTGAGAACAACAATTATCGCTCATAAAATCTCCCTTGATTGGTTTTAATGATAAGACAAGTTAAAAAGGCGAATTGTTTACTTGAACGGTTTTCACCTTTTACAGCAAGGGGCGTGCCAACGGTGTGCGTTACCCGCGTGTGGGGCGGGCGTGGACTACGTTTGGGAGCAGGAAACACGCGAGAAAAATGCCCGATCACGCAGACCTTGGCCACGTCAGGTGGCACGCTTTGTTGGGCGTTTTGTGTTGTGCAAGACCCGCCGCCCAAAAATGACGACACCGCCAACTTGACTCCAGATTTTACACACAACGTGTTTTTCAGAACGACCAAAAATAAAGCCCACCAAACGTTACTTAATCAACTCGACATTTGCAATCTATGGAACTTCGAGAAGTTTCAAAACCACTTTTTCAACTTTTTGAGCGTATTCGGCTCTGCCCTCGTTGGCTTCCAAACGAAACTCTTGGAATTCTGAAAATCATCATCGTTATAGCGTGAATAACGTGCAGGTGATAATGCCAAATGTGTTGGTCTCCTGCGGGTTCATTATGTTGCCGAATTGTATACCATCACACCGATATTCTGATTTCATCGCCAATGCAATATTTTAGTCAAAGTATGAAATTGCTCTGCAAGTGTTGAAGGCAAATCAAAGATATTTTAAAATGTTGGTTGGGACGATAAGTTACGTAACTCGATTATTAATCCATTTTCTTCTTGTTGCCGTAATGAACGCTGTTAGAATCGGTGTTTGAACCACTATATCGGTTTGCGCCATTGAATCGGGTCGTTTTTTCTACTTTGAACAAATAAACAATATGGACAAGTGTACTTTGATGGTGCGTGACTATACATAAATTTTCCTTATTGTTTTGCAAGAAAACGCCCAACGGATTGGTAGAGGTTGGCGGGGAGCGACCAAAACCAACGAAACCGTGATATTTGTGCAATTTACTTCAGAACGCGGCGACTCCTTGCCAATCCACTGCACGCTTTGTTGGGCATGGGACTTGACGGCTTGCCAACTGTGGACGTAAACCAACAAACCCACAACAAACCTTTTTATAAAAACGCAGGCAAGGGACACTCAGAACATAAAACACAGAACCATCACGAAAACACATGAACGATGAAACCCAACCAAAACCGAAACAATTTGGGCTCAGAACGAGAACCATAAACGAAAACTTTGCCTTACCTTGCCAGCCAACGGAACTTGCGAAAACAACGGCGAGCAAACCAAACCTGCCCAAGCACCACAAAACCAACCAACCAAAAGAAAATGCAAACTGACTTGGCTAAAAAGTAAATGCAGAGGATGAAGGAAACCCAAAAAACAACTTACGAGCAAACATAAAAAGCCAAAAGATAAAAGGAGCAGAAAACTGAAAAGCAAAACAACTTGCAGGCAAAGCGAGATGGACTGGAAGAAATGAGAAACCCAAAGACTGAAACAACGAGCGAAGAAAACTGCCAGCCAGCCAGATTCAGATTTTGAATTTCATATGACCTGATGCCCAACGGCTTGCGTTAGGGTTGGCGGGCGGGCTAGGAAAGTTCCAAGAGCGGAAAAAAACCTGAAGTCAGAAAATGCCTGTAAGTCGCGCAGACTCTCGCCAATCCACTGCACGCTTTGTTGGGCTGTTTTGCCTCCAAAAAAACGATGGCTAAAGAATTTACCACCATTCGTTACAACTTGAATCAACCACTTCATAGCAGAATAATAATGTTGATTGGGATGTTCTAAAATAACAGAATTTTCATTACTATTACTCTGATTTGAATATATCCATCAAAATACATTTATCCCTATAATTCCCGTGTCAAAAAAAGAATTTTCATCTCGAAATTTTGCATTTTTGCATTAGTGTACGATATGAATAATGTCGCAATATCGAGGCATCTGCTACTTTTTCTGATGGTGGATTTACGAATTCATGTTCAAGCAAATTACGTTCACGATTTATCTTTTGCAAGAGTATTGGTGACAATAACCCTATTTCATTCAAAATATTCAACTTTTCTGGAAAATCAATGTCAGGTAAATTAATGCCAGTTGTTGCAAGTATACATTCAATCGACAATCTATCGCTCTTTTGTGTTTGATAAAGCATTCACAGCCTTGGAGACAATTCGGATTGTAAATCCGATTCTGCGAACTTTAGAAAGGCATTGGGAGAAATATCCAAAGGTCTTGCAAGCCCTTTAATGCTGCTTCCCAAAATGCTATCTTGGTAATTAAAAAAGGGTTTAATATATGTTCAACAGAAATCGCATTATTCATTATCAAGGCTCTGCTAGCGGATTAGTTCCAATACCCCATCTTATGAATAACAATCGTTCTGTGAAAACAAAAAAATCATCATCACTGGGCGATAAAACAATTTTTTCAGGCGAAAAATTTGACGAAATTTCTAAAGAATGCTTATCTGGCTTTAGATATATCTTCACCTCTTCAGAATCAGGCTCGTCATTTTCATTTTCAACGCAACAACAACTTCATCAGAAAAATTCATCATTATTGTGTCAGTATAAGCAATAAACAAAGAAATAACATCTTTCATGTCTATTACTGTTTCTTTGTCAGGATTGGTAAATTCATGCTCCATTAAATTCTGACGGCAGTAACCTTGTTCAATATTCGTGGCGAAACCAAACCTAATTTTTGTATTATTTGCAATTTTCTTTCCAGCCCCAATTTTTTGATTTTCTTTGTGGGCATTCCAAGCGAAAGAAAAATAGATAACACTTGACAATCTAACGCACGCTTGATGTTTGCTAAGGCGTTTACATACTTGTGCGGTAATTTTGAGGCAAGGTCATTTTCTGCAAAACTTAGAAAATGATTAGGGCTTATTTCAAATGGACACTTCATGCTTGTTTTTGTGTCCTCAATGACAAACAAATTGGGTTGGTGTAGGAAACTAAGTAAAGTATCCCTATATCCACTTGGATTTGACATTATTTATTCCTACCAAAATTTTCAAAGGAACAGCCCAACTATGTCTTAACCAGCCTGTAGGCTGTATAAGACACCGTTTGGGTGGTTATACAGCCTGTAGGCTGTATAATTGCCTATGTACAGCATTATACGCCCACATATTCAAAAGGCAAATATTCCAATGAACCAGCCAGCCCAGCCCGAAACCCCTCCAAAAGACAAAAAATTACTCGACCAGTATCGTGACGCCCTACGCGTTAAACAGTATTCCCAGCGCACCGAAAAGACATATATCAATTGGGCCAGGTCATACATCCTCTTTCATAACAAACGCCACCCCAAAGACATGGGTATTCCTGAAATTCGGGAATTCATTACCCATCTCGTTTCAGACAAGAAAATTTCAGGCTCTACCCAAACACAGGCGTTAAGTTCGATCCTCTTTCTCTATCGTCATGTTCTGCGCATCGCGCTGGATGAAAACGCCCTTGTCGAATTTCGCCCCCAAAAAGCAAAGACCGTCCCCGTCGTGCTTTCGAAAGAAGAAATCAAATCCGTGATCGCCAATTTGAGCGGCGTCAACAAGATTATCGCGCAGGTCATGTACGGCGGAGGCTTGCGCGTGATGGAAACCATGCGCCTGCGCGTCAAAGATATTGACTTTGCCAACCATCAAGTGATCGTCCGCGATGGCAAAGGCGACGATGATCGTTCTACCATTCTGCCTGATAGTGTCGTCGAGCCGCTAAAACACCATTTGGAGCAAGTCAGACGAATACATCAAAAAGACCTGGCAAAAGGATACGGCTCTGTCTATCTGCCCTTTGCTCTGGAGCGGAAATATCCAAACGCCAGCAAAGAATGGGTATGGCAATACGTCTTCCCTGCCGCCAGCCTCTTCAAAGAGCCAGGGACGGGTATAACCCGCCGCCATCATTTACATGAAACGGCAGTCCAAAAAGCCGTGAAAGAAGCGGCGCGCTTGGCAAGGGTTGATAAACATGTCACCCCTCACACCTTCCGTCACTCCTTCGCAACCCACCTCCTGCAAAATAACTACGATATTCGCACCATTCAGGAACTCCTCGGTCACAAAGACGTCAAAACCACCATGATCTACACCCACGTCATCCAACGCGGCGGCCTCGCCGTCAAATCCCCCCTCGACACCTAATCTCCAATCCTCCAATTCTCTAATCCTCTAATTCTCCAATTCTCTAATTCTCCAATTCTCTAATTCTCTAATCCTCCAATCCTCTACTCCTCCAATCCACCTAACACCTCCCCAACAAAAAAAGCGGACGATGCCTCCCTCATCATCCGCTTTCCACTTTCTACCCTCAATCCTCTACTCCTCTAATCCTCTAATCTTCTAATCATCCACGTTCTACCTTCTGCCGCCGCGATCACCGCCACGCCGATCCCCTCCGCGCCCGCGATCTCCGCCGGGTCTTCCGCCTCCGCCGCTTCGGCGCGGACCGTCTTTCTCGCGCGCCTCTTCTGCCGTCCAACCTTCAAGCACAGCCTGACGCGAGAGTCGAATCTTTCCTTGTCCGTCAATGTCGGTCACCATCACGGTGATCTCTTCGCCCATGCCGACCACATCTTCCACTTTGTTCACGCGCTCAGAAGCGAGTTGCGAAATGTGGACGAGCCCGTCCATGCCAGGCAGGATTTCGACGAACGCGCCGAAGTCCGCGATGCGAACGACTTTGCCGGTGTAGATGTTCCCAACGACAGCCTCTTCGCCAAGTCCAGCGATGCGTTCCTGCGCGATCTTCGCGCCGACGCCATCGGTGGACGCGATGTACACCGTGCCGTTTTCTTCGATGTCGATCTTTGCGCCGGTCTCTTCTTGCAATGCGCGGATGTTCTTTCCGCCCGGTCCGATCAACGCGCCGATCTTATCAACGGGGATTTTTACGGTGATGATGCGCGGCGCGTGTTCTTTGATGTCGGGGCGCGATTCGGGCAACACTGCCAGCATCTTTTCCAAAATGGAGGCGCGCGCCACCTTCGCCTGTTCGAGCGCTTCTTTCATCATCTGCGCGCTCAAGCCGCTGATCTTGATGTCCATTTGCAGGGCGGTGATGCCAGCCGGTGTTCCCGCCACTTTGAAATCCATGTCGCCGAGATGATCTTCGGTGCCTTGAATGTCGGTGAGAATTTTGTAGCGGCCCGAGCCGTTCAAATCGGTGATGAGTCCCATCGCCACGCCGGAGACCGGGGCTTTGATCGGCACGCCCGCATCCATCAACGCAAGTGTCGAGCCGCAGACGGAACCCATCGAGGTCGAGCCGTTGGAGGACAACGCCTCCGATACGACTCGCAACGTGTACGGGAACGATTCTTCCGCAGGGATAACTGGTTCAAGCGCGCGTTCTGCCAACGCCCCGTGACCGACCTCCCGTCGGCTTTGCCCGCCCATGCGTTTCACTTCGCCGGTGGAATACGGCGGGAAGTTGTAGTGATGGATGTAGCGTTTGTCTTTGATCGGGCTGAGGTTATCGAGTTCCTGCGCCTCGCCGAGTGTTGCGAGAGTCGCAACAGATAAAATTTGAGTCTCGCCGCGTGTGAACAAGCCTGACCCGTGCGCGCGCGGAGAGATTCCCACCTCGCACCAAATGGGGCGGATGTCGGTCGGCGTTCGCCCATCGGGACGTTTGCCCTGCGCTAGGATGCGTTCGCGCACCACGTCCATCTCCGCCTGTTCAAACGACTCGCGGAACATGTTGACCGGCATGTAATTCGCCGGGTCGCCGCCCTCAGGCACGATGCACAATTCAGTTTCGGCTTCGGTCTTGATGGCTTTCATGCCGGAATAAAATTCGTTCTTGCTCAACGGCTTGTCCAGCAGGGCGTTCATCGCTCCGCTCACGCGGTCGAACACTTTTTTCTTGACCTCGGCGCTCGGCACGAATAATTCAACCTCGCGTTTTGGTTTGCCCAACTCCGCTTGCATTTTCAATTGCAGTTCGATCAGCGGCTGAATGGACTTATGTCCAAGTTCGAGCGCGGCGACCATCACATCTTCGGGAATTTCGATCGCGCTGCATTCGACCATGAGGATGGCGTCTTTTGTGCCGGCGATTCGCAAGTCGAGATCGGATGTTTCCATTTCGGCGTACGTCGGATTGATGACGAACTCGCCGTTGACGCGTCCCACGCGCACCGCACCAACGGGTCCACCCCACGGGATGTCTGAGATCATGATGGCGGCAGACGCGGCGTTGATCGCCAGCACGTCGAGCGGGTTCACGCCATCGGACGACAGCGAGAACATGGCGACTTGCACTTCGTTCCTCATCCCATCCTGAAACAGCGGGCGGAGAGGACGATCGGTTAGACGGGCGACGAGAATCGCCTCCGTGCCGGGTCTGCCCTCCCGTCGGAAGAACGAACCGGGGATCCGTCCACCGGCATAGAGTCGTTCCTCATATTCCACAGAAAGAGGAAAGAAATCTATGCCTTCGCGCACGTCGCCCATGGTTGCCGCCGCGAACACGATGGACTCCGGCGTGCCGAAGGTCACCGCGCCGCCAGCCTGCCCGGCGAGTTTACCGGTCTCGAAAGTGACGGTATGCTTCCCAAGCGTGGTTGAATATTTCTTTGATTCGGGTTTCATTGTTAATTGTCTCCTGTGTGGGACAAGGTTAACCTTGTCCTACAATTTTCCGCCTCAAGTCAGGGACTGAAGAGTGTGAACAACCGGAATGCAGACTTCAGTCTGCTGGTAGTTATTCGCGCTATTCAATTCCTGACGGCGGTTATTAATAAGACCTCACAGGCTTGTCCTGAGACCCGTCGAAGGATCTCGCAGACCTGTGAGGTCTATGCTAACTACTTGTGTCGCAGGTTCAAACTCTCGGTGATTCCCAAATAGCGCTGGTAATCAGCCTGCCGCAAGTACGACAACATGCGGCGGCGTTGTCCCACAAGTTTGAGCAGACCTCGCCGACAGGATTGATCGCTCTTGTTGGCTCGCAGGTGATCGGTCAACTGTTGGATGCGCCCGGTCATGATCGCGATCTGCACCTCGGGGGAGCCGGTATCGGTATCATGACGGTGGTAATCCGTGATCAGTTTGGTCTTCGCTTCCTTCTGTAATGACATGACGTTTGCTTCCTTTCTCTAATCTATGCAGGTCTCCATACAAGAAGTCCGCTGACAGCGAACCGCTTGCAGGACCAGTCACGAGCCGAGATTATACCAGAATTCCGCTTGCGGCTTGCGGATGGGTGTGCTAGACTCGGTATATCTCAATCGAAAGGAGGTCCTGCTAGTGTACTCACAATCCAACCCAAACTTCCGCGTGCCTTCTTTCGGTTCGGTTTCCTGACCGTCCCTTTGGCTTCCTTGAACCGCAGGCGCGCACAACCCGCCCTGCGGTTTTGTGTTTAACTGGGCGGAGTATATTCGGTGGTCGAGTAGGGCGGGTGATTGTTCCGCCCGTATCGAGACCACCAGTTGATTTGAAACATTTTGTTTGAATAAAACTTAGTGGTCTCGATACGTCCCGCGATGCTTCGACTTCGCTACTGCTCCGCTCAGCACGCGCGGGATTACTCAACCATCATCAATAGGAGAATACCGTGTCCTCTGTAGTTTCAATTTCACAATTAGCCAAGTATTACCAAGTGCCCGAGCGCGAAGGCGGTCTCAAAGCCTCCATCGCCAGTTTGTTCAATCGCAAATACAAAAACGTCAAAGCCGTGGATGGGATCACGTTCAACGTCGAAGCGGGGGAGGTGGTCGGCTTCCTCGGTCCGAATGGAGCGGGCAAGACCACCACGCTCAAAATGTTGAGCGGACTTCTGCATCCCACCTCTGGGAATGTCAGCGTGTTGGGTTACGAACCGCGTCACCGTTCGCACGACTATCTCAGGCAGATCACGCTCGTGATGGGCAACCGCAACCAACTGACCTGGGACCTGCCCGCCCTCGATTCGTTCGATCTCCAGCGCGCGGTCTATGGCATTCCCGTTGACCAGTTCAAACGCGCGCGCGATGAGTTCATCGAACTGCTGGAGTTGAAAGATCTGGTCAACAAACCTGTCCGCAATCTTTCCTTGGGCGAACGCATGAAAATGGAGATCGTCGCCGCGTTGCTTCACCAGCCGAAAGTGCTGTTCCTCGACGAGCCGACCATCGGTCTCGATGTGACGATGCAGAGGCGTATCCGTTCGTTCATTGCGGAGTACAACAAACGCTACAACGCGACCGTCCTGCTCACGAGTCATTACATGGCAGATGTGGAAGCCTTGTGCAAGCGCGTCATCGTTATCCACCATGGACGGATCCTCTTCGACGGCGATCTGAGCAAACTGGTCAATCAATTCTCATCGTACAAGACTTTGAGTCTCTCGCTTCACGATCCCAATGCGGAGTTGTCGAATTATGGAGAGGTCGTTAGCAAGGAAGACGGGCGTGTCACGTTGCGCGTGCCGAAAGCGCAGACATCGCAAGTGACTGCAAAACTTTTATCTGACTTGCAAGTCGATGATCTCACCGTCGAAGACGCGCCCGTAGACGATGTGATCGACCAGGTCTTCTCGCAAAAGGACGAATAACAATGAGACGGTACGTTGAATACTACCTCGCCTCGATGCGCGTTTCGATCCTCGAACAGTTTCAATATCGAGTCGCCAACTACTTTTACATGATCGGCATGATCACCGAGCCTGTCATTTATCTCGTGGTGTGGTCAACGATAGCGAATCAACAAGGCGGTATTATCGGCGGCTACACCCCGGGCGCGTTCGCGGCATATTACATCGTGTGGACTCTCGTCCGCAACATGAACATCGTCTTCACGCCGTATGGCTGGGAGTGGCGCATTCGCGAAGGCAACCTCTCGATGGCATTGATGCGCCCGATGCATCCCATCCACTCCGACATCGCATTTTTCGCGGGCTGGAAAGTTGTGGTGATCGCGCTTTGGCTTCCGCTCGCCGCCTTTCTCACATGGATATTCAAACCCACCTTCGACATCACATGGATGGAAGGCATCGTCTTCTTTCTCGCCATCTGGGGCGCATACCTCATCCGCACGATGTTGTTGTCCCTGCTCGGCATGATCACATTCTGGACGACACGCGTCAGCGCGATCTTCGAGTTGTACTTCGGTCTCGAGTTGATCCTCTCTGGGCGACTCGTGCCGATGTCTCTCATGCCGCAATGGGTGCAGTCCCTCTCGAACTACCTGCCTTTCAAGTGGACATTTTTCTTCCCCATCGAGGCTCTCGTCGGGACGATGTCCACACAGGAGTTGTGGATGGGCATTGGGATGCAAATCTTGTGGATCACGATCGGCGCTTCTTTCCTCAGTTTGGTCTGGCGCGCCGCCATCAAGCAATTCTCCGCTGTGGGCGGATGAGTTGTGATCGCTCGCAGTTGAACTGCGAGCGGAACATCACTGTCAGCAGTGCAACTGCTGACAGAACAGGAAAATAGTATGAACCCTTTCAAACTTGCATGGAACTACTTCCGCATCGGTATGATGAACGAACTGCAATACCGCGTTAACTTCTTTATTCAACTTCTGCAAACAGGTGTCGCGCTGGCGACAGGCTTGATCGGACTCGCGCTCGTCTTCGATCAAGTGGACAACCTCGCAGGCTGGACGCGCCCCGAACTGCTCGCGGTGATGGGCGTGCACATCCTCATGGGCGGGGTTATCCGTTCGGCGATCCAGCCCAACATGGAGCGGTTAATGAACGATGTGCTCAACGGCACATTGGACTTCGCGCTCACCAAGCCCGCCGACGCGCAGGCGTTGGTCAGCGTGCGCGAATTCCGCTTCTGGCAACTCACGGATGTCCTCGTCGGCTTGGTGGTGATCGGGGTGGCGGTGACCCAGCTTCAAAGTGGGATGGAAGCGTTGCAAGTCGTCGCGTTCATCGCCGCGTTGATCATGGGCGCGGTCATGCTGTATTGCGTCTGGCTGATGGTCACGTCCATTGCGTTTTGGGTGATCCGCGTCAATGAGATCGTCAACCTGTTCGAAGGCTTGTACGCGGCGGGGAGGTGGCCCGTCGGCGTGTACCCCGATTGGCTCCGCACGGGGCTTACATTTCTTGTGCCAGTCGCGTTCGCCGTCACTGTGCCAGCCGAAGCGATGACGAATCGACTCACAAACGAAACGATGTTATTCGCGCTGGGACTCACCGTGTTGTTCTTGGTGTTGGCGCGTGTCGTCTGGTTGTTCGGTTTGAGAAGTTATTCGGGCGCGTCGGCGTAAATTTGTAGAGCAAGATGCCATCTTGCTCTACACCTCAACTTGAATCGCGCTTCCCGATTCGTATCTTTTCAACCCCAACTTGAAAATAAAAATTGACAGAAACAAAAAGACCAGCGCGCCTGCCGTCATTTGTATCGCGCTTTGCCACGAGAACTCGCGCACGAACTCAGCGGGGATTGTGCCGATCAACGCGGCGGGGATTAATGTTAGCAATATGAATTTTGTCGTGGCGTCGAAAAGCACGCTGGGGTAAAGCGAAAAAGTCAAAATTGCGCTCAACGCGAACTGGCTCAACGCGATGGTGTTGCCCAGCCAAAACGACAGGCTTTGCACGATGACGAGAAAACCAATGAAGATGCACACCCCTGCAAATACGCCGAGCAGAAATCGAAGCGTTCCATCAGGTGTGAAATATCCCGAGAGCATGAAACTGCCGACCCCGTAAATGAGATCGCCCATGCCGCTTCCGATACTTTTGGATGCAAGCACATGCAGAAGAACTGGACGAGGAAGCGAGAGGTAATAATCGAGTCGTCCGCCGACGATGACTTCGGCGAGAGAGATGAAGTTGCCGAAGAAGAACGCGCCGATTCCCCATGCGCTGGCGGCGATGCCGAAGAGGAGCATCATCGTGTTGATATCCCAGCCGCGCACCGCGTTGAATTTGTCGAAGTACAACACCCAGAAGATAAAATAAACGCCGTTGTTGATCATCATAAAGATGACCTGCGTGAAGAACGCCGCGCGGAATTCCATCGCGGCTTGGATGTTTGCCTTCCACAAAGCGAGGATGAATTTGACCTGTCTCATGTTATCCGCCGTTCACCGTGAGATATTTTTCACTGCGTTGATAGACAAAAGCCAGTAGGAATACAAAGACAGTAACCCAGATCAACTGCCCGCCGAGCATTCGCCAGAACAAATCAACGTCGGGTTTGACGAACAACCGCGCGGGTGCATACATCATGTATGGGAAGGGGAGCGCGTAGGCAATATTCTGTAACCATGTGGGGAACATATCAATTGGAAAAAGAAATCCGCCGAGAATGAAAACAAGTTTCTGGTAGATCAATTCGAACGAGTTTGTTTCCTCCACGACGAATGCGGCGAGACCGATCAACGCCATGAAGCAGAAGTGTAGAATCCACGCGCCGATCAATGTGACGAATGCCATGAGCCAGCCCAACGGCGAGGGAGGCGCGCCTGCGAGAATCCACGCGACGATGGAGCCGACGATCAGGTTGAGAGTCATTCTCACCGCGCCATCGCCCAACCCAGCGGAGAAGTGATATAGCAGGAAGTTATACGGCTTGTTCAGGATGTACGCGACCTCTCCGTTCTTGACCTGCTCCGAGATCGTTCGGTTGATGCGCGGTCTGCCAAGCTCGAGCGTTTCCGCCATCATAAAATACCAGACCATGTTGGGAAACGTTAATCCGTTGATCACATCCGTGTTTGCGATCGTAAATGTCGTTCCCCATAACCCCGCGAAGATGAAGATGAACGTGGCAATGCTGATAGACCTGCCGAGGAAATCTCCTGGGTAGGCGAGGTTGTGGATGATTTGCATGTTGAGGATGGAGAAGTATTTTTTCATGTTTGAAAAAACGGAGCGCGGACTTTCGATAAGAAAAACGGAGCGCGGACTTGAGTCCGCTTTTTGTGTAGGCGCGTTGTGCGGACTTAAGTCCGCATTCCGGGTTTGTTGTCTTGATAAATCTTCGCGATCACTTCCTCCAACGGCGGATCGGAGACGGTGATGTCTACCAATTCGCCCGCTTGGGAGAGATGCGCCATGACCGCGTCTACGTGAGTTTTGGTGGTGTCGAATCGTAACTTCACGCCATAACTGCCCACTTTCAGAATCTCGACTCCGTCAATTGTGAAATTTGGCGAGACTTCTTCCGCATAACGGACTTCCACCATCTTTCGAGTCAGAAACTTTCGTTTGAGATTCGAGACTTTGTCTTCGTAGACGATCTGTCCGTGGTTGATGATGATCACGCGGCGACAGAGCGCTTCGAGATCGCCCGCGTCGTGGGAGGTGAGCAGAACGCCGACTTTCTCCTCCTGTGACATGGTGCGGATCGCGTCGCGGATGTGTTGTTTGGCGACTACGTCAAGTCCAATCGACGGCTCATCGAGCAGAAGCAGTTTGGGGCGGTGAAGAAGCGACGCGGCGACTTCACAGCGCATCCGTTGTCCCAGCGAAAGTTTGCGGACGGGAGTCTCCAGCAGATCCTGAATCTCGAACGCTTCCGAAAGAAAGGCGATCCGTTTTTTCGTTTCGCGGTCGTCGAGTTCGTAAATTTTTCCGAACAGCATGAACGTGTCAATGGCGGGGAGGTGGTACCACAACTGCGGGCGTTGACCGAACACCGTGCCGATGTGGTAGGCGAGTTTCTGCCGTTCCTTCCACGGGACGAAGCCAAGCACTTTCGCGTCGCCGCTGGTGGGATGCAAAATGCCTGTGAGAATTTTTATCGTTGTGGATTTTCCCGCGCCGTTGGGACCAATGAAGCCGAGCAGTTCGCCCGCTTCCATTTGAAAGGAAAGCCCGCGCACGGCATCGACGGTGTTGTATTCAGGTTTGACAAGCGCGCGTAGAGAACCGCGCATCCCTGCGGCTTTGCGTTTGGTCTGGAATGTTTTTTGGAGGTTGGCGACTTCGATGGAGGGCATAAAAGAGATTAGAGACTGGAGATTAGTAGGATTTGAGGTTTGTCGAAGCTTGTTGAGTAATTTGCATGAGGGCTTCCTTGTTTGGCAAACCTTCCGCTTTTTGAACGGCTTCGGAAAGGCTCCGCAGGAAATTTCGCGTGTTGTGAAATGCTTTCGCTACATCTTCGTCCATGTATGCGCCAATCCATGAGCGTTCGGGAGAAGTCAACGACGCGAGCCAGAGTTCGATGAAATCCAGCGAAAGCAGATTGCGCTCGAAAATCGCAATTACAGCATTGGCAAGCCGCTCGTCTTCTCCGTGAATATAAATCCAGTTAGCGGAATGGATGAGTTTGGCGGCAATCCCCTGCAAAAATTTTTCCAGTTCGTCTTTTCCAATATAGCGATTCTTGCCAAGTACCATCATCAAGTCGGCAGTGTGAGCAAGCGCGTGCGCCCAGCCTTTCACAGGCACAAACCCGCGTGGGTCTTTTTCGGCGTCGAGATACTGCAATCCTTTATCGAAGATCGAAGAGATATCCGCTTGCTCCAAAACAGATTTCTTATTGTCGTTATGAACGATCTCCGCCAAAAACAACACAGAGAAAGCTCGCAGAAACACCGAATCCGATTCGATTTCGCCAATTCCTTTTTCAAGATTCGCAAGTAGCTCGGCAATATGCAGGCGTATTTCGTCAGGCGAATACATGTCGCGCTTCAACCAATTGGCATAAACGATATAAGCAATTTCATCTCGCAAATCGGGGTCGACATTTCCGAGATAGCCGAAGATGGTTTTCGTCAGGTCGTGAAGCGTATTCCCGTCAGGGATTTTGTATTCATTCTTCGCAAGTTGATTCCAGAATTCTTTTTCCATTGGTAGCCTGTTCAAAGTTGAGTGGATTTTAGGTTTACCTTGCGTGATCCCCGCCATCAAGCCAGACCGTGTCATGTCTTTTTTTAGATCTGTTTTCCGCCAAGCATACTGGTGTAATCTTCGTGGTCGGGGAAGGGATAGACGACAAGCCCGTTCTTGACGACCCTTAATTTCGAGTAAAACATTGGGTGAATGACGCATTCGTCGTCGTTCGAAATCACCAGCCTGTCTTGCATGGCGTATTCGAAATCCGCCTCGATAATTTTCGATCCTCGGTTCCTGTTCCTCACCTTTCCCACAATTCCCAATTCTGCCAGCAAGCGGCGGAAACTCGATAGTGAGTAGCCTTCCGCCCACACGTCGGACGTCTTCTTTGCGACTTGATCGAGATATTTCCCGTCGAAGATCATGGGGGCGTCGGTGAGCGCCATCACGATCTCAGACACTCGCGGGTAGATCAGGTCGTAGGAATTTAACACCTCGTCCGCGAGGTCGTATTCGCATTCGCCGATCGCCTTATTGATCGGAACGCTTGTAAAATCGGGAAATTTTCCGTTGCGAATGGTCTCGCGCGCGATGTTGTTGCATAGAATGACCAGTTGGCGAGGGCGCATTTGCGTGTGGCGCAAAATATAAGGAAAACTTGCCTCTTCGATCCCTCGCAGGTTGACGACCTTCTTCCCGAAGAACGGATACCACATCTTGTTCAGGATATCGTCGAAATCATCCCAGTCTACTTTTTTGCTCGGCAGTTTGAACTTGCGCTCCGTCATATAGCGATAAAACCGCCATGAGATCAAGCGTATCAAATCTTTTGGACGCCACCTCAAATACAATGGACGCCTGATGAACTTGGTGGTGTTTGTGATGGCGCTTTCTTTGATATAGGGGAAGATTTCCGCTGACACAAAAGCTTTCACATGGATGCCTTTGTTCGCGTACGCGATGTTGAAGCTATTGGCGCACTGAACCAACGACGCCGTGACGATCATCATTGCCGCGTTGCCGCGGTCGTAGCGCTCAAAGGTGTCAATGGCGATGATGATCGGTTCTCTGCGGGTGTATTCCAAAGCCCTTTCTTTCGCTTTGTTGAACACTGGGTCGGCTAGCGTTTCTGATAACGCCCCCATGACCCTCCCGTCATCACCCACGTATTTTGAAAGAAGTCCATTCACGATCTCGGAGATGATGCGAGTCGATTTTATCTTTTTGCCCGAAACGACCGCCGCGTTCCGGATGGCGGTATCTTGCTCGGCGTATTGATTGAAGATGATGGACCAGATCAAATATTCCCAGATTTTCCGAACGTCGTTGACCGCCAGGTCGGGCGACAGATACGCGCTGTTTGCGATCTTCTGTAAAATACTCTGGTAAATTTCAGGCTCGTCCACGTCTACGCTGCGAGCGTTTTTATAGCGTTTTTGAAAATTGAAATATTGGGTCAGCGATGTTTTTCCCGATCCTCGCCGACCCACGATCAGATAGGTGTCCGCGTCGAGCGCTTCTTGATTAAAGCGGCTTTCTTCATAGAAATAATCGGGGTACTTCTCTCGCAGAACCTCAAGTTCGTGTTCGCACGATTCCTCGCCGAAAGGATATTGAAAGCCGATATCTAGGCTTGTTTCGATTGCTTCCATGCTACACTCCTCGCTGGTTTGAGTATACGCGAAGGAGAGACCCGGCGCAACGGTGAGTAATCGAGTCGGCATGGCTTCTCAAAATCCAAACTTTTTCAACGCGAATTGCGCCAATTGGCGAATAACGCGAATACTTCTTTAAAAATTGGCGAAATTCGCCCATTCGCGGCATTCGCGTTCCGTGGGTTTGGTTTTGTCAAGCGACTTTGAGAAAACCCTGATCGAGTCGGTGTGACCGCAACAAGGGAAAACGCCATCCGGCGCAGTTACCGACGCAGAGTTATGAAGTCGATCCATTTGCTTCTTCTCCGTAACTCTGCGTCTCTTGGACAATGGATTTTGCGCTTTTGACGCTAAGACCATATTCCAACACTCAAGTGTCCCTTTACAGCAACGTGCCGCGTAAAACGATCGAGGCGACTGAAAAATAGATGATCAGCCCGGAGACGTCCACGAGTGTGGCAACGAATGGCGCGGACGATGCGGCGGGGTCGAGCCCGATGCGGCGCAGGAGGAACGGAAGCATGGAGCCAGCGAGACTGCCCCACAAGACGATCCCGATCAGCGCAATGCCGACGGTCAGAGCGACGAGGAACCAATGCTCGCCGTATGAGCCAAATAATTTTGCCCAAAGCGTGATGCGGATGAAGCCGATCGTTCCAAGAATCGCTCCAAGCGATAAGCCCGAAAGAATCTCGCGGCGCATGACGCGCCACCAATCTTTTAGTTTGACTTCGCCCAGCGCCATGGCGCGGATGATCAGCGTGGAGGCTTGCGAGCCTGAATTGCCGCCGCTTGAAATGACGAGCGGAACAAAGATGGAAAGGACGACCGCCTTCGCAATTTCGTTTTCATACCTGCCCATGGCGGTGGCGGTGAGCATTTCGCTCAAGAATAGAATGACCAGCCATGTTGCCCGTTTCCGCACCATTGTTGGGATGCCGATCTCAAGGTACGGTTCATCGAGCGCTTCGGAACCGCCGATCTTGTGGATGTCTTCTGTTGCCTCTTCTTCGGCTACATCGAGGATGTCGTCTACTGTGACGACCCCGATCAAGACCCCGTCTTGATCGGTCACGGGCAAAGCGTTGAGGTCGGCGTCTTTGAACGTCTCCACTGCCATCTCGCGGTCGTCTGTCGCTTTCAGTGAGATGAAACGCGAATCCATGAGGTCTGAGATGCGCGTCTTCGGCTTGGCAAGCAGGATCTGCCGGATGCGCAGGTCGTCTACCAGTTTGCCTTTCCGATCGATCACGTAGACCACGCTCATCGTTTCGCTGTCCATTCCGTAACGGCGGATGTGGTCGAGCGCGTATGAGACGGTCCATTGGGGGCGGACGCGAACGAAGTGCGGCGACATCAGGCGTCCTACTGTGTTTTCTTTGTAGCCGAGGAAATGCGACGCTCGCGCTCGTTCTTCCGGCGCAAGCAGACTGAGCAGTTGCTGGGTTGCGGGGGCGGGAAGTTCTTCGAGCAGGGATGTGCGGTCATCGTCCGACATGTCGTTCAAAATGCTGGCGGCATCGTCGTGCGCCATCGCCTTCAGCAATTCCGCTTGGCGTTCGCCGGGCAGATACGCGAAGACCTTCGCCGCTTGTTCGCGCGGCAGAACGCGGAAGAGAACCGCCTCTTTCTGAGCCGACAACGGCTCCATCAGACTGGCGATGTCTCGAGCTCTCCAGTTCATCGTCTGCTTGCGCAGGGACGCGAAATCGCGCGCCTCGATCAAGGCTTCAAGGTTTACGCTTTTCATTTCTGCATTCATACATACACCTCCATGGTTAAAATAAAAACCACCTTGGAAATTCTCCGAAGGTGGCGAAGGTTCACGCGATGGCGGGCAGTTCGATCAAGCGCGGCATAAGAAAAGACACGGCGCGTCGATACAGCCCGGCGGAATCGGTAAAAATCGCGGTTCGGAGAGTTTTAAGCGCAAGAGAGTTGGGCGCCGTAAAGGAACATCGGCATCCAAGGCGGTCTCTTCCTTTCTTTGTACGCTGTGAAATAGGTTCGTCATAACTTGCTGGGTTATACTCCCGCGCTCGTTTGTTCGTCAAGGGGAGAAGATGTCAATTTAATTATGAGTTCACAGGCGGCAGATACTTCTCGCGCAAACTTTCCATATGATGGTCCACGTGACCGACCAGCATATAGATCAACGCCCGCGCGCTGACGGGGTATCCGCTGGCGGCGCCGACTCGCAGCGCGGCTTCGTCGCTCATGTTTTGGATCGCCAGAATGTTGGCGCGGCGCAGATGTTCGAACTCTTGAATTAAATCTTTGATCGGGTGCGAATCAAACCCCGCCTCGCGGACATAATCATTTTGCTCGAAGCCTGGGAGCGGAGTTGCATCATTTCGTGAGACGCGCAAGAGTCGGTACGAAAAGACGCGCTCCACATCGTTGAGATGTCCCATCACTTCTTTGATGGCCCATTCGTTTGGCGCGTCGCGGAAGAGGGCTTGTTCATCCGAAAGATTCCCAAGCGCGGAGTTGATCTCGTCAATTTGTTGTGAAAGCGCGGTGAGCACATCGCCTTTTGATGCGGCGCGTTGTACATAACCCGCATAGAATTCGGCGTATTCGTCTGAGTTGGGGGATGGGAGTTTGTTCATGTGAAGTCCTTTGTTGGATTATAGTCCATTGGTTTTATAATCGTGGCATGAAAGACGTCATTGCACAAATAATCGCTGATCCCCGCTATCAGAAGAACATCGAATTTGGCGAACCGCGTTCGGGTCATCCCGAAGGCAAGGTCAAATTTCATATAGCCGAGTTGGAAGCGAACCTTGAAAAACTCGCGCCGCGAATTTCGGATGAGCAATATTGGAAACTGAAATTCCTCATCCATGTTCACGACACTTTCAAAGCAGAAGCCATGCCCGACTCGCCGATCTCCAGCCCGAACAGTCATGCCTCCCTCGCTCGAAAATTCGCCTCCGAATTCACCGAAGATGCTGATTTGCTAAATATGATTCAATTCCATGATGTGAATTTTTCATTATGGAAGCAATTTTCCGCAACAGGTTCCTATGATATGGAGCGGTTTCAGTCTCTGTTGGAAACGATCAAGGATTGGGATTTATTCTTGATGTTTCTTGTCCTCGATGGCGGCACAAAGGGAAAAGATCCAAACAAAGTGGCATGGTTCATTGGTGAAGTAAAAAAGTATAAAGAAATAACGGAGTTTGAATGAAAGTCGATTATCCAACTTTACCTTTCGCAAACAAAAAGAAATGGGCAGACTGGCTCGCCAAACAGCACGGCAAGTCTGTGGGCGTATGGCTGAAACTGGCGAAAAAGGATTCTGGTATCGCCACCGTGACGTATGACGAAGCGGTGGAGTCCGCGTTGTGCTATGGCTGGATTGACGGACAAAAGAAAGGTTTTGACGACAAGTATTGGCTTCAGAAATTCACACCACGCGGACCGAAAAGTATCTGGTCGAAGATCAACACGGAGAAAGTGGAACGTCTGATCAAAAGTGGTGAAATGAAACCTGCGGGACTCAAAGCAATTGAAGCCGCTAAAAAAGATGGGCGTTGGGCGCAAGCTTATGACTCGCAGAAAAATATTTCAGTCCCTAAAGATTTTGAATCTGCGTTGAATAAGAATAAAAAAGCCAAGGCTTTCTTTGATACCTTGAAAAGTTCTGAAAGATATTCGTTTCTATTCAGAATTCACACAGCAAAGAAAGCAGAGACGCGCGCGAAACTCATTCGAAAGTTCGTTGAAATGCTTGAAAAGAACGAGAAGGTTTACTTGTTCAAGCCTTCCACTTGACGCATCCCCTCAACAAGAAGATAATCAACCTCATGGACGACAACGAAATCCGACAGATCGTGCAGAACGTGGTCAGGAAGATGACTGACACGCCTCAAACCGACCCTCAGCCTGCCTCGCCCGTAGGAAAGCGGATCGTCGCCCTCGGCGCCGATCACGGCGGATTCGAGTTGAAGGGAATCCTCAAAACCGAAATCGAGTCGCTTGGCTTCGTTGTCATGGATGTTGGCACGAACAGCAAAGAGCCAGTGGACTATCCCGACTTCGCCCATTCCGTCGCGCAGATGGTAGGGACGGGTCGCGCGTGGCGCGGGATTATGATTGACGGCGCGGGCATCGGCAGTTGCATCGTGGCGAACAAAGTACCCAACGTCCGCGCAGGGATGGCGTATGATGTTTCGTCCGCATCCAACAGCCGTGAGCACAACGACACGAACGTGCTGACCCTCGGCGCGGGCTTGATCGGGGTCAATCTGGCGAAGCAGATCGTCAAAGTCTGGCTCACTACCGATTTCGGCGGCGACCGTCACACAAAGCGCGTGGATAAGATAAAATCGGTGGAGAAGATGTATCTGAAGTGATGTTTGCGTAGCGGGGTTTCCCCGCCCAAATATTTTGAATCAAACAAATGGGGCGAGATGACCTCGCCCCTACAAGACCAACCATGACAAAACCCGACCCAAAACTTGTTGAACAACTCGTAGAAATCATCACGCATGAAGTGCTTGCCGCGATGATGGAAGATGAAACGCGCGCCAGCAACTCTGAAGCCTATCACTGCAAATTCGATTGCGCGGATGGACTTTGCGTGCGCCTGTGTTTCGATCATGTGGGCAACGTCGTCAAAGCGGGGGCTGAGAGAGTCTCGTCTACGCTGGGAGCGATTCCGCAGGAACAGGCTATCGCAGGGATGATTGACCACACACTGCTCAAGCCTGATGCCACGCAACAAGAAATCGCTCAACTTTGTTATGAGGCGCGGAAGTACGGATTCGCATCCGTGTGCGTGAACCCGACATGGGTGAGTCTGTGCGCGGAACTCCTCAAGGGTTCGGATGTCAAAGTCTGCACCGTGATCGGTTTTCCGCTCGGCGCGACATCGTCTGAATCAAAAGCGTTTGAAACCGAGACAGCCATCAAGCAGGGCGCGACGGAGATTGACATGGTGATCAACGTCGGCGCATTGAAGGCGCGTGATATTGAAACGGTTGCGCGAGATATTCGCGGCGTGGTCAAAGCGGCGCACTCGCATGGCGTGATCGTCAAAGTGATCATCGAAACGGTATTGTTGACCGATGAAGAAAAAACCATCGCGAGCCTCACGTCGAAAGAAGCGGGCGCGGACTTTGTCAAAACGTCTACGGGATTCGCGGGCGGCGGCGCGACTGTCCACGATGTGGAGTTGATGCGCAAGGCGGTCGGTCCGCAGATGGGCGTGAAGGCGTCGGGCGGAGTCCGCACGTTTGAAGACGCGCAGAGTATGATCCAAGCGGGCGCAACACGCATCGGCGCGTCGGCGGGGGTGAAGATCATTCAAGGTCCGAGCGACCAAGTTGAAGGGAAGAAAGAAGCGAGCTCTTCATCCGCAAAATATTAATAACCGTCCCGCAGGTTTGCACGAGTCGCATGATCGCTCGATGAATCCTGCGGGACGTTTGAATGAGGTAAATCATGCTCATCGCAAAAGTGATCGGCACAACGGTATCCACCATCAAAGACGAAAAATTGCACGGGCGCAAATTGCTCATCCTGCGGCAGTCCGACGAAACGGGCGCGGTGTCGGGCAAGCCGTATGTGGCTGTCGACACGGTGGACGCGGGCGTCGGCGATCTGGTGCTCACCGCGTCGGGCTCGTCGGCGCGGCAAACGAACATCACAAAAGACACGCCAGTGGACGCGGTCATCATGGCGATCATTGATACGCTCGAAGCCGATGGAAAAATTACGTTTCGAAAATCATGAAAAAATTTTATACCGATAAAGATATCGAAGAACTTTTTCACAACGGCGTCAAGTCTTTGCAAATCAATGACGACGTTGTGTTGACCGATCTCGCCTTTGAGAAAGCGCGGGCATTGGGATTGCTCGTGGATGATTCTCCGCCCGCCGCGCCTGTGCGACCTTATTTATCGGATGTGAAGCCGCGTCCTTCGACGGGGAAATCTGATTCAGTTTCTTCGGCATTTCACCCTCTCCCCTCGGGAGAGGGCAGGGGTGAGGGCGCCCTCACCCCTAACCCCTCTCCCTCAAGGGAGAGGAAAGTTGAGTTGGAAAAACGCATCCGCGAAAAAGTTTTTGCAAAACTTGGGAATCAAGTGGACGCGGGGTTGCTCGACGCCATCATCAAACGCACACTCAAAGCGACGGGGATGAAGTAATCATGTTATTCGGACGAGTCAAAGGCAACGCGGTTTGCACGATCAAATATCCCAACATCGAGGGCGTGAAGTTGCTCGTTGTCCAGCCGTTGAACAAGCGACTCGAACCCATCGGCGTCTTGCAAGTTGCCGCGGACGTTGTCCACGCGGGCGTGGGCGATCTGTGTGTGATGGTCCGTTCGCGTGAAGCCGCACTCGCCATGAGAGATGAAAAGTTCGTGCCGATTGACTTGGCGTTGGTTGGCATCGTGGATGAATTGGAAGTGAAGCCCGATGGTGAGTTTGAATACACACTGAAGGTTGGTCAAAGCAAGTTCACGTAAGATTTTCACCACAAAGGACACGAAGAACACAAAGGAAAAAGCAAGGAAATGGTTATCGGTAAAGTCGTCGGCACTATCGTCACCACCATCAGCCACGCGCACTACAAGAATCGCAGACTGCTCGTCGTCCAACCTTTATTGCTAGACGGCGAAAAGCCTGACGATGATTTCATCGCGCTCGATAACTCACAGGCAGGAATCGGCGACACGGTGCTGGTCAACCGCGAAGGGAATGGCGCGCGCCAAGTGTTGGGCATCCCTGACGGGTGCGTGATCTCGGTCATTGTGGGGATTGTGGATAGTGTGAGTGTGGAAGTTTAGTAATGCTTCTCAATCCCGCCGAATCCGAACATCTTATTCTTCTCCGTCATCTCGACGAAGTGTCGCAGTCGCTTCTTGAACTCCTCAGGGCGGTGACGCGCCCCGTGGATGAACGCGATGCGAATTCGTTTGTACGAGTCTGAGAATTTCTGAAAATTCTTCCACGCTTCCATGTTCGCTTTGATCGCTTTCAATATATCAGGCGGGACGACGAATTTCTCGTTCAGAATATCTCCCAGCGAATCAACGACTTCTTTCATAACTTTCTTCTTCGCCACCAAATACCGCAATCGTTCGATGTTGGCTTGCGAGTAACTGGATTTCGGCTTTCGAGGTGAGAAGCGTTGCGCCGTGCGTTCCTCATCTAATGTCTTGAAGGTGCTATCTATCCAGCCGAAGCACAGGGCTTCCTCCACCGCGTCGTTGTATTCGATGCGCGGCTTGCCTGTCGCTTTTTTGTAATAGACCAGCCAGATGTCTTTTTCGGTCTTGTAATTCTTCTTCAACCAGTTTCGCCAGTCTTTGCGGTTGGTGACGTGAAGCGTTTGGGATATGTCCATGTTCGTTATCTGTTCCTGAATTCATTATATAATATTTGCAATCGTAATCCAGATTGTCAATGTTCGTCTTTTGCATCTCTGCCGCAGAGTCACAGAGACGCCGAGAAACCCCAGTATTTTTTCTCTGTGACTCCGCGTCTCCGTGGCTAAACCGCCTCAAGTCTATTAAGGAGTTGCCCCATGAAAGAATTTCGAAACCCGCAGAATGTCCATCAGCCGCTTGCCGGATATTCCCACCACGTTGAAATTTCAGGAAACGAACGCATTCTGGTCCTCTCTGGTCAGATAGGGATGAGAGAAGACGGGACAGTGCCAGACGACCCGCTCGAGCAAATGGATGTTGCCCTCGAGAATATCTTCCGCAATCTTCAAGCCGCGAATATGGGCGTGAGGGACATTATCAAACTCACATATTATCTCGTGGGCGAAGTTGATACGGCGAAGCGGCGCGAACTGGTCGCATCCAAACTGGGCGGACATAAACCATGTAGCACGTTGTTGTATGTCGCCGCGTTGGCGAGTCCAGTGTACAAAGTCGAGATAGAAGCGTGGGCAAGCGCGGACTAGGCTAACGCAGGTGATGAAGTCGAAAAAGGAAAATAAATTGATGCTGAAGAAAATCCTGCTGGCTTCGATTCTATCCCTCGCGCTCCTCTCGTTTGGATTTGTCCGCGTGCAAGTCGCTCATGCGCAAGAGTCCACGCCGACGCCCGCCGAACTCATCAACGAAGTCAACGCCTTGCGCCTCGCCAACGGATTGAACGCGCTGGCGGTGCATCCCGCCTTGATGCAGATCGCGCAGGATGAGGCGAGCGGGATCGCGTCGGGCATGCCAGGTCACTGGCGACCGAACAACCTGACTCTCGGTCAATGGATGATGACATTGGGATATCCGCTGTCTGGCGATCTTTACCAAGATGGCTACCGTTCGGAAAATTGGATACTCTCACAAAGCTCGAAAGACGCGGTGCAAGGCTGGCTCGGCGACGAGCCGCACACGAACACAATGCTCTCGCCTTATCGCAGCGACATCGGCGCGGGCATCGCCGCCACCGAAGACGGTTATATTTTGGTCATCGAGACCGCGCTCCAAACAACCAGCGGCCAAATGCAATCGAATGCCAATGCCGTCCTCACAGGCATTCCGCTCACGCAACAGGCATACAACGCGGGCGCAACCCTCGCCGCCGAAAACGGCACGCTCCCGCAATATTCGCTTCCCATCGTCCTCGCAACCGCGAACCTCGGCGGCGACGTGATCCACGAAGTGCAATACGGGCAAACTTTATGGAGCATCGCCATCACGTACGGCACAACGATCAAAGAGATTCAGCGACTCAACAATTGGGATTCGGATGATGTGTACGTCGGTCAGCAACTCCTTGTGATGAAGGGAGCCACGCCTCCTCCGCAGGTGACGCCTGCTTCAGTCGCCTCGGCGTTTCCCACACTTCAGCCGACCGCTACCGCGACGATCCTCGCCACTTCATCCGCAACCCCGCCTAATGCGATCACAACAAAGAGCCCGCAAGAGATGACTCTCAGCGTCGCGGCAATTGCCCTCGCCGCCCTCGTGCTGGGAATCATCATCGCCTTTCCGCGCAAGAAGGAAAGAGATTAACCGTAACGCGACATTCATGTCGCCTTTATGCAAGAAAAAATTTTTACGCTGTTATTACTTTTTCAACGTAGGCGCCATCTCTCTGGCAACAAACTTCAAATACGTGCGCGTGATCCGCAAGCACGACCAAAGCGCCAGCAGAGAAATGATTGTCCCCCCAACGGCAAGCAAAATGATAATTTGGTTATTGAGATTGAAGAGCGCGATGAGTCCTGTGGTAATCACAGAATTGGCAAGCAGCAAATAATAAGGGAGGAATGCGGTGTGCGCCTGTCTTTCGGCTTGCTTAACTTGCGCGTCACGAGTGTCGCGGTCTAACGAAAGCTGGTGAGTTTTTAATTTCGCCTGATTTTTACCGCCCAACGAATCTTCGTCCGATGTCCTTGATTCCAGCCAGATCATTGCGATGAAAAGAGTCAGGTTCAACACGACGGGAAGATACATCCACCATGCGGCGCAGGCGGGTTGATTCGCTCCGCAGGGTCTTGTGACGCCTTCATAGATCGTCAACCCCATCACGGCGGGCAAGCCCAGCACTGCCAGTTCGCGGCTCGTGCGGATTCGGCTTTTGAGTGAATTCATCCAATCCAGCCGACCGTCCTTTGCTTTTTTCAGGCTAAACTCCAGATCGTTCTGCGGGAAGGGGTCTTTCCCTTTGAAGTTTTTGTGATCGTCGAGAAATTTTGCTCCCTGTCTGATGCGTAAATAATGCTCGGCGGGAGTCAGCATCGTATCCGCAAGTTTATCGAAGACGACTCCCAGCAAATACGCCAGACCCAAAAAACCGATCAATGCCTCGCTTTGCAAAAGTTCGGGGTTGATACTTTGTCCTTTCCAAAAAGGGAGGACGAACGCGCACAGGGCAAGGATGCCCGCCAAAATGAGCTCGATACTGACCTGGGCTGTATTCATGTGACCTGCCTAATGGATTTCAGAGATTCCCGCAATGCTTGTTTTGCTTCATCAAAGGAGAGCAGTTCCAACGCCTTCTTTTGTGTTTCCCATCGAAGCGTGCGGTTCTCGTCAGGTGTGACAATCTTTGTTAAGCGCACAACGAAATATTGAACGGTGACATCCTCATTTTTCATTGCATACGATTGCACGGGCCCAACTTGAATAATTTTCCCAACGACCCCCGCCTCCTCTCGTAATTCCCTCAACGCCGCTTTGCGCGGAGATTCTCCTTGTTCAATGTGTCCCTTAGGCAGTATCCAATGTTTACCCGTTGAAGATGAAACCACCAAATAAGTCTTGCGCTTGCCTTTGACTTGGAAAACGACACAACCAGCGTGGGTGAGTTTTTTCTGTTTCATATTAATTCAAGTATAGCATGAGGGAATGTGGAATCTATGCCTTCCGCCGCACCCTCAACACCGCGATCTTCGTCGAATGGTTGAATGGCGTGGGATCGGTGATAGGTTTGTTCACTCGGTTATACCCAACGAAATGCTCAGGCGCGGGGATCAATTCTTCGATCTTCAAATACCCATCCTTGCATAGCTCTTCAAGCGTCTGCATGTACTCCTGCCCACTGACGTACAATGCGTTATTGATCGCAATTAAATACCCACCATCGTTGACGAGCGGACGAACTTTATTGATGAGCCGCGCGCTCTCTTTTTCCTGATCCACTTTGCCTTTGGGCGTGGACGAAAAGAATGGCGGGTCGAGGATCACGCAATCGAAAGTTTGTTTCCCTGTTTTGAACCTGCTGACTGCGGGGAAAAAATCGAGCGCGAGGAAATCATTTCGATTGACTGAAAACTCGTTGAGCGCGTATGATTTTCTTGCCAGGTCAAGAAAGCGGCGGTTGCGATCCACTTGCACCACGCGGCTCGCGCCTCCAGCCAGCGCGGCGACGCCGAAACTGCCCGTGTAGGCAAACGTGTTCAGCACGGACTTGCCTTTCATATTTTCGATGAGCCATTTTCGTAGCAGGCTTGTATCGAGATAAAAACTTGCGTCGCGGTTCATCGTCAGGTCAAGCGCGTACGACACTCCATGCTCGGTGATCTTTGTATCAGGCGAGTCGCCGAAGAGAAGTACCCCGCGCTTATCCTCTTGCGTGAGTCCGTTTCGCTGTTTCAAAATCCCAGCGCGTAGCCAGACTAGGGAGTTGCGTAAGGCGTTGACTAGGTTTTCTATAACTTGTTGATTTTGCGTCGGGTCATCCGCGTAGTTGTGAATGACTAGTGTCCGCGCGTAGATGTCCAACGAAAGGCTTGGGTCGCCTTCGGTGAATCCGTTGAAGAGGCAGAATGCAGCCCCATGGTTTGAATCAACTTGATGGGCGCGGGAGGCGAGGGCTTTGTCCAGCAGAGGTTGAAATGAATCGGTCGACATGGTGAGTCCCATTATACGTCGCTTCAAGCCGCTTAGAGTTCGATAAGAGATGAAGTTTCGTGTTGTGTCGGGTTTCCTTTTAGGGTACACTTTTTTCAAGTGCAAGCATCTGTTTGGTTGAGGTGATTTTATGTCCCTGATGGACCCCAAAAACGATATGGCGAAGGCAGGCGAGGATAAGGCAAAGCGTAATCGCGCCGCGTATCATGCCAAGGCATCCAGTGATTTCTATGGCGGCGCCCGGCTGGATGGTCGGGCTGTTCATTACACTCTTCATCGCCACGCCGGCGATCTGGCTCCTATTACAAACCGCCACACGCTCCACATTTAATGATCGTTTGCAGATCGGTATTTCGGTTGCATGGTGGTTCAACCCGCTCTCTCTCGGCGCTTTGGGATATATTGCCAGCAACATTCGCGCCTGGCGGTTCTGGACGGTTTTTGCGCTACTTGTTTGGGCAGGCGTGAATGTGCTGGTGTCAGCGGCGATCGTTAACGAGACGGCGCGGATATTGATCGTCAACGGCCTGTTGCTGACCGGGTACATCCTGTTTGGGCTTTTCGTCCTCTACATTCAACTACGCGTTTTCCTGTGGGCGGCGGCGGGAAAAGCGGGACGTTTCTTCTTCGGTATTTTGGGCTGGGCCGCCTTTAACGGACTCATCTACTGGGCGATCATCAATCCCGTGGTATTGAATGCCATTCTGATTGTCTTGGGGTTTGCGTTTCAGATCCTGTTTGCGATTGGGTTCGCCATTATTCAATTCGTTGCCATCTTCTGGTTTATGGCGCGCTCCCGCGTGGAGATCATCCGTCCCGGTGACCCGAAGACGATCACGTTCGACGATTACAAAGGACAGCCCAACCTGTTGAAGATGGTGCGCCAGTGGATTTCACTCCTTTCGGACCGCACGCAATTCCAAAAGATGGGCGGTCAATTTATCAACGGTTTGTTGCTCGCCGGCGAACCAGGCACAGGGAAAACTCTGCTCGCAAAAGCCATGGCGGGCGAGGCGGGTATTGCCTTTATTTCCATGGAAGGTTCAGGTTTCCGCGCCATGTTTTGGGGCGTGGATGTGCTAAAGATGATTCGCTTTATATCGCAGGCGCGGAAATTGGCTAAGGAGTACGGCGCTTGTATCGCTTATATCGATGAAATTGACGCGGTGGGAATGTCGCGTGGCGGCGTGATGGGGGGCGGTATGATGGGCGGTATGGGCGGCATGATGGGCGGGGGAACAGGCGCGCTCACCCGCTTGCTGTATGAAATGGATGGCGTGAGCGAACTATCGCGTTGGGAGAAATTACGCGCTCGTTGGTATCAATGGCGCAAGAAGCCGGTGCCGCCGCGCGACTGGCACATTTTATTCATGGGGTCAACGAACCGTCCCGATGTGCTCGATCCCGCGTTGACTCGTCCCGGGCGTTTTGACCGAACTGTTGTTGTGAACAAACCAGACCGCACCGGTCGCCGCGAGATCGTAAAATATTATCTGAGCAAACTTCAAATCGACGACTCGGTTGATATCGAGGCGATTGTCAGCGATACGGCTTGGGCGACGCCGGCGAGGATCATGTCGGCGATCACAAAAGACGCAGTTCGCCTCGCGTTGTTCGACAACCGCGATAAAGTTTCGCAACATGACATCGAACTGGCGTTTCAAGAACAGGCGATGGGTTTGGAAAACCCGGTGGAGGAAATGCAGGAAGATCAGCGCCGGCAGATCGCGTATCACGAAGCGGGTCATGCGGTGGTGCAGTATCACTTACGCCCCGACGAGCGTATTGTGCGGGTGAGCATCATCCGTCGTTCGGAGGCGTTGGGATATGTATTGCCCGTTCCGAACTACGATATTTACTCACTGCCATTACGAACCTTTGTGGCGGATATCCTTGTATCGATGGCGGGGCATGTGGCGGTGAAGTTATTCCTCGGCGAATACTGGACAGGCGCCACGGGTGACTTCCAAAATGTGCGCGCGCGGCTGTGGCAATTGGCTCACTACGGCTATTTCGGTCCGCCGCTGGAGGTGCAAGTCAGCGCGGGGATCGGCAAGGATAAAACGGATGTGGTCGAGAAATTCTGGCGGAAACTCGAGGAGCAGACGGAGAAGATTCTCTCGAAGCACTCTGCCGAGGTGCACGCGGTTGCGAAAGCTTTGTTAGAGAAAAACGATCTGACAGGAAAAGCGTGCATTGAAGTCATTCGCTCTGCGGCAAACGGCGCGGAAGCGGACGATAGCGGTCCCTTGCTCAAAGCGTTGGTCGAGGAGACCATTGTGACGGGCAATGGCAAAGACGCAAAACATGGGAAGAGCGGTAAGTCGCCTAGAAAAGCCGCCGCGAATCCTAAATTGAAATCGAGAAGGAAGTAAAGCAAACGGGCTGGAGAATTTCTCCAGCCCGTAAATATTTTTAGGACCTTCCGTAATTAACGATTCTCTACCGTACATGAAAGATTTTTACCGCAAAGCACGCTAAGGTCGCCAAGTTAAAAAGGTTTTCTTTGCGTTCTTTGCGGGTGTCGCATGGCGGTGCAAGTGTACGGTAGAGAGATTAGCGAGAAAGAGCCTCGCCACAAAAGGGGAAAAAGAGCCTGGATTCCTTGTGTTCTTCCTTTGTGACCGTCGTGCCCTTTGTGTTTGAAAAAAAGAATTCCCTATTTCCACGACCAAAACCCGATAAACCCTTCGGCGAGCAGTCTGGGCTCCAATTGACCGGATGCCGCCACGACAGCGATGCCGGGGGTGCCGTTCGGGGATACGAAGGGCAGGAGCAGATTATTACTATCCGGCGACCAGATCGTAGCAGACTGATGATATTGATCGAAGTATTGCAAGGTATTCGAAAAAATATTGGTGGGCGCGAAAGGGAAGAGTTCTTTGCTCTCGCCGGAGACCGCGTCTACCATGTTGAGTTGCAGGGCGGATAGTTCTTGTCCCGACGAATCGGTGACTTGCAGAGGTTTGAAATAAGCGAGTTGTCTGCTGTTCGGCGACCAGAAAAAGGCAAGGACATCATCGGTCTGGAAGAAATCCTCCGAGGTGGCGAGGTCGACCACGTGTAATTTTCCGACAATGCCAGCAGTGTTGAGATTTTCAGTCCCTTCGATATAGGCGACCAATTCGCTATCCGGCGACCATGCGAATGCCGCATTGAGTTCGAACTCTCCGATGGTTTGTTGAAATTCGCCTTTCGAATCGGCTACCACGAGTTCCTTCTTGCCCTCGTCGTTGACGCGGGGGTAGAGAATCCGTTCCCCATTGGGCGACCAGGCCGGGGCTTGGAAAGAAGCGGGGTTTGCGTCCAGACCGTCCTCGATCACGACTGAGTCCACTTGCAAGAAGGCGAGGTGCTCCGGGGTGGAGGTTGTGTCACTGCCGGTGTGGACGATCATGGTTTTGCCGTTGGGAGCCCAAGACCAGTAGTATGGCGCCCCGGTGTCAAGGATAACAGGCTCTTCCCCGGACGTCGGCACGTTTTGCAAAAGAATCGATTGCCGGTTTGCGTTGCCGCTTATCATGCTGACGTTTTCGTTGTCCGGCGACCAATACAGATAGAATGGAAACTCCGTTTCGCTGGAAAAGATTTCTGCGGAGGTTTCATCGTCCACGTTGTACACAGATAGGTCTGCTTTTGATTGCGTGGCGCCTGTGCCCTCGATGCCAACGTAGGCGATCTGATTTCCATCTTTCGACCAGGTTGGGAATTGGTAATACCGGTACGCGCTGGTTTGGGTTTCGGGTAACAACGCATCGTCGGTCACCGGAGTGGGGCTTTTTCCGCTTTGGTCGGTGACGTACACGTTCCCGTCGATGCCTATATACGCGATCAGCCCCGATTTGCGTTCGAGCAGAGGCAGTAAAGGGCTTTGAGGAAGTTGCATATCTTGCGGCAGGCAGGCTGTGGCGATGAGCGCGGTGAGTGTGAGTAGAAAAAGTTTTTTCATTGTGCGGGTCCCGCGCTCAGCAATTCGAGCGCTTTTTCCAGGACGGGATCATGAGCGGGGAGGATATCGTCCCATCCCGCATCGATGGTAATTTGCGGTTGGACTCCGTTGCGCCCAAGATCTTCACCGTTTGGCAATTTGAAGGAACTGGTCTCGATGAAGATGCGCGAACCGTCTGGCAGATAAAACAAAGTTGTGGCTTCGATAGCGCCGGGGGTGGTCTCGCCGATCACGATCGCCCGTTTGTTTGCCTGCAACGCCGCCGCGAGGATCTCAGGCGAGCCGCTCGTGTGTTGTCCCACGAGGATGATCAGCGGCACAGATTGCGAACCGAACAGATCGGCGCCGGTCACGGAAACGCTTTGTTCGATTTCCTGGCTGTTATAAAACGTTCCCACCTTTCCATCGTGGAAGAGTTTGAGTAATTCCTCGAGGGGCCAGCCTCTGCTAGAACCAGCCACGCGCAAATCTAAAACCAATCCTTCAAGTTTCTGGTTGGTGGTAAGTTTTTGCAGGTTGGCGAGCAGGTCTTTGAATAGGCTGTCATTATTGATCACCGGAAACAGGATATACCCATACGGCGCCCCCTGCACATCGATTTGCCGCGCTTCGATCTGGCTGGCGCTGACGAGTTGCGCCCGCGTCACTTCGACGGTTCGTTCTGGTTTGCCAGGCGTCTGCACGTTCAAAGTGACCACACTCCCAGCCGGTCCGCGCACGCGCTTGACCACATCAATCCCCTCCTCCAGCAAAATAGGATTCCCGTCGATCGCATAGATGCTGTCATGCGCGCGAATGCCTGCCTGTTCGGCAGGCGATCCTTCGATCACGCCCAGCACGATGATGTGCGGCACAGCCTCCGCGTCAAACCCGATGAAGGCACCGATGCCCTCGTACGTGGAAGTGGACTCGGTTTCGGCGGCGATACGCTCGTCACGCGATTGAAACAGGAGCGCGCCTTCGGGTAGTTTGCCTGTAAACTCCAGCATCAGCGCGTTGAACTCGTCGTTTGTCAAACCGTCAGAAATCCGCGCATGGTATTCGTCGAAAAGCGCGTCCCAATCTAGCTCGGCGGATTCATAGTAGATGTAATTATCTACAAGATGTTTTTGGATGGCATCGAAGACGCGCGTTTGATGTTCCTGCGGCGTGTACTGCGCTCCGAAATCCCCGGTGATCGGCTCGTCTTCTGGGGCGAATCCCGCGCAGGCAGAGAGCGCAAACGAGAAGATCAAAAGAACTGCAAGGATGGACTTGTTGGTTTTCATGGGACAACCTCAAAAACGCGCCGGTACATAATTCACACCATTGTACTCGTCTTATCTTGTTGGCAGGCTTCCGCCTTATATTTTCCTAATATTTTTTGGGTTCAATACCGAGATTAATTCCCGCCTGTCTACTTCGGAGTCGAGTTGAACCCAAATGAAACTGCGATGCGCGGAATATGGATCAATGCGGACGACCACGCCAGCGCGCCAGTCCTCGAGATGCTTCAAGAAGACTTCCACCCGGTCGTTGACTTTGATCTCGTCAGCCATTTCGTCTTGCGAAAAAATACAGCCCCGCGCCGACGAGCATCATCACGCCGCCGTTGATCGCCCACTGCGGATCGCCCGTCATGTAACTGCCGGGCAGGATGTTGATTCCCTGCAAGAAAAATACCAAGCCGATAAGAAATAGCAGGATGCCGATAATGGTCAATGTGGATTTCATTCTTGGATTATACTCTCGCCTCTTTTCGACGGGATGCCTGTTTCAGTTTCCTCAAGCGGACTCGACGCCTCGACATTTCGCGGTACAATATAGAACGTACGTTCAGATTATCTTTTCGCGCTGAGCGGAGCGGCGAGTGATTTCTTCGCCGCGCAGTCGAAGCGCATTTTACACATCACATGGACTTCAAACTTCAAGCACCCTTCATCCCTATGGGCGACCAGCCCGAAGCCATCCGCGGACTCGTGGATGGCGTGCATGGCGGCAAGAAACATCAGGTGTTGCTCGGCGCGACAGGCACCGGCAAGACATTTACCATCGCGTCTGTGATCCAGGAGTTGCAAAAGCCCGCGCTCATCATGGCTCACAACAAGACCCTCGCCGCGCAGTTGTATGCCGAGTTCAAAGAATTCTTCCCCGAGAATGCGGTGTCGTATTTTGTTTCGTATTACGATTACTACCAGCCTGAGGCGTATGTTCCGCGCCACGACTTGTACATCGAAAAAGAGACTCAGATCAACGAAGAGATCGAACGGCTAAGGCTCGCCGCGACTGCCGCTTTGATCTCGCGGCGTGATGTGATCATCGTTGCGTCGGTCTCGTGCATTTACGGTTTGGGCAACCCCGAAGAATTCGGCAAAGGGACAGTCACTCTCAAAGTGGGTGAGATGTATCGGCGCAATGCGCTGCTCCGTCAGTTGATCGAATCTCAATATCAACGCAACGACATGGATTTGAAGACAGGCACATTCCGCGTGCGCGGCGACACGTTGGAGATCATCCCTGCGTACGAAGACAAACGCGGATTCCGCATCACCTTCTTCGGCGATGAAGTGGAACGCATCATGCAGTTCAGTCCCGTCACTGGCGAAGTGTTCGAGGAGCCAAATGAAATTTCAATTTACCCCGCCAAGCAATATCTCACCGCCGCCGATAAGATGAAGGATGCGATTGCCGATATCGAAGCCGAGTTGGAAGATCGGCTGAAATTCTTCAAAGAGACTGGCAAGCACCTCGAAGCGCAGAGACTCGAGCAACGCGCGCGCTACGATCTGGAAATGTTGAAAGAGGTCGGCTATTGTTCGGGCGTCGAGAATTACTCGCGTCATCTGGATCGCCGCGCGGCGGGAACGCATCCGTGGACAATGATTGATTTTCTGCCGACAGATTATCTGCTGGTGATCGACGAGAGTCACATGACCGTCCCGCAGATTCGCGGCATGTATAACGGCGACAAAGCGAGGAAAGAAACGCTTGTCGAATATGGATTCCGCTTGCCTAGCGCGGTGGATAATCGTCCGCTCAAGTTCGAGGAGTTCGAAGAGGTGATGGGAAGCACGATCTACACCTCCGCCACACCTGGACCGTATGAGATGGGACACGCGGAACAAGTCGTCGAGCAGATCATCCGCCCGACGGGACTCGTTGACCCCGAAGTGGAAGTGCGTCCGACGAGGGGGCAGGTGGACGACCTGATCGGCGAGATCAGGCAGAGGGTCGAAAGAGGCGAGCGTGTCCTTGTCACCACGCTGACGAAGAGGATGTCGGAAGACCTCTCCGAATACTTGAAAGAGTTGGAGATGAAAGTCCAATACCTACATTCGGATGTGGAGACGCTTGAACGTGTGGGCATTTTGCGCGACCTGCGTATGGGCGTGTTCGATGTGCTGGTGGGAATCAATTTACTGCGCGAAGGACTCGACTTGCCCGAAGTGTCGCTGGTTGGAATTTTGGACGCGGACAAAGAAGGTTTTCTGCGTTCCGAGACCGCGTTGATCCAGACCATTGGTCGCGCGGCGCGTCATGTCAATGGGCGCGTGATCATGTATGCCGACAAGATGACCGACTCGATGAAGCGCGCGATTGACGAAACGAATCGCCGCCGCGCCAAGCAGGTGAAATACAACACCGAACATGGCATCGTGCCGATCAGCATTCACAAAGCGATCCACGATCTCACCGAAGAGTTGAGCGCGAAGGCGGTTGGCGAGATGCGCGGCGAATACAAAGTGAAGCAAGACCTGCCGCGTAATGAACTGCGCCAAGTGGTGCGCGACATGGAAATCCAAATGAAAGAAGCCGCGAAGAATCTCGAATTCGAACGCGCCGCCGCGCTGCGCGACGAGTTGTATCAGTTGAAGAGTTTGCTGGCGGAAGATGAAAACTTGAAACCGTGGGAACGGATAAAGTTGTTGACGGGGGAGGAATAATTTAGAGATTGGAGACTAGAGATTAGTTCCCTGTCAATGTCTCCTTGCAAAAGACTCGGACGAGCATCTAACGTCTTTGAGTTACCTTTTCGTGATGATGGGGGTTTCCTACGCGGTTATGCCCATCGCTATATAATTGGGAAAAATTTATAGTTTTTGACGCAGTTGTACTGCGTCAAGGCAGGCGGCACGAGCTACCGAGCAAATCGAGCTGTCGCTTGAACTCTCGTGAAGTATTGATTGGAAAAAAATTAGGAGAATCCATGCGTCCCTTTGTAACATTGTTTTTGATTTTGGCTTTAATGTCCATTGCTTGCGGAAGCGGAACCGTGTCTACGCCCGCGCCTGTCGTTTCAACCGATGTGAATGTGCCCTCGTCTACCGCCTTCGTGTCTTCCAGCCCGACCGACGAACCTGTTCCTCCCACGTCAACTCCCTCGCCTGAAAATGTGATCTTCGTGGATACGCTCGAGCAGGAAGTGTATCCGTTCGCGCAAAATGGAAAATGCTCATTGGCTGAAGCCATTATGGCGGCAAATACGGCAAAGCAATTTGATTCGTGTAAAACAGGAGTCTTGGGCGAGAGCGTGATCGAATTAATGCCTGGCGAATACGTTTTTACCCAAGATGACCAATCGCCTCCCGTGTATGAATGGTTGATCAGCGTCACCGATGTTGGCACTGCTCTCCCGCCAATTGCGTATCCAATGACCATTCACGGCAATGGCGCAACCTTGACCCGCGCTGAAAATGCCGAGCCATTCCGCTTTTTTGAATTGATGGTCAATTCGACGTTAACCATGGATAACCTCACCATCCAAAACGGCGACGTGGCGAAAGATTGGGGCGGCGCCATCTATTCGATGAGTTCCTCTATTTTTTTGGATCGCGTCCGCTTTGTCAACAACAGTTCCGATAACGGCGGCGCGATCTATTTCACCCTCGGCAGGCTTGACATTTCAAATAGCGAGTTCATCAATAACACAAGCACAAACAATGGCGGCGCGTTGTTCATCGATTCGTCGCGGTCTTCAATCCAATCCGCTCGTTTTGAAGGCAACGAATCGGATGGCAATGGCGGCGGTTTGTATGCCTATTTTGCCACGCTGGTGATCGCCGATAGTTTTTTCATGAAGAACCGCGTCACGGGCAACGCCAACGGGAATTGGGGCGGCGGCATGTTTACCAATCATGTAAACATCACTATTACGGGAAGCCAGTTTTATCAAAACGAGTCCGCCGCTTATGGCGGCGCGGTGGGCGTGATCAATCCCATCCTCGCGGGCATAGATCCTGAAGAGGATAATATGCTCCAGCAAATTCAAACCGCCCCAATGGTTTCCGATATGCTGACCAGCATCCCTGGCTTTCAAGCGACTCTTGAAGCGCACCCCAGCGGTATTTACTCGAATTTCAACGAGGATATACAGATCCACAACAATTGTTTTGCCAATAACAGAACGGTGGGCATCGAGCCAAATTGGACGAGCGGCATCCATGCCAGCGCGGCAACCGCCGATGGAAATTATTGGGGCGACCCCAGCGGACCTTCGGGCAGAGGTCCCGGCTCGGGCGATAGCGTCGGCAAGAACAAGGTCGTCTTTGCGCCATTCTTGACCGAAGCGCCAGATTTTTGCGATCCCGCGCTCTCTGAAATTGATTGAATAAAGAGGGCGTCACTTTGGTAGTGACGCCCTCTTTTCCTAGTGGATGAATTGATTAGATAAATGTCGCGATCTCACCCAGCGGCTTTTTGGTGATGACCGGGACTTCCGCTTCTTTCGCAGGGAAGCCTGTTACTAACAGTAGAAATGGTTTTTCATCTGACGGTCTGTTCAGAATCCCGTTGAGGAATCCCATTGGACTGGGTGTGTGGGTTAGCGAGACCAAGCCCGCGTTGTGAATCGCGGCGATCAAGAAGCCTGTGGCGATTCCCACCGATTCGTGGACGTAATAATTCTTCACGCGGCGTCCATCGGGTAATTCGCTGTGATTCTTTCCGAAGATGGCGATCAAGTATGGGGCGGTCACAAGAAACGGTTTGTGTGCGTCCGTGCCGAGCGGGGCGAGGGCTTCGAGCCATTCTTTCGGCGCGCGGCGCTGATAAAAATCTTTTTCCTCTTCTTCCGCCGCGGCGCGAATTTCTTGTTTCACCTTTGGGTCGCTGACCACGACAAAATGCCAGGGTTGCAAATTCGCTCCGCTTGGCGCAGTCCCTGCGGCGATGAGACACTCTTCAATGATTTCGCGCGGAACGGGTTTATCGGAAAAGTGCCGCACCGTGCGGCGACGTTGCATGTGCGCGCGGAAGTCTGTGGCGCGTTGGATCATTTCTTGCGATGGTTGTTCAGTGAAACTCAGCGGGTGAAATTTTGCAACGGGCATGGATTCTCCTGTATAAGCCAATTTGTAGGTCGGGCTTGTAGCCCGACAAATTTTTGCGTGGTGATGATCGGCGAGTTAATAACTCACCTTACGCCGTGAAGGTCGTAACGAGAGTCTGCGAAGCGCCTCGCGTTTTCAGTTGTACTTGCCCAAGAGCGACATATTGCAGGTTAACAATTAAACCGAGCAATACGGCAATTATTCACAGACCCCGAAGGGGTCAAATGATTGTAGTATTGAAGGATGTATCACATTCAACCCCGAAGGGGTGTCAGATGCGGCAAATTTATGTCATCCCTTCGGGATTTAGAGACCCATTTTGCCGCTTTTAGAATCCTATCATCCCTTCGGGATTGGCTTTATGGTAATAATCCATATCGTGTTTATTGCTAGATTTATTGGTTAATTTGCAAAATGTCGCATTACGAGAATCGAACTGACTTCAACTGTGTAGGTCGGGCTTACAGCCCGACCAGCTTTTGCGTGGCGAAGGCGTCAGGCTAAAAGCCTGACGCTACGTGGATTTATACCTCAACAACCTCAACGCATTCGCCACGACGACCAGCGTGCTTCCCTCGTGAAAAATGACGGCGATGCCAATGCTGATGATACCAGTGATTGACGTGACAATAAGCAAACCGATCACGCCCAATGCGATTGCCAGATTTTGAATGATGATCGCGCGCGTGGCGCGTCCCAAGCCGACTGCGAATGGCAGTTTAGAAAGATCATCGCCCATCAACGCAACGTCGGCGGTTTCGAGTGCAACGTCAGTTCCTGCGCCGCCCATTGCGATTCCAACGGTTGCATTGGCAAGCGCGGGCGCATCGTTGACTCCGTCGCCGATCATGGCAACCTGCCCATAGTCTTTGACAAGTTCGCGGATGATGGTGAGTTTATCTTCGGGCATTAAGTCGGCGCGAAATTCAGTGAGACCAATTTCACTTGCAATCGCGGATGCAGAACGCGCGTTGTCGCCTGTCAACATGATGGTATGAGTCACGCCAGATTTTTTGAGCGCGTTCATCGTCGGCGCGGCTTCGTGACGCAAGGTATCTGCCAGCGCGATCAAGCCCGCCAATGTTTTATCCACCGCGATCCACATCAACGTTTTGCCTTGTCCTTGCAATGCCTCGGCGCGTGAAATTGATTCGGATGAAAGCGCCACGCCCGCTTCGTTCATCAACTTTTGATTGCCGATCCAAATCGTCTTGCCGTTCGCCACCGCGCGCAGGCCGCGTCCCGTCAGCGACTCGACGTCGTCCACTGGCGAGGCAGGCAGACCCTGCGTCTGAGCCGAGCGCACGACCGCCTGCGCCAACGGATGCGCGGATCGAGATTCCGCGCCTGCCGCGATGGATAGTAAATCCACTTCTTTCCACCCTGAGGCTGGTAACACAACTACATCTGTCACCTCGGGCTGACCGTGAGTCACGGTTCCAGTTTTATCGAAGGCGATGGCTTTGAGCAGTCCGAGATTTTCAAGATGCGCGCCGCCTTTGACGAGCACGCCATTTCGCGCGGCTTGCGCAACACCTGCGAGAATTGCGGCGGGCGTGCCAAGCGCGAGGGCGCACGGCGACGCGGCGACGAGCAGAGTCATCGCGCGTAAAAACGATTCGCGGAATGGAAAACCAAAGAGAGGCGGGATGACGATCACGAGCGCGGTGAGAATTAAAACAGATGGGACAAAGATACGCTCAAATTTTTCGACAGTCTGTTGAGTCGGCGATTTTTGCGCTTGCGCTTCTTCGACCATTTTCATCACGCGCGCCAGAGTTGAATCTTTTGCGAGGCGCGTCACTTTGACTTCGAGCGCGCCTTCGCCATTGACCGTGCTTGCGAAAACTTGATCGCCAACCGTTTTATCAACGGGAAGCGATTCGCCTGTGACGGAGGATTGGTCAATGCCAGAACTTCCGTCGAGGATGATTCCGTCCACGGGAATTCGCACGCCAGGGCGGACGATGACCACATCGTCGAGTTGCAACGACTCGACGGGAGACTCCTGTTCTTTTCCATCGCGGCGGACCAACGCGGTCTTCGGTGCAAGGTCAGCCAACGCGCGGACGGCGCGGCGCGCGCGATCTAATGCGCGTTCTTCCAATGCGTGACCGAGGCTGAAAAGGAAAAGCAACAATGCGCCTTCGGCAAACTCGCCTAGGAACGCCGCGCCAATTGCGGCGACAACCATGAGCCCGTCTGTGTCGAGGCGGCGTTCGCGCAAGGCGTGCCATGCGTGACGTGAGACATCCCAGCCGCCTAAAACATAGGCGACTGCGAAGAGTCCGATGCTGAGAAATGTGGGGAAGCCGAAGAACGTATCGCCGAGCCAGCCGATCAGCAGAAATAATCCTGACAAGAGGCTGAATAGTAATTCTCTGTTCTCTTGTATCTTTGCTTGAAATTCATTAAGCGGAATTTGATACCCCAACGAACGGACTCGTTTTTCGATGGCGGCGCGAGTGATCTTGTGATTGTCATACTCGATCCACATTTTCTCGGTGGGGTAGTTGACGTTGACCGACAGCACGCCGTCCATGCGCCCGACGCTGTGTTCGATGACGAGACTGCAATCGGAACAGTCCATGTTTTCGATGGGAATCGATTCGTGATGATAGCGGTTGACGATTTGCGCGCCTGCAAGTTCGGCGAGACGCTTCACATCGGAGAGAGTCAACAGGTTGGGGTCGTAGTGCAGGCACAGGTCAACGGGCGTTTTGTCGCGTTCGACGTGTGCGCGGATGATTCCCTTTTTGCCTTGAAGCGCCGCTTCGAGCCGCACGAGGCATTCGTCCTTCTCGTTTTCAACGCCTGGGAGTAACAGCGGGATGTCAATGTCAATTGTTTGTTCCATGAAATGATTCCTTGATGGATTAGGTAATGGCTTGTAGGGCGGGTTTTCAACCCGCCGTTGATTGAATTTCAAGAATGTGTCAGGCTAAAAGCCTGACCTACGATTCCGTGTAGAGCGGATTTTCAACCTCCATTGGTCTGTAGCGCAATTACCCATGCTGTACATGCTCAAGACCCATGCGATAGAGTTTTTCGACGTGATCGTCGTCGAGACGATAGAAGACCTGCCTGCCTGACTTGCGCGCACGGACGAAGCGCATCTGACGGAGTCCGCGCAGTTGATGCGACACGGCGGACTCGGTCATGTTCAATTTTTCGGCAAGCGCGCCGACGCCCATCTCGCCATCGAGGAGCAGGGAGATGATCCGCACGCGGCTGGCATCGCTGAGGGCGCTGAATAGTTCGGCGAGTTGAATGGCTTTGAGTTCGGTGAGTTTCATAATACTGAATAGTTGAGCAAGTGTTCATATATTACTTCAGGAAATGAACCCTGTCAAGAGACAGGGTTTGTTTGTCTGCGAAAAACGTCCCGATGTATGTAGGGCAGGTTTTCAACACGCCGTTAATCGAAATTCAAGAAGATGGCAGGCTAAAAGCCTAACCTACGAGCTTCACGAAAATTCAGGGGCTGTCTAAAAAGGGGAGGACAGCCCCTCCTCAGTTGGGGAAAAGTTTAATACAATAGGGAGATGAACAACCGAAACCTCACCTTCAAGCCGTACGCAATGGAGCAGTTGAGTCTGCTGCCGCCGAGTTTGGAAGAATTAATCCCTGAAAAACATCTGGTACGGGTGGTCAATCGCGTCGTGGATGAGCTGGACATCGAGCCGCTTTTAGCAAAATACAAAGGGGCGGGACGAGCAGTTATCATCCGCGCATGATGTTGAAGGTGATTGTGTATGCCTACACCCAGAAGATCTATTCGTCGCGGAAGATCGAAAAAGCGCTGTGGGAGAATATTGGCTTCATGTGGATCAGCGGGGGCAACCGCCGGACTTTCACACGATCAACAACTTTCGGAGCGACACGTTGAAGGAAGCGGTGCGGAAAGTGTTCGCTTCGATGATGGAGCTTCTGGTGGAAGAGGGCTACGTGAAGATGGAGAATTACTTTGTGGATGGGAGCAAGCTGGCGCCAACTCCAACCCGCACAAAGTGGTGTGGGCGAAGAAGACGCAGAAATACAAGGAGAAACTACAACAGCAAATTCAGGCGTTGCTGGATGAAATCGAGCAGGTGAACGAACGCGAGAATGCAGTATACGGGGAGGAAAACCTGGGAGAACTGGGCGAGCAAAGCGAGTTGACGCCGAGAAGGTGAAGCGGAAAGCGGCGGAGATCAACGCCCAGTTGAAGGAAAAGCCGCTGACGCGGAACAGAAAAAGGCAATGAAGAAATTGGAGCAGGAGGATGTGCCGCGTTTGGAGAAGTACGAAGAGCAAGAACGCATTCTGGCGGGACGCAACAGCTATTCGAAACCGACCCGCAGCCAGCAGTCTGGCATGAAGGAAGACGGCGGCGCGCAAGCCGCTGGGCGCCGCTTATAACGTGCAAATAGGAACCGAAGGACAGTTTGTGGTGGGCTAAGCCTCACCAACAAGCCGACGATACCAGTTGCTTCATCCCCATATGCAACAACAGCAGTTTCCGCAGGGCAAACAATTCAAAAACGTGTCTGGCGACGCAGGCTACGGCAGCGAAGAAAACTATGCCTATTTGGAAAAGCACGGCATGGGGAACTACCTCAAATACAACACCTTCCACCAGGAGCAACACCCGCCGCGCAAACCCGAACTGCTTGAGAAGATGCGCTTCAAGTCAACCTGCTTTCGCTACGATCAGGACAAGGATCAGTTCGTGTGTCCCGCCCACCATCGCATGGTCTATATCGAAACCAACCCCTACCAATTCCACAACGGCTTCTTATCTGAACGGCGGGTTTATGAATGTTTGGAGTGTGCCGCCTGCCCTCTCAAACCCAAATGCACCAAAGCCAAAGGCAATCGCCAAATGCAAGTCGGATTTGAACTCCGCCGCTATCGTCAGCAAGCCAAAGACAACCTGCTTTCCGAGCAGGGTATGCCTTGCGTAAATTACGAAGCATTGAACCCGAAACGGTCTTCGGGGACGTGAAACAGAACATGGGCTTCGAAGGTTCATGCTCCAGGGTTGAAAAAAGTGGATGTGGAGTGGGGTCTGGTGTGCATGGCGCACAATTTACGAAAACTGGCGATCCAATGACCGCCAGTTTTTTTGTCTCTTGCTCCGTTTACGCCGTTTTCTCAACTTGTTCTTCCCCTTTTTAGACAACCCCTATCTTGACGTATGCTAATCACCAATCGGCACGATCACCACGCTGGCTTTGATGTGGTGGCGCAAGTCGCTGATGACCGTTCCGTGGATCAAATCTGAAACGCCCGTGTGACCATGTCCACCGACGACGATCATTTCTATATTCGAATCGTTGATCATTTTCGCCAGTTCTTTGCCTGGCTCGCCGCTTCCGATCTGCCATTCGGAGTTGACTTTGTTCGCTTTCATCATCTCGGTCAATTTTTCGAGTCGGTCGCGGTCTGCGAGCGTTTCGGAATCTTCACCCTCGACGCCCAGCCTTCTTGCCACTGGACTTTCGACAACGTGCAACAAGGTGAGTTTCGTTTGCTTTTTGTTGATGAAGCGCAGACTTTCCGTGAGCAATTTTTCGTCCTTGCCTGAAAAGTCCAATGCCACGCCGATGTGCTGGTAGGGCGGAGGTGGTTGGATCGCGTTGATCGTTTGCGCGGCTTGACGATGGACACTCCCAATGCGAAATCCGTTTTTGTCCAGCCAGGGATGCGCGACCACGTAAAGCAATAGCAGTCCGAGTAATACAGTTAATGGGATCACGGTCGCTTCGATGATCCACGCGTCGCTTCCCGCGTCGGCGATCCACGCTCCGATTTGGTCAACGATCAATTTGATGTTCAGCGACAAAATGATTCCCGCCACGATCCATGCCAGGGCTTTTATCTTCGGGCTGATGGTGAATTCGCCCATGCGGCGTTTGTCTGCTACTGCGTTGATCAGCGGAATGATCGCAAACGGCAGTTGAAGCGAGAGGACGACTTGACTCAGCACGAGCATCGCGCCTGTGGCGTTTTCGCCGAAGTGGGCGATGACGAGTATCGCGGGGATGACAGCCAGAAGTCGGGTAATGAGGCGGCGCAGCCACGGTCGAATCCGCAGGTTGAGGTAGCCCTCCATCACGATCTGCCCGGCGAGCGTGCCGGTGATGGTGGAACTCTGTCCCGAGGCGAGAAGCGCGATGGCGAACGCGATCGGCGCGATGGACGCCCCAAGCAGAGGCTCCAGCAAATGATGCGCGTCTTGAATCTCGGCGACGGCAAAATATCCGTTTCTGTGAAAGACCGAAGCCGCCATCACCAAAATCGCAGCGTTGATGAAGAAAGCAATGTTGAGCGATAACGATGTGTCGATCGTGTTCCAGCGCAGGGTCTTTTTGACTTCGTCGCTGTCGCGCCCGATCTTGCGAGTTTGCACGAGTGACGAATGCAAATATAAATTGTGCGGCATGACGGTCGCGCCTAAAATGCCGATGGAAATATATAACGCGGTCGCGTCGGGCAGGGATGGGACAAAGCCATGAGCGATGCCAACCCAATCAGGTTTGCCCAACAGGATCTCGATGAAGAAAGCGACGCCGATCGTTCCGACCAACGCGATGACCACGCTTTCCAGTTTGCGAATCCCCGCATGCGACAACAACAAAAGCAGGAATGTATCCAACGCGGTAAGTATCACGCCATACAGAAGTGGGATACCGAAAAGTAATTGAAGCGCGATGGCAGAACCGATCACCTCCGCCAAGTCGCAGGCTGTGATGGCGATCTCTGCCAGAATGTAGAGGGGGATATTCACAATGGGCGGATAATCTTCATGACAGACTTGCGCCAGGTCGCGGCGACTGACGATGCCGAGCCTCGCGGCTAAACTTTGCAGGAGAATCGCCATAAGGTTGGACATCAACAAGACCCAGATCAAGGCGTAGCTATAGCGGCTTCCGCCCGCGATGTCTGTTGCCCAGTTGCCCGGGTCCATGTAGCCGACGGATACCATGAGGGCGGGTCCAGTGATCGCCAGCCAGCGCCTCCATGAGGAGGCTTTGGCTGGCACAATAACGGATTCATGTACTTCTGAAAGGGAATTTTGCGAATGTTTTTTCATGTTTGTTCTTCGATGTTTGCGTGATAAAAGATTTGAGACAATACCATGTCACTCTGAGGGAGCGGGGTTTGCGACCGAAGAGTCTCTTGTGTTGGCAGTAGAGACCCTTCGCTATCGCTCAGGGTGACATTTTGAGATGACTTTAGAATAGTTTCGGCAAAAAGCGACCTGTGCGCTTCATGTATTCTCGATACTCATCTCCGAATTTTTCGATGAGGTTGGCTTCCTCTTTTGGTGTGCGGATCGCCATGAGGACGAATGCCAGGATGCCGAACATCCCGATAAACCAGTTGTCCGCCATCATGCCAAAGGACAAGATGAATGACGAACCGATCGTGTACAACGGATGACGAATGTATTTGTAAATCCCATTCGTGGTGAGTTTGTGCTCTTTGCGCGTCGCGCTGGTGGGGGTGATTCCGCTCCCGATACTGCTGAACAGCCAGTAAATGCCGAACACACACAGGATTCCAATCCCAACGCCGAGCCAGCGAATCGATTCGGGGAGTCCGATCTTCGACCAAGCCATCCATTGCGGATTAATGAGATAGATCAGCGGACTCAACCAGAGGATCAGTCCTCCGATACGGATGAAGTTCATCATCACGCCGCCGTCCACTTTGCGGGAAACGGTTTCGCCTGATTCTTTGTCCGCTTTGCGGCGGAAGTAACCTGAGATGCCGATGCCTGTGAACAAGACAAGCGCGGCGATCATGCGGAAAATATTTTCGTTCATTTTTTACCTTTCATTCGTTCTGTTAGTTCAAGATATTTGTCGTACGGTTCGGCTGTCCAGCCGTTGACTCCGTGTTTGGGGAAATACACGCCGTGTATATAAATCTGTCCGATTGTCATCAGGGCGATCACGCCCCAAAATGCATACCTGCTAAACAAAATGCCAACGATTGTCAGGACGCCGACAACGATAGCAAGTTTAGTGATCCTTCTGTTTGTTGGAACATGCTTTTCAAATTTGTTGAAGACAACGAAGTAAGCAAGGCTGGCAATGGTCAGGACGATGAGGATTTCGGTCAGGCTGACTGCTGGTAAAGATGGAAGTAAAACTGCGCGTTCAAACATGTTCGTTAACTTTCTTTGATTGATTTCTTGCAAAGGTCAATCGTAGGTCAGGCTTTTAGCCTGACGCTTTTCCGAATTTTGATGAATAGTGGGTTGAAAACCTGCCGTACAATTTCTTGTGTAAGAGGGCTAATAGACTTATTGCATACGCTCACCATGCAAAAGATTGTCAGGCTGTAAGCCTGACCTACAAAGCATTTAACTCTCTTCCACAAAAATCTTGCTTGTAATGTTCAACCCAAGCACCGAGGTTTTGCGCCCGACTTTGACCGTTAGATTGTGGTCGTATGATGAATATTCCTTCACCTCGATACTTGCGCCAGGCGTGATGCCGAGGGATTCGAGATGACGAAGTAACTCATCGTCCGCGGCTTTGACGCATTGGATCGTGCCAGTTTGATTCGGTCTCAGCGCGGAGAGCGGAGTCGAATCGTCCAGCGGCATCTTAAGATCGGCGGTGGGGATCAACTCTCCATGGGGGTCACGAAGCGGATGTCCCATCGCGGCGGCGATACGTCGCTCAAAATCTTCCGAGATGACGTGTTCGAGTCGCTCCGCCTCTTCGTGCACTTCATCCCACGAATAGCCGAGTGTTTGCACGAGCCACGCTTCGAGCAGACGGTGATGCCGAATCACTTCGAGCGCGGCTTTCTTCCCATCTTTCGTGAGCGTCACGCCTTGGTGTTTTTGATATTCAACCAGCGGCGGATTCGACGCGGCAAGTTTTTGAATCATGCCCGTCACTGACGCAGGCTTGATCTTGAGTCGTTCCGCGAGCGCGTTGGTGCTGGCCGGCGCGCCGCGATCGGTCAATTCGTAAATGTGTTTCAGGTAATCCTGAATCGAGATGGTGAGTGTTTGTTCCATTATCCGTTCCAAAGTGTGATCGTAGTGCAGGCGAAGAAGACCATGAACGCAATGTTGAAGCCTGCGCCTTCTGTCGCGTCGCGCAAAAATTGCGGCAGGATGCGGTTGATGACCAGCCACGCGATGGTCAGTGTGAGCGGGTTGATCCACGTCAACCAAAGTGGGAATGACGTTTGACCCGATGCAACCAAAATCGAAAACCAAATGGATGCGATCACAATGAAGATCATCACAGGAGCGTATGTGATGATCAAAACTTTTTTATGCCGCTCGATCATTTTGACGATCACCGCCTGCGACTCTTCGCTGACATTGTTCAACGCGTGGACGTATTCGCCCATGTAATAAAACGTGCCGTGGACGAACGCGCCCAGGATGGATGCGGTTCCGAACAAGCCGACAACTGTCAGCACAGCGGAGGTGTTCGCGCCGCCCAAGCCTTGATAGATGTGCCAGTATCCTGCGACGTATAAAGGTGTCCCGAACACGCCGAGCAACGCGCCCCAGATCATTCGGTTCGGTGATAGCACGATCATCTTTTCGGCGTCTGAAAGCAGTTTGGCGAACGGCTTGAGTTTGGGATACTCAGCGAGATTCACTTTGCTCGCGAGCAAAAGCACATCACCGATGGCATAGAGGAACGCGCCGAGGAAGGCGAGTAATCCAGAGATGCGGAGGGGGAGGAGAATGGTTTCCATAGTTTTCTGTTGTTGCGAGGCGATACTTCGACTTCGCAGAACGATGTTTATTTATTTGCCTGAAGAACTTTCAATCCCGAAGGGATGGAAGAATTATAGAAAATGGAACAAGGCACGATCAAATCCCGCAGGGATGACATATCCTCATGCAAAGCCATGACACCCCTTCGGGGTTGGCTTGCCTATTACGTGCAAATCTATAATCATTTCACTCCTTCGGAGTTACAACTTACTTAATCAATAATCCAGTTACCCACAACAGCATCATGCCTGTCAACACGCCGCTGAAGACGGTCATCGGTATGGCTTCGCGTTGGGTGTCTTTTTGAATCAATTTGGCGATTTCGTAAATGACTTGGAAGATCGCGCCTGCGCCGATGGCGAGGAACAGCACAGCGAGAAACGGCGAGGGAGCATATCCGCCGATCCATGCGCCGAGGATGGCGGGTGCGCCGCCGATCAATCCCATGACCGCGAGTCGTCTAATTGTGGGTTTGTCGCGTAGTACGGGAGCGATGATTCCAAGTCCCTCGGTGATGTTTTGGATGATGAATCCCACGACGAGGAATGTTCCCAGCGCGATCTCGCCGACGTTGTACGCCGCGCCGATGGCAAGTCCCTCGCCGAGGTTGTGGAATCCTATTCCGACCGCGATGATGAACGCGACCGATAAACGTCTCTGCGATTCATCGCCTGATGTGTTGGTTTGACTCTTTGAAATTGCATCCAACAAAAGGAAAGTTGCAACCGCGCCGATGCCGATCAATCCAATCCCTTGGAATGTGGCTGGAACTTCTGCCGCAAACTCCAGCGCTTCGGCGAGCGTGTCCAAGCCGAGGAAGATGAGCAAGCCCGCCGTTGCCGCCATGAGGAAGGTCATCGTGCGGCGACCGAGAGTCCGCAGTGCGGGGAACCAGAAGATGCCGATGAAAACGGGGATCACGCCGACGTATAAGCCGATCAATGTGAAGCCCCAGAATGTTGCCGCGTCGGGTTGTGGAGTTTCGAATGCGACGGGAATGTCCACGCCGAAGACGATTGCATTCGTTGTGAAAACGCTGACACCGTATGCTTCGCCGTAATTCCATGGATAGGGAATGTGAATAACGGCGCGTCCCAAGCGCGGTATCGTTGTATCTGGTGAAACCGTGAATGGCATGATGGCTTCGTTCACGCCGACTTGCGCAATTGTGAGCGCGTCAGGTCCCATGTTGCGGACGTGAAGCTCAATCACGTTTTGTTGGAGGTTGTAACGCTCGATGTCGAGAGTCTCGATGGGCGCGGCAGATTCCAAATCCAAGCCGCCGCCAGTGGAGAGGAAGAGCGCGATCACTCCAGCGAGGAGAATGATGGGGAGCAGAAGCAGGACGAAGGTCCGAAAGGTGAAGCGTGTGGGTTCAGTCGAATGAGTCATGATGAGCCTCTATTCCGTCACTTCGAACATGCCATTCCAGCCGAGTTCCGCAAACTCCGTCACGTGCGCGTGGAACATGTACATGCCCGGATATTTGTAACTGAATTCGAGAATGCCGCGTTGCGCCTGTCCTTGAATGATCGTGTCGGTAAATTCGGCGGGCGTGAGACTTGTGCCAGTGGGAAAGTATTGAAAAAAGTTTGCGTGCAAGTGGAATGAGTTGATGAGATCGAACTCGAGGATGTTCACGAGATAGATGCGAATCGTTTCGCCGACCTTGATCTGGATCGGATGGTTTTGATAATGAAAAGGAATCGCGTTGACCGCATAAAAATCATTCGCATCATCGAAGTCCACATCAAAGCCGCTCATCACCATCACCATCTCGCGATCCACGCGCGGACGTCCGCCTTTGGGGTCAACGATGAACGTGCCGTAGAGTCCCTTTGCGATGTGACGCGCGAGAGGGAATGCGTGACAATGATAGAGGTGGAGTCCGAACGGTTCCGCATCGAACTCGTAGACGAATGATTCGCCGGGCAACACGTTTCCCCCCGGACCTGAACCTGGTACGCCGTCCATCGAGCCTGGATGAAACCCGTGAAAGTGCATCGTGTGCGGATGATTGCTTCCGTTGGCAAAATTGATTCGTATGCGGTCGCCTTCGGTGGCGCGAAGCGTTGGACCGGGGATGCGTCCGTTGTACGTCCATGCGGGATAAACGATGCCCGGAACAACTTCGATATCCTTGTTGTGCGCGAGGATCTTGTACTCGCGCAGGGTTTGTCCGCTGGGCAGGGTGGAGACTTCGCCGTAATCGAAATCGGTCAGAATGTCGTCAGGATTGAAGCCGTTGGCTTCGTGGTCCACTTCGCCGACAGTGTTGGGCAGTGTGCCATCATGTCCATCGTGTTGCATGGCTGGCGCGGCAAGGACTTTTGTTTTGTTCGCGTGATCGTGGTTCGTGTTTGCAAGCACACCGACACCCGCCGCGCCGAGCAGGGTGAGTCCGCCCGTTTTGAGGAAATCCCTTCGTGTGAATTTAGTAGTCATCGATTCTCCATTTGGGTAACTAAACAAAAATTTAGGTATGCCTAAATTTTAGGAGGAGATGAATAATCTGTCAAGGGCGGATTTGGAATTGGCGAAAATACCCGTCCAAAGATTCTGGTTTCGATCTTGCCAAAATACAGGGTTGACTTTTTGTGGGGGAGTCTGTACAATGCGTTTGTTAGTCCAGTGAATTTACAAAGTCGTCAGACAAATTGTTCTTCTTGTAGTGGCAATCCAAATTCTTGTTGCAGGAAACTTGATGAAAAAGGCTACGCATCAACAAACGAAGCAACACAATCGAGATTTGGTTCTCAGAACGATCTTTGCCAATGACCCGATCAGCCGCGCCGAGATTGCGCGTATCACCCACCTGACCCGCACCACGGTTTCAGATGTTGTGTCTGGCTTGCTTGCCGAAGGTTTGGTGCATGAAGTGGGGCGCGGGGAATCCATTGGAGGAAAATCTCCAATCTTACTGAGCGTCCTTGCAGATTCGCGCTATTTAATCGGACTGAACCTCGCGCAAGATAAATTTATCGGCGCGGTAGTCAATTTGAGGGGCGAAATCAAAGAGACCGTTGAAGTGGGCGTGCACGACGATAACGGGGAAAAAGCGCTCGAACTCGTTTACCAAATTCTTGACCAATTGAAACGAAAAAAATACAAGCCGCTTGTGGGAATTGGAGTCGGCGCGCCCGGCCTAATCAACACGCGCGAGGGAATCATTTTGAACGCGGTGAACCTGGAATGGGAAAATCTTCCGCTTGGTACTCTGCTTCAAAAGAAATATAAGATTCCCGTTCTCGTTCTCAATGACAGTCAAGCAACCGCGATTGGGGAGTATGTGTATGGAAATAAGCACAAGCCGGACGAGAACCTGATCGTTGTCAATGTGAAGTATGGTATCGGCGCGGGGATATTAGTCAACGGGCAATTGTTTCAAGGCGACGGGGGAGGCGCAGGCGAGATCGGTCATGTGGTGATTCAAGAGAATGGCGAATTATGCCGGTGCGGCAAACGCGGCTGTCTGGAAACCATCTCCAGCGCGCGCGCGGTGATGCAGCGCTTGAAAATGGATTCGCTCGATGCGGTTCAATCCGCGTTTGAGGCTGGCGACGCCAAAACGAAAGAGTCCATTGAACGGGCGGCGCGGTATTTAGGCGTCTCTCTTGCAAATTTGATCGGCACACTGAATATTCAGAAAATCGTTTTGACAGGCGATATGACGCTCTTCGGTACGCCGTGGCTGGAAGCTGTTAATCGCGCGATGCAAAACGCCGCGTTAACTCGCATGTCTGAAGGCACTCAGCTTGAATTAGGCACCTTGGATTATCGCGCCTGTATCCTCGGCGCGTCTGCTTTCCTGTTGCAGGATGGCTACTCGCCTTTGTTTGGCGGAGCGCATTAATGACTTTACCGTTAATCCCTCCGCGTGTTGCGCCTCCATTGGATGAAGAATTTCGCCCGGCGGTTTTGGCGCGTCGCGCGTTTCAGAATTCCGTTGAATCTGAGAGCGAGAGGCTGGTGATCGGGCTTGAAAGAAATAACGGAGAGTTTTCTCGAATCGAATTAAAAGTTTTTCCCGAATCGCACTCGAACTTCGGCGCAAATCTTGAATATGTTGAACGCGCTCTCAAGTTTCTCCTCTGGCAACGCGGCGGACACAAGATCTACGTTGGCGGCTCGCGCAAGATCGGCGAGCACATTCGAAATGATTACGCGGCAAACGGCGCTCGGAACTTTGATTACCATTTTATGGGAGATCAAGTCTACGAGCGCGCATTCGAAGTGGTCTTATGCGCTGCGGATGAAGTGCCCGCTTCTTTCGAGAGGGGGAAACTGCTCGGCCGCAACCTGCAAGGTCATCGCATCGGCTTCGACTTGGGCGCATCCGACAGAAAAGTCAGCGCGGTGGTTGGCGGGGTTCCGGTTTTCAGCGAGGAAGTCATCTGGGAGCCGCGCAAACACTCTGATCCCGAATATCACTACAACGAGATCATGCAATCGCTGAAAACTGCCGCGAGCAAACTCCCGCGCGTGGACGCGATCGGCGGCAGTTCCGCTGGCATTTATGTGGATAACCGACCGATGGTGGCTTCGCTGTTCCGGGGGATTCCTGTTGAGCGCTTTAGCGAAATCAGGAACATGTTCCTGCGAATCAGAGACGAGATGGGAGTGCCGCTGGAAGTGATCAATGACGGAGACGTCACCGCGTTGGCTGGCTCGATGTCCATTGAAGATAACGGCATTTTGGGTATTGCCCTGGGTTCGAGCGAGGCGGCGGGTTATGTGAACATGACTGGGCAGATCACCGGCTGGCTAAACGAGCTGGCGTTCGCCCCCATCGACTACAACCCAAACGCGCCGATCGAAGAGTGGTCGGGCGACCGAGGCTGTGGCGCGTCGTATTTTTCACAACAATGCGTTTTCAGGCTCGCGCCCAAAGCGGAGATCGATATCCCATCGAGCCTGACCGACGCCGAGAAGTTGAAATTTGTTCAGAACCTGCTGGATTCGGGATACGGAGGCGCGTTGAAGATCTGGCAAACGATGGGAATTTATTTAGGCTATGGCATTGCTCACTATGCCGAGTTTTACGACCTCAAGCATGTTTTGATTTTAGGCCGGTGCACCTCGGGACGAGGCGGAAATCTATTGTTGGAAGGCGTGATCAACGTGTTCGAAACCGAATTCCCCGAACTTTTGAAGAAAATAGAAATTCATTTGCCCAGCGAGAAATTACGCCGCGTGGGTCAATCCATTGCGGCGGCAAGTTTGCCGGTCATAGAACAGGCGCAGGCATGAAATTTTCTCTGAATACGGCTGAAGTTTTTATCCCGGACGGCGTGGCTGAGGAGCAGGCGCTGGGACGCACAACGCATTTATGCCTTGCCGCGCATCAGGACGATATTGAGATCATGGCGGCGCAACCGATCTTGGAGTGTTTTCAACAAGGCGATAAATGGTTCACAGGCGTTGTTGTCACGGATGGTCGAGGGTCTCCGCGCGATAGCCTTTATAAGGATTACACAGACGATGAGATGCGGGCTGTGCGTTTTCATGAACAACGCAAGGCGGCATATGTGGGCGAGTTCTCCGCGCAAATCATGTTGGACCTGCCCAGCGCCACACTTAAGGACGCGTCTCGACAGGAACCCATCGAAGATTTTGTGGAGATCTTGCGCGCCACAAAACCGAACTATGTGTACACCCATAACCTTGCGGACAAGCATGATACGCATATCGCGGTTGTTCTGAGGGTGGTGGAAGCCATCCGCCGACTGGACCCGGCTGAACGTCCCGAGAGACTCGTGGGGTGTGAGGTCTGGCGCTCGCTCGATTGGATGATCGATCCAGATAAGGTGTTGATGAATACCTCCGCCCATGAAAATCTCCAGTTCGCTTTGTTGGGCGTCTTTGATTCGCAGATCGTCGGCGGGAAGCGGTACGACCTCGCTTCGATGGGGCGCCGCCGCGCCAACGCCACATATTTTGAATCGCACGGCGTAGATGCGACACACGGGCTTTCGTATGCAATGGATATGACTCCTTTGATCGCCGAAGAGTCGCTTGACCCGGCTGTTTTTGTGCGGGAGTTTATTCATCGTTTTGCGCAGGATGTTGATACTCGTATTCGCCAGATGAACTGACTTTTCTTTATTTATCCTGTTCATGCGGCAGAAAGGAGATCGATCGAAGAGCATAGTATTTCAATTTGCGTATTCAACCGATGTTTGAAAAACTACAAGGAGAAGAAAAAAATGAACAAGAAACTGTTTACGTTGCTTTCAGTTTTGGTGTTGGTCAGTATGATGTTGACCGCCTGCGGTGGCGCGGCTCAGCCAAAAACCTTGAAGATCTACCTGCTCGATTACACCCCCGACACCATCGCGTGGTTGAAGAGCGATATCAACCCGGCGTTTGAAAAGGCTCACCCGGGCGTGACGGTCGAGATCACCGAAGGCTCATGGTCGGGTTGGGATACGACCTTTGCCGGTTTCTTCGCCGCGGGCGAAGGTCCCGACATCATTAACCTCGGCTCTGAAATGAACACGCTCTACGGCAAGAATCTTGCCGATATGGATCCGTACCTTGGCGCTGGCGCCTGGAGCGAGATCAGTAACTTCGGTCCCGCGCTCGAAAATGCCAAGTACGAAGGCAAACTGCGCGGTCTGCCGATCTTCACCGCTCCTCGTTACGTTTTCTGCCGTTCCGATCTTGCGACCGGCACGCTTCCGCCGAAGAGCTTTGCGGATTGGATTTCGTTCACGAAAGCCAACACAGTGATCGACCCCGCCACCAACTCGTTGACCCAACAGGCGCTTCACCCGGTGGATGCGGCTACCATGGCTGACTGGCAGTGGTGGTTGTTGGTCTTCTACTCTCTCGGCGGCCAACTTTATAAAGCCGATGGCTCGCCCAACTTCGATTCCCCGGAAGCGCTGGCGACCACCCAATTCCTGCTCGATCTGCGACAGGCTACCTACGGTCCCGCTTCAGATGCGGTTGGCGCGCTTCCTGCTGGCCAAGGCTCCGTCATTGATGTGGACGACGCCACGGGTAAGAACAACGGGGTGATCTGCCTTGCCCACTCCGGCTGGGCGGCTCCCGCGTTTGATCGCCCCGTCTGGGAAAATATTTCCATTGAACCGTTCTACGGCGATCCGGCGAACTTCCCCAACAGCAAACCGGTGGTGCTTGCGTTCAACGACTGGCTTGCAGTCGCGGATTACAGCCCGAACAAGGAACTCGCGGCGGATTGGTTGAAACTTGCCTTCAGCAAGGAAGGCAACAACAAGTGGAACGAGACCATGGGTCTCATCCCTGCCCGCAACGACTCGCAATACGGCTACGTGACCGACTCTCCGCAACTGCAACGCGAAGCGGAATTGGCGGCGGAATATGGCGTGGGCTTCGCTGGAATCAAGGAAGCCGCAAAATTGTCCACCATCATGCAAGACGCGCTGGGCAAATTGGTGACCGAAGAGCTCACTCCTGAAGAAGTCAACCAGACGATTCAGGAACAATACTCTGCGGCGCTCGCCGAATAAGAAAAGATCTAAGTGAGTTGGGCGGGGAGTCCTCCCCGCCCAACTCTACTCTCGTACCTCGAGGAGTATGCCATGCTGGAAAACCCATATATCAATGTGTTGATCGTGGCGGTATTGACCGTTGCGCTCATTGTATCTGCCAGTTATGGTTTGGGTTTCCTTGCCCGTTCGATCGTCCGGGCGCGCGGCGCCACGCCCAAACAGCAAGAAAGCGCCTTTGCGGGTTATTTTTTCGCCGCACCCTGGATCGTTGGCTTCATCATATTTGTCGTTGTACCCCTGTCTTTTTCTTTATACTGGAGTTTCACCGATTATCGCATCGCCTCCGGCGCGCCGGCAACCTGGAAAGGGATCGAAAATTACCGCGACATCCTCCTCCATGATACTGGTTTCCGCGCCTCGCTTGTCAACACCTTGTATCTGACCTTGATCGGCTTGCCATTACAGATGGGAGTGGCGTTATTCCTTGCCGTGCTGTTGAACCAAAAGATGAAAGGCGAGCGCGTTTTCCGAATGGCGTTTTACTTGCCGGTGATCCTCGGCTTTAACACCGCCGTATTGCTGTGCTGGCGTTTGATGTTGAATACCGGCACGGGTATTGTTAACCAGATCATTCGCGCGATATCCACTTCCGTTCCGCCCTTTGGAGTATTCAGTCGCGCGCTGATCCTCGTCCAGGAAGTTGTCACCGCGTTCTTTTTAGGGATGAATACGGGGAAATACAACCTGCTGACAAAAGTGCTTGAAGCGGGTTTCCCTGCCGACAACCGCGTTCCGCTTTGGGTCCAGAGTCCATTGTGGACGAAAATGTCCGTAATTTTACTCATGGTCTGGGGATGCGGCACAATGATGCTGATCTTCCTCGCCGGTTTGAACAACATCCCCAAAGAATTGCACGAAGCCGCCGAAGTGGATGGCGCGACCGCCTGGCAAAAATTCTGGAGAATTTCCTTCCCCCTGCTCACCCCGTATATTTTCTATAACCTGGTCGTTGGGTTGATCGGCTCCCTGCAGATCTTCGAGCCGATCTTTGTCCTTTACCGTGATAACGAGCCGATTGTCTCTTCGACGATCTCAATGGTCTACTATCTATGGGAAACGAGTTTCAGCCATTTTGAGATCGGGTATGGCTCTGCCATTTCGTGGGTCATTCTTGTCATCATCCTCATTTTTACGCTTATCCAGTTCAAGCTTCAAGACCGCTGGGTAACCTACGATGTGTACTAGGCAGGCAAAATGAAAAGATACTTCCCCATCCTCAAAGGCATTTTGCTGTACGCCTTGCTCACCGGCGCAACCATCCTAATGAGCTTCCCCTTGTTTTGGATGATCTCATCCTCGCTTAAAACCGTGGAAGAAACGAACTCTCCGGGCATCGTCTGGATTCCAGACCGCCCAACTCTCGAAGCCTACATCGATATTTTTCAGAATGAAAATTTTGTGCGCTCCTATTTCAACTCCGTGTTCTACGTAACGCTGGCATTGGCAGGCACATTGATTTCGATCGCCGCCGTGGCATATGCCTTCAGCCGCGTGGAATGGCCCGGGCGAAACATCGTATTCTTCCTCATGCTCTCCACCATGATGATTCCGCCGCAAGCGCTTATCGTGCCGCAGTACGTGTTCTTCAATAAACTGGACTGGATCGGCACCTTCAACCCGCTTATTATTCCGGGCTACTTCGCCGGCGGCGCGGCGATGGTCTTCTTATTGCGTCAGGCAATGGCGCAAATCCCCAAAGAATTGGACGAATCCGCGTTCGTAGACGGCGCAAACCACATCCAAATCTGGTGGGAGATTATCCTGCCGCTGGTTAAAGCGCCGCTCGCCACCGTGGCAACCTTCCTTTTTGTCGGCATGTGGAACAACCTGCTCACCCCGCTTATCTATCTGCAAACCATCGACCTGTACACCCTGCCCGTATACGTGTCCACCCTATACAACATCAACCTGACGACGCAACCGTGGCCCACCATCATGACCTCGGCAGTGCTGACCACCGTGCCTCTCATCGTTGTCTTTTTCCTTGCCCAGCGCTACATTCTCGAAAGCGTAGTGGTCTCTGGCTTGAAAGGATAAGCGTGGACATCGAACATCTCATCGGGCAAAAACTATTATTCGCGTTTCACGGCAAAGAGACCCCCTCGCCTGAAATTATCGAAGCGTTCCAAAAATACCACCCCAGCGGGATTTCATACTTCCGCAGTTTAAATATCGGGACTCCCTCCCAAGTGCGCGAGTTGACCAACGCCCTGCAACGCCTCGCGCGCGACCTCGACCTGCCTCGCCTCCTCATCGCTACCGACCAGGAAGGAGGGCAGTTGATGGCGGTGGGCGACGGCACGCCCCTGCCCGGCAATATGGCGTTGGGCGCCACACGCTCCGCAGAACTCGCGCGCAAAGCGGGCGAAGTGCTCGGGCGCGAATTGTCCGCGCTGGGCATCAACGTCAATTATGCGCCCTGCGCCGATGTGAACATCAACCCGCAGAATCCCGTTGTGGGCGCGCGCTCCTTTGGCGAAGATCCTCGTCTGGTTGCGGAGCTGACCGCGGCCATGATCGAAGGAATTCAATCGCAAGGAGTTGCCGCCACGGTCAAGCACTTCCCCGGTCACGGCGATACCGCCAGCGACACGCACCACGGGCTTGGCACTGTGCCACACTCTCTCGAACGACTTCGCGCCGTAGAATTGCCTCCTTTTATCGCCGCCTTCAAAGCGGATGCCAAAATGGTGATGACCGCGCACCTCGGAATCACTTCGCTGGACGGCGCAAACCCTCCTCCCGCCACCTTATCTCCCAACATCATCAACGGTCTACTGCGCCGCGATTTCGGCTACGATGGTGTCGTTGTCACCGACGCGATGGACATGAAAGCGATTCGTCAGGGCGAGGCTTTGCGCGAGGAATCTGTGCGCGCGGTGAAAGCGGGCGCAGACTTGTTGCTCAATACCAGCGACCCACAAGATCAGACCCGCGCGTTCGAAGGCCTGATGGAAGGATTCAAGTCTGGTCAACTCACGCTGGGCGAGTTGGAAGCGTCCGCCGCGCGGATCTCACGCTTGAAACAATGGATCGCCGAGAATTCAGCCTCGCATGATCTCGCGGTAATTCGATCTGCCGAACACATGCGGGTTGCTCAAGAGATTGCGGAGAAATCCATCACACTGGTGCGCGATCGTGAAAAGTATTTGCCGCTCAAACTCGAATCGGACCAACGCATTGCGGTGATCGTTCCCCAGCCAAAAGACCTGACGCCAGCGGACACGTCATCGTACATTCAGCCTAAACTGGCAGAGTCTATTCGGGACTATCACGCTCGCACAGATGAGTTCGTCATCCCGTATTCGCCCACTGAGGCAGAATCGGCCTCAGTGTTGGGGCGTGTCCGTGAATATGATGTGATCGTCGTTGGCACGATCAACGCCTATGCCGAAGAGAAGCAAGCCGGGTTTGCGCGCGCGCTCTTGAATCTTGGCAAGCCCACGATTGTGATCGCCATGCGTCTCCCGTATGACCTTGCCGCCTTTCCGCAAGTCTCCGCGTACGTTGCCGCGTACGGCATTATGGAGCCGTCCATGCGCGCCGTCGCGAAAGCCTTGTTTGGCCGCATCCAGATGACCGGCCGACTACCGGTATCCATACCCACTGTCGGGTGAAGCGCGGAGTCCCGTCTACATAATTTCTCTGAATCGATCGAAGTGGAATAGTGAATGTCCTGTCGGATTCGCGCTCTTGCGAATCTTGTTACGCAACTCATGCGTCATATTACACAGGAAGGTTGCGGGCGAGTTGCCGAAGCGCAGTGTGCGCTGCCGCTTGATAAGACAACCTGAAAGGAGCGAGTAAGGAAACCATTGCGTCAAAAGTAACCGGAAGTCTGTTTGTAACGTGTTCAAAATATATAGGAGAAGAAATGCAAAAGAAACTGTTCGTTTTGTTATCTGCTTTGATTTTGGCGAGCCTTGTGCTCTCGGCTTGCGGCACCCCCGCGCCTACCGAGGCGCCTGCCACAGAAGCGCCAGCCACTGAGGCTCCCGCTACCGAGGCGCCTGCGACTGAGGCTCCCGCCACAGAAGCGCCAGCCGCTGAAGTGACCCTCACCCTGGGCTCCTGGCGCGTGGATGATGTTGCCGCCTGGGACGTGATCAATGCCGCGTTCCACGAGAAATATCCCAACATCACCGTCAAATTCGACCCGACCAACCCGCCCGATTACAATGCCACGCTTCGCACCCAACTCGAGACCGGCACAGGTCCCGACTTGTTCTTCGTGCGTTCCTTCGCAACCGGGCGCGAACTGTTCGATGCGGGTTACATCGCTTCTTTGAAAGACCTGCCCGGCATCAACGATAGCTTCACTGCCGCTTCCCGCGCTCCGTGGGCGACCGATGACGGCGAGCCGTATGCGGTGCCGATCATCGCCGTATCTCATGGCATTTACTATAACAAAGACCTCTTCGCCGCCAATGGCATTGAGATTCCCGCCACTTGGGAAGACCTGATGGCCGCCGCCAAGACCCTGCAAGACGCGGGCGTGATACCGTTTGCGAACGGGACAAAAGACGCCTGGGATATCAACGAAGTTGTGATGATGCAACTCATCCCCAGCGATATCGGCGGTTACGATGGGCGCATGGCGTACCTGAACGGCGAACGCTGTTTCAACAGCGACGAAATGGTCGCCGCCTTCCAGCAGATTGCCGATCTGAAACCCTACCTGCCGACAGGCTTTGAAGCGGTCAGTTACTATGACGCCAGCCAGCTTTTCGCGCAGGGACAAGCCGCCATGTTATTCGACGGCTCTTGGAGCATCGGTCCGATCAAGAAAGACGCCACCGACTTTGAGTGGGGCGTGTTCTACCCGCCCGCGCTCGCAGGCAAAGACACCTATGTGTCCTTCCATACCGATGCCGCTGTCGGCGCGAACGCCGCATCCCCGAACCTCGAATCGGCCATGCTCTTCCTTGAGTTCCTCGAATCGCCTGAATTTGCCGGATTGCTTGGCGATAACCTGCCAGGCTTCTTCCCGCTGACCAAGGAGATTCCGACCCTCAGCGACCCGATCAGCGCCGACTTCATGGCGTTCAACAAAGCCGCCAAAGGCGTGGACATTCGCTTCGTGTGGGAAAAACTCCTCGCCGCGCCCTCCGGCAGCGTGGATGCCTACACCTCCCTCAACAACAACGTGATCGCCGTGTTGAAGGGCGAGAAGACCCCGAAGGAAGCCGCCGACGCTTTCAATGCTGATGTGGCGGCTTGGTACGAACCTGCCGCGGCTTGCAAGTAATCAGCCGTTTCAGCGTACAATAAAAGGCAGGGATGGGTTTCCCATCCCTGCCGATTGTATAACCATAAAAAGGAGAGACCATGACTCGCGCGCCAGACCTGTTCAGCGTAAAGAACCGCCAAAAAATTACATGGCTCTTATTCCTATTGCCCGCCGTGGCAATGTACCTCGTGTTCATGGCGGGACCATTGTTCGACTCACTGCGCTTGAGCCTGTATCAAGGGGAAGGCTATAACCCGACAACGTTTGTCGGCTCGCAAAATTACAGGGACTTATTTACCAACCCATTATGGCGCGAGAAATTTTTCAACGCGTTTACCAACACCTGCGTCTTTTTCGCCATTCACATGCTTGTGCAAAATACGCTTGGCTTGTTGTTCGCCAACCTGCTCTCGTCGGAATTTCGAGGCAGGAATTTCTTTCGCACAGTGATCTTTGCCCCCGCGACTTTATCGGTGCTGGTCACTGGCTTTTTATGGACGTTGATCCTCAACCCGAACTGGGGCGCGGTAAATAAGACGCTCATCGCCATGGGGTTAAGGGAATTGGCGCTCCCCTGGCTTGGACGCGAAAACCTCGCCCTCCCGGTTATTTCTCTGACCTCGGTCTGGCAATGGGTGGGCATGCCCACGGTAATGTTCCTCGCCGGGCTGATGGGTATCTCGGACGAATTGCTCGAAGCCGCCCGTATCGACGGCGCATCGGAGTGGAATATCTTCTGGAAGATAAAGTTCCCGCTTCTGAAACCGGTGATCGGCGTGGTCACCATTTTGACCTTCGTGGATAACTTCAACGCTTTCGATGTCATCTATGCCATGGCAGGCGCGAAAGGCGAACCATCGTATTCAGCCGATTTGTTGGCGACCCTGTTCTACCGCACGGGGATCGCGGGCGAACACCCTGTCGGCATTCCAAATATGGGCATGGGCGCGGCAATCGCCACCCTGACGTTTGCCATTCTAATGACGGGCGTCCTGTTCTGGCTGTATTTCTCTCGCAAGCAGGCGACGGAATAGGAGGCGCGCGATGCGTTTGAATAAACCCCAACTGCTATTTACTTATATTGTTCTTGGCATTTGGTCGCTTATCGTCCTGTTCCCGATCTGGACTCTCGTGGTAAATTCCTTCAAACCGCAGAAGCAGATTTTCAAAGACCCGTTCGGGTTGCCGGAAACTTTCACGTTAGACGGCTATCGCGAAGCTTGGAATAACGGACGGTTCGACCTGTATTTCATCAACACCCTCATTGTGACGGCGATCGCGCTCGGGCTGATCCTCTTCATCGGCTCGATGGCGGCGTACGCGCTCGCAAAGTGGAAATCGCCGGTCTCCAGTTTCCTGTACGTATTTTTCATCGCCGGTTTGATGATTCCCATCCGCCTCGGCACGCTCGACCTCGTGCGGCTGATCAAGGCGCTCAATTTGCAGGATACTTATTGGAGTCTCATCCCTGTGTATGTTGCCATGGGGATGCCAATCGCAACCTTCGTGTTGACCGCCTTCATCAAAGAGTTGCCCGGCGAAATGTTCGAGGCGGCGAAGATAGACGGCGCGACCGAATGGCAGGTGTATTCCCGCATCGTCCTGCCGCTTATGCGCCCCGCGCTGGCGACGGTGGCGATCTTCAACATGATAAAAATCTGGAACGACTTTTGGTTCCCGCTCGTGTTCATCCGCGCGGAGGAATCGCGCACGGTGGCGCTGGGCGTCTCTCTGCTCTTCGGGCAATATCGCACCGACTGGACGCGCGCGCTTGCCGTCCTCTCGCTGGCGGCGGTGCCTATGCTGATCTTGTATATGATCCTGGCGCGCGAATTCATCAAAGGGCTTACCGCCGGGGCTGTGAAAGGCTAGGCATGAACGGCAGGGAACGCATGGCGCTTGCCATGCGCCACGAAGAAGCCGACCGTGTCCCGGTCATGTGCCAATTGGCGTTGGGACATTATTTTTTAAACGCCGGTCTTGCCCCGCATGAAATCTGGTTCAGCAGTGAAGGCTTTGCCGAAGCCCTCGTCACGATGCAAAGGCGCTATCAATTCGATGGGATTTTGATCAACCTGCCGGGGCGACCCCGCGGATTTTTGAACCAGATCAAAAGCGTAGAGAAGACGAAGAAGGGCGAACTTGTGACGTGGAAAAACGGGCACGTGACCGTCATCCCTTGGGATGACAACGCCCAATACGTTTACACCGCCCGCCCCGATCTCACACCTCGCGCCGACTTGGGGGTGCTTGATCCAGACCATTTGGAGGATGTTGACCAATTCCCCGGCTATCTCTGGAATACCTATCATGTGCCGTGGATCGAGGGCAAAGCGGATACCGGGTTGCTGAACGAAATCCCCGATTATTTTTTTGATACGATCGACCTTGTCCGCGAGAAAACAAGAGGCGAAGTTTCGGTGCATGGCGAAGTTTTCTCGCCGTTCACGCATTATCTCGAGTTGTTTGGATACATGAACGCGATTATCGGATTAGTGAAGAGCAAGGAGAAGGTGAAGGCGTTGTTGGACCGTCTCACAGACGCGACGATTGCCTGGGCGGTCGCTCAAGCCCGACATGGGGTTGACGCGGTGCTTATTTCATCCGCGTTTGCGGGCGGCGGGTTCTTATCCCCAAAGATGTACGCGGAATACATCCTTCCGTATGAACAAAAATTGGCAGACGCCGTTCGCGCTTGCGGCGCGCCGGTGTACACGCACACGTGCGGCAAGATCGGCGACCGACTCGATCTAATGGAGCAGACGCATACGATGGGCATTGACACGCTCGACCCGCATCCGCTTGGCAACGTGGAATTGGCAGATGCGAAGAAGGGCGTGGGTCAGCGGATGTTTTTGAAGGGCAATATGAATTCGGTGTCGCTTCTTGAATACACTACAAAGGAACAAGTGATCGCCGAAGCGACGGAACGGATTATTATCGGCAAGCCGGGCGGCGGATATATTTTGAGTTCGGCGTGTTCGATCGCGCCGCGCGTGGAACCGTGGAAGATCGAACTGTTCGCCCCGCTTGCCGAGGAAATTGGACGGTACCACACATGACGCTGTATTCCGAGATTAACGAACAACCTGAACGGATCAAACGCTTGCTTGCCTCGCAGAGAAAGAACATTGAGCGTGTTGCGACTGCCATTCGAAAACACGGTGTTGACTATGTCTTTCTCGCCGCGCGCGGGACTTCGGATAACGCGGGCAGGTACGCGAATTATCTGCTCGGCGCAATGAATGGATTGCCACTCGCGCTGGCGACTCCGTCGCTGTTCACGTATTACAACCGCCCGCCGAAACTAAAAAACGCCCTGGTTGTTGGTATTTCGCAATCGGGCGCGTCGCCTGATATTGTGGCGGTATTGGAAGAGGGGAAGAAGCAGGGGTGCCTGACGCTTTCGATCACAAATGAGTCAAACTCGCCGCTCGCGCATGTCTCTGACTTCGTGCTGGATATTCAAGCGGGCGCGGAGAAAGCCGTCGCCGCGACGAAGACCTACACCACTGAGTTGATGACGGTTGCGATGTTGTCTGCCGCGCTGAACGGAAATCAAAAGCAATGGGGCGAGTTGAAACAGGTTGCAGGTTGGATGAAATCTGTTTTGAAGCATCACGATTATATTTCCGAGGCTGTGCAGCGCTATCGCTACATTGACCAGACCGTTGTGCTGGGGCGGGGATTCAATTACGCCACCGCGTTCGAGTGGGCGTTGAAGTTGAAAGAGTTATCGTACATCATCGCCGAGCCGTACTCCTCCGCCGACTTTGCGCACGGACCGATCGCGCTGGTGGAGAGCGGCTACCCCGTCTTTGCCGTCGCGCCGAAGGGGAAGGTGTTTAATTCGATGTTGCAGATGCTTCAACGGTTGAAAAAAGATATTTCAGCGGAATTGGTTGTGATCTCGAACGATAAACGCGCGTTATCGCTTGCTCAAATTCCCCTGTCCATTCCCGCCGATGTGCCAGAGTGGCTTTCGCCGCTGGTCACAATTTTGCCAGCGCAATTGTTCGCCTATCATCTCACACTGGCAAAGGGATTCGATACCGAAAAGCCGCGCACGATCCATAAAGTGACGAAGACGAAATAATTTATTGAGTCATGTCATGCTGAGCCCTTCGACAGGCTCAGGATAAACTCCGCGAAGCATCTCAGACGCGACAAGCAGAGACCCTTCGGTCGTGGCGCGAAGCGCCACTCCCTCAGGGTGACATTCAACTACCTTCTTGGTCTCATCCATCGTCCACCCATCACGAGAGACAATAAAACGAACACAATTGCAATCCACGAAAACGCGGTGTTGTCGGTGGATAGTCCAATGGTGAGGAAGACGAGTCCAAGCGCGAGAAAAATTATCGAGGAGTTTTTGCGGTTCATAGGCGGAATTATACTTTTGCGCATCATGGTTCAGCCTTAATAAATTTGTCTTTGAATTGAAAGTTGTGCGATAATGAATCAAATCTCTACGCGAGGTGATTCATGCGAGTCTGCATTCTCTCCGATGAAAAGATCGAAGACTTCAACCCGACGCAATTCATGGAAGGGTATGACTGGGAATTTGTCACGATGACGAATCCCATCATCGATACGTTGCGCGCGCTCGATGCCCGCCATGAATTCGATGTGTATATCAACTTGTGCGAAGGCTATGAAAAAGACGATCACGACGAAGAAGGCTACGAGGGAGTCGATGTGATCAAAGCGTTGGAAGAGTTGAACCTTCCGTTCACAGGCGCGGACTCAACATTTTTCGACCCGACGCGCGAGCAGATGCAAGCCGCCGCCGACGCGCACGGGGTTGGATTCGCCAAAGGATACCGGGTCAGTTCGCCCGTCGAAGCGAAGCGACTTGTCGAGGGACTGCGATATCCGATCATGGTGAAGCATCCACAGAGCTATGGAAGCACGGGAATGATCAAAGAGTCGCGGTGCGATTCGCTCGAAGAAGTGCTGGCGCAAGTGGAGCGCGTCTGCAAAGAATATGGCGCAGCGCGGATGGAGGAATTTATCGTCGGCAGGGAGTTCAATGTGCTGGTCGTGGATAACCCCGATGACTTCAGCAAGCCGATCGCGTATCCGCCGACCGAGTTGGTGTTTCCGCCCGGCGAAGAATTTTGGCACACGGTTGTGAAATGGGACACGTCGCTCCCGTTCAACTTTGCGCGCGTCGCTGACCCTGAGTTGATCCCGCGCTTGCAAGATATTGGCGTGCGGATGTATCAAGCCATCGGCGCGGTGAGTTATGGGCGTTGCGATGTGCGGATGAATGAACGCGGCGAGATGTTCATCCTTGAGATCAACCCGAACCCCGCGATCATGCTTCGCCCCGATGAGTTCGGTCCCGCTGATTTTATGATCCTGTACGACGAGGGCGGTTACAAAGTTTTCTTCGACCGCATGTTCCGCGTGGCAAAACTGCGACAGGCAATGCGCGCGGCGCGTTGAGGCTGTATGCGTGTCTGCCTGTTGACCGACGAAAAGGTCGAGGATTTCAACCCTGAGGTTTACTTCAAAAATTACGATTGGGATTATGTCACGGTTGCTCCGCCCGTAACCGAGTTCATAACCGAGTTGTCACACTCGCGCCATTATGATGTGTACTTGAATATTTATGAGGGGGAGGATGCAAAGGAGAGTTCGGGTTTGCAATTCGTTCAAGCGCTTGAGAAATTGAACCTTCCGTTCACAGGCGCGGAGTCGAAATTCTATCGTTCCACGCGGGAGGAAATGCAAGCGGCGGCGGAGGCGTATCAAATCCGTTTTGCGCGCGGATTCCATGCCGAGTCGCTCGAAGATTTGAAACAGGCGGATGGACTTTCGTATCCCTTGATCGTGAAGCATCCGAATAGTTTTGCCAGCGCGGGATTAACGAAGGAATCGCGCGTGACGAATCCTGATGAATTACGAATCCAATTTGAGCGAATGTCCGAAGCCTACGGATCAGCCCGCGTGGAGGAGTTTATCGAAGGGCGGGAGTTCTCTTGTCTGGTCGTTGAAAACGCGGACGATGCCCAGTCTCCGTTTGCATATTCCCCGGCGGAAGTGTTGTTCCCTGAAGGCGAAACCTTTTTACACGAAGCCGCCAAATGGTACAGTTTTGATATTTTTGTTATCCCGCTGAATGACGATGCGCTCACCGCTCGAATTCAAGATGTGTGCCGCAAATTTTTCCTTGCCATGGATGGGAACGGATACGCGCGGCTTGACCTGCGCGTGAGACCGAACGGCGAGATCGTGATCATCGAGATCAATCCCAACTGCGGAATTTTGTATTACGGTCCCAACGACCGCAGTCACTCCGACTTGCCGATCTCATGGGACGCGGCGGGGCATGACGGTTTTCTGGATCGTATTTTTCGCGCCGCGATCAAGAGGCGGGCGATGAGGGCGGGTTCTTGAATCAAAACCTTAGCCACGGATTTCACAGATTAGCGCGGATTTTTTTTAATCTGTGTGAATCCGTGTAATCCGTGGCAGGAAGTTCATTCTTGGGTAGGAGATTTACTTTAACTGCGATTCTAAAAACTCCAATACGGCTTTCGCATCTTCGCCGCCTGCTTTGGCGTGGGCGATCAAAGGGATGCCGTGCGGTCCCGGTGTGTTGATTGCCTCAGGGTAGGCGGTCAGCGCGGCTTTGACGATCTCCAAATTGCCCAGCATCGCGGCGACAAAAAGATCAATTCTCGCGCCATGCTCCAGTAAAAAGTTGGCGATATCTTTTCTGCCCATGTGACCAGCCGCTCCGAGAGCGGATTCAAAGTCGCCGCCGCCCCAGTCCCATGTTGCGTTGACGAGGGCGGGTTCCTGCGCGAGCAACTCTTTCACGCGGTTCAAGTCGCTGTGCGCAACAGCGACAAATTCCTGAACAAGTTTTGATTCGAGCGCGGGTTTGGTGTCCATTTTTCTCCTTGATATTAGACCCTATCGGAAATAATTTTTAGGACGCAGATGAACGCTGATTCACTCCGATTAAAAGAGAGAAAAAATCTGCGCTTTCTGCGTTTTTCAGCGTCCAACTTTGTCTTATTACCGACAAAGTCTTGCGATGGGATCAATGAATTTTTTTCACTTCGGAATATTTGCTTGAATTGTCAAACTGTCCATCTTTCAATGTTGCGTTGAAGAAAGAAAGCAAGTAGTCATTTACAATCCTTGTCACGAGTTTCCCGTTGATCGGACCTTTCAGTCCAAGTTGCGGGGCGAGAGGAGAAAGCAGAGGCAGGTCGGTGAAATCGTAATGGGCAGTCCCCTCAATTTTGATCACGCCGAAGGGTTGTTTGACGTTTGGATAAAACCGATTGAACAATTCGTTGTTGCGGCTGTCAACCTCGTCTGCCCAGACCTGACTGAACATGAAGAACGACGGTTGAGTCACTCCGTTGTCAATCACTTCGTATGAAACGGGACGCATGAACGGGTCCATGCCGAGCAGGGCGATGCAACGCGAGTCCGTGCCGCAGAATTGGATCGCCGCGCCGCCTCCGGTGGAATGTCCGTAGACGCCGACGTGGGAGAGATCAAGTTTGTCTGCAAACGGAGTTTGCGAACTGCTATTCATCACGGCTAACACGTCGAGCGTGTACCCCAAGTCGCCAGCCCATTGATTAACCAATTTTTGCGCGGTCGCTTCGTACTCCGCGGTGGGAGTTTCGTCGGGAGGCAATGCCGACGGGTTGTTCAACGCCACGTCGCCATTTGGGAAAACCGTCACGACCGCGCCGTAGGTGTGTTGCACGCCGACCACAACGTATCCGTGACTGGCGAGTTCAAGGGCTTGCTCGGTGTTCTGCGCGTTGAATCCGTTCCAACCGTGTGAAAATAGGATCACGGGATACGATTTCTCTCTACGGGCAACTTCAGTTTCTTTGTATGCGGGGATTTTTACCAACGCAAGATGATCGAGGAAAAACGAAGGCAGACCGATGTGGCTCGCAATTGCGGGCGCGTAAATCTTTGCGTCCGTCATCCACGGCGCGCGCTTGGCGGATGAGTCCGCTTCAGACGGGTACCAAATTTGAATCATGAAGCGACGCGCTTCGTCTTTGCCCGAATAGATCTCGCGGCGCGAGTCATCCGTCAATTCGTAGATGCGCGTGCCGACGGCGGTGTAAGGTCCGCTGGGATTGGCGATGCGCGGAACAGGCAGAAGGATAGGAAGAGCCGTCGCGAGTGCGAGCAGGATGAACGTTAGAAATGAAGCGATGCACTTTATTTCCACATGAAAGATGACAAGAATCGAAAAGATGATCGTCAGCGCATACAATGGAATCATCTGCCAGCGATAACCTTCAACAACAAAATGGATCAGAATCAACGCGAGCGCGAGTAGCGGCAGATAACGAACCATCATTGGGCGCGGCGCGCGCCATAGCAGATGAACGGCGAGCAGGATGGGTGTGATGATCTCAAGTAATCGCATGGCACGATTGTACATGAAATCCCGCGTTGCTGTCGGAGCGTCGCGCAGACCCCGACGAATAAAGTTCGGGCGGGGTACAATCGGCGCATGTTCATCTCATTTGCGTTCAGCATTTTTCTTTCCGCGTTTCTTCTTTTTCAGATCCAACCGTTGATCGGAAAATTTATCTTGCCGTGGTTCGGTGGCGCGCCCGCCGTGTGGACAACGGCGATGTTATTTTTTCAAGCCTTGCTCACAGGCGGGTATGCGTACGCCTATTGGCTCATTCGCCGCGTGAAAATACATTTGCAAACTTCCATCCACATCGCGTTGATTCTTTTTTCCATCGCGGTTCTAATCGCCCTTTCGTTCGCATGGACATCGCCCATCACACCCGACTCAAGTTGGAAGCCGCAAAACGTCGCCGCGCCGATCATCCATATTTTCACATTGCTCAGTGTGTCCGTCGGCTTGCCATATTTCATTCTCGCCGCGAACGGCCCGCTCATGCAGGCATGGTTTAGCCGAATCTTTCCAAGCCAATCCTACGCGCGTTTATATTCGTTATCGAATCTCGGATCACTGCTCGGCTTGCTCGCCTACCCCGCATTGATCGAACCTTTGTTGACATTGCGCGCGCAAGGATGGATGTGGTCAATCGGATTCGCGCTCTTTGGACTCTTCGCTGTTTGGATCGCGATTCGCTCACGACGCGCGTCGCCTCTTTCCCCAGTGGAAGTTGATTCGCCCTCGTCGAGCGGACGCCCATCCCCAGCCTTGTTCACGCTATGGCTGGCGTTGAGCGCGACCGCGTCGCTGTTTCTGCTTTCGGTCACGAACCAAATTTCGCAAGAGGTGGCAGTGATTCCCTTCCTGTGGATTTTGCCGCTGACCATTTACTTGCTATCGTTCATCTTGACCTTTTCAGGGCGCGGCTACCATCGAAAGATTTATTCCATCTTATTTTTCATCTCCCTCGCGTTGACCCTGTTCGTCATGCTCAATGCGACCGCGTTGCATATCTACTGGCAGATCGGCGCGTATTGCCTGTTGTTATTCGCCGCGTGTATGTTGTGTCACGGCGAGTTATATCTCCTCCGCCCCGACGCCGACCACCTGACAACTTTTTATCTGATGGTCTCCATCGGCGGCGCGTTAGGCGGACTGTTCGTTAGCCTCATTGCCCCCGCCATCTTCAACGGCTACTGGGAGTTCTTCGTCGGTCTGGCAATGACGGTTGCCATCGCGTTGACCGTTCTGCGCGACATCAGGCATGTCACCCTGAGCGCCAGCGAAGGGTCTCTACTTTCGGGAGTAAGCCGCTCCTCGGTTGCAGAACTCCAATCCCTGAAAGTGACACAGAAAGCAAGATTTGTTTTTGTCATATTCGCGCTTGTCACTCTTATGCTGGCTGTGTTGAGCAACGTCTACTCTGGCGCATTGTATTCCAAGCGAAATTTCTACGGCGTGATTCGTGTGCGCGGCATTTCGCTGGAAGGCTCGAACGAACCTGCGCTCGTCATGTCGCATGGGATCACCGTGCACGGACTTCAATTCACAAATCCAAGTCTGCGCGACATGCCCACTACGTACTATGTCCGCGATGGTGGAGCGGGGCTGGCGATCTTGAATCATCCGAAATACGGGAAGAACATGCGCGTCGGCTTGCTCGGTCTCGGCGTGGGGACTCTTGCGACTTACGGTCAACCCGGCGACGTGTATCGTTTGTATGAAATCAATCCAGTGGTCATTGATCTGGCAGAAGGGCAGGGAGATTATTTTTCGTTCTTGAAAGACAGCGAGGCGAACATCACAACCGTCCTCGGCGATGCGAGAATATCCCTCGAGCGCGAACTTGCCGAAGGGGAGGCGCAAAATTTCGATGTGCTTGTCTTGGACACATTCAGCAGTGACTCGATCCCCGTTCACCTCGTCACGAAAGAAGCCTTTGCGTTGTATCTCGAACATCTCGCCCCTGACGGCATCATTGCCGCGCACATCACGAATTTACATCTCGATCTGCAACCCGTGTTCTGGCAATTAGCAAAGTTTTATGGCTTGAGCATGGTGCGCGTCAACTACGAAGGCGACGAAAACGGCGGCTATGCCTCTCATTGGATTCTTCTCGCCCGCGACCCTGCGGTGCTTGCAAGTCCTGCTATTCAAGATCACGCTGTTGATTTGAGCGGATATTCTACTGACATCCAATTATGGACGGATGATTACAGCAATCTGTTTCAGATTTTGAAGTGAATGCGGGTGACAGTCGTTGGTTTGTGTTAGTGGTAGATGGGATAGAAAAAGCATGTGAGGGTGGAAGATGCTTGCCGAAGCCACAGAATCCCCTCTATGAGTTGGCTCCGTGTTAGCTCGAAATTCGCTTTGAAGATTATTTCTTGTTTCGCTGTAAATCGGTATATAACGGAGATCTCCGAATTATTCTGTGTCTCATTAAATACCGAATGTCGTTTAAACTATCGTGACTAAGTTGATGGTGATAATAATTTATGTATTCAAGGAACGCAAAAATAAAAAGCGCATTTGCCCCAAGCGAAACTCGAAAATTTATGAATGGCATTAGTTCACTGCTTGTCGCTGCTATGGGGTAAATTAATAATAGAGCAATATTTGCCGTGTTGAAAAACAAGAAGGTTTGTCGAAAATAAGGCGGCAATGATATTTCATTATTAACGATAGTCTGAAGTTTTAGATGCCAATAAAAAACGCCTTGCATTAGAATAAAGCAAACAATGAACATGCCGAACGCATAAGGTTGCCAGTTTTTGACACTGAACAACGTGAGAACCCTGTACAAGAAAATAGGCAAGAGGAAAATATTTACAAGCTCCCAGTTGCGAAGATAAAGTAAACGGCTAACAATGGTTTGGCGACTCATAACCTAATCGCCTTGATTTGAAATGGTCGTCATTTGTTTTAAATAGCCACTCCCATCACCGCCACATAATGCGCGGCGGCGGCAAATAGCACAAAAATGTGCCACATCTCGTGGAAGCCGAAGACACCGGGCTTGAAGTTGAAAATTTTCGTGATGTACACAACCGCGCCGAGCGTGTACAGCACGCCGCCGATGATGAGCCACGTCAGCACCCAGGCGGGCAGAGCCGCGAGCATTTGTCCCGCCGCGGCGAGCGCGAGCCAGCCCATTACGAGATAAATCCCCGCGTTCAGCCAGCGCGGCGCGCGGATGTAAAACACCTTGACGATGATCCCGATCAACGCCAGAGACCAGATGATGGTCAACATGCCCCACTTCCAGAAGCCTTCGAAGGCGTTGACGCAAAATGGCGTATACGTCCCTGCGATGAGCAGGTAGATGGCGGCGTGGTCCACTTTGCGAAAAATTTCCAGCGCGCGGTCTTTCACGCGCACCATGTGGTACGTCGCGCTTGCGGAAAACATGGCGATGAGACTCACGCCGTAAATTGCGAGCGAGATAATTTTGGCGGGCGTGTCCCAGCCGATGATCAACAGCGCGACCAGCCCTCCAAGCGCGAACAACGCGCCCGCCCAATGGGTGAGACTATTTACGGGCTCACGAAATATTTTCGACATTCTTTCTCCTTGCTTGGCTACTGCCGACTTAAGTCAGCCTTACGAATAGATTCTTGTTGCAATGATGATGAACAATCGGCTTGATTGCGCATCGCGTATGATAATTTCGGTTTCAAACTTTGCTTTCGCAAACGGTTCTTTCAATTTTTTCTTGACGATTTCCTCCGATTCGGAGGGAGCCTCGCCTGTGACCTTATACACCCATTCGAGCAATCGGCTCTTCGGCATCGCCACAGGCAGGACGATCAACCTGCCTCTGTCCATGAGACATCTTCGCGCCTCTGCCAATGCGCGCGGGTCGAAGATGTATTCCGATGGGAAGGTTGAGACGATGGTATCGAATGATCCGCTCGCGAAGGGGAGGTGTTGCGCCAGCCCGCGCGTGAGATTTGCGTTGCCATTCGTGTTGCGCCGCGCGAGACGAGTCATCTGAGGCGACTCGTCGATTCCTACGGCGAACCAGCCGTCCCGTCGTAAGAGGCGTTGCAAGTGTCCAGGTCCGTAGCCGAGTTCGAGAATCCGAGTCCCTTCGATGAGAGGGAGAATCTCCCGCGTCCAGTCCTTCCAGCGATTGAATGAAACAGCCGCGGCGACGAGGTCGTACGTGAATGCAAACTGGTGGTAGAGAAGTTTGAAGAAAAGACGGAGGAGCGCTTTCATAATAGATCTCTTGCGAAAGTCATTTCTGCCACAGAGAACACAGAGAAAATGAGTATTTCTCAAAGGTCTCTGTGGACTCTGTGGCTACGCTAGAGATACTTATGCGAGAGGTCAAATAAAACGAGGGCTTGGTTGCGCCAAACCCTCGTCTCATTGTTTCGGTGAAACTTACGCGGCGGCTTCTTCGCCTTCGGACTTTTTGCCTTTGCGAAGCGAGTCGACGGCAGATTTGCCGCGCTCGCGCGCATCGTCGTAGATGGCTTTGCCGCGTTCGCGGGCGGTGTTGTACATTTCACCGCCGCGTTCGCGCACTTGCCTGGCAAGTTCATCGGCGCGGGCGCGGGCTTCGGCGGCGGCGGCTTCGGCGCGGGCGAGCGCTTCTTCCGTGGTGTGCTGGGCGCGATCTCGCAGTTCAATGGACTTGTCCTTGATCAACGCGCGGGTCTCTTCGCCGGATTGCGGGGCAAAGAGCAGGGATACGACTGCGCCGGTGAGTCCACCGACGATGAAGCCTACGAGAAAGGCTCCGAATTCATCACGATCAGACATGGTAACCTCCTTGGGGTTAGCAGTTAAGTTTCGTCCTGAGCGGAGAACTGGGTGATATTCCCAGTTCGTAGTCGAAGGACGTATTGCCAGAAAATGCGCTTCGACTTCGTTTCACTCCGCTCAGCGCGGATTTCTATTTTTTCTTAAGTCCCATCAATTCTAACATACGGTATAAGCCCGCGAGATAGCCGTTGAGTTGGACGACAGGCTCGACGACATTCTCACCGAGGAACTCTGCCGTGCCGCGCAGGTTGTTGACCGTTTCGCTGGTGGCTTTGAGGATGGGGCGCACCTCGTTTTGCAGAAGGTTGATCAGGCTGGCGAGTTGGACGATCAGCACGATGAGCGCGACTCCGATGACAAGCGATTCAAGCGCGACCACGATGATGAACACGTCGCGGATGCGATCGGTGGGCGTTGAGGGCTGCATCAGGGCGATGATGGCGGCGACGAGTCCGACCAGAATGATGACCGCGCCAATAATCACGCCGATCATCAGGCGTTTCATCTGCTTCTCCTGTTCGATCTGTTCAGGAGTGCGCGGAGTGGGTTCGGGGTTTGTTGGCGGAGTTGTCATAATCAAATTATAGCATTGTTATTTACGGATGATCGTCACGCAAGTTGCTGGAAAGCGGCTCTCTGATTCCAAACCTGCGAGTGATTGCTACATTCCAAGTAGTTTCATCTCGTGACGGATGAGCGTTCCCCAGCCTTCGCGGAAGGGACGTTGTGTCAGTCCCAGTTCGCGTTTGGCTTTACTGCTGTCGCCCCAATAGGTCACGCCCGCAAGGGAGCGCAGGGCGTCCGGGGAATAGATTTCAGGCATGAATCTTGCTATGGGCATTACAAGCACAGAGAGTATCTTCATCAATTGATACGGCGCGATTGTCGGCATTTTCACGCCTGCGATCTCGCACGTAAATTTATAGACTTCCACAAGCGTGTGCGGTTCGCCCGCGATGATGTATGTTTCGCCGATCTTGCCCTTCTCCATCATGAGGATGTGTCCGCGCGCGGTGTCTTCTATGTGGTCGTAGCACACGCCGAATTTCGTTGGGATCACAGGAAACTTCCCTTGTAAGAGATCTCGTATGCCATTTCCCATGGGAGATTTATCGTCAGGTCCGTAAATGCCTCCGGGCATGGCGATGACCAATGGTAGTCCTTTTGCGATGAAGTCTTTTGCGATTTCGTGCGCGGCGGCTTTTGTGCGATCGTACTGGGTGAGATGTTTGCCAGTGAAGCGATACGTCTCGTCTACGATCTTTCCTTTGGTATCGGAGTTGACCGCGCAGGTGCTGGTGTACACGCCCTTTGGGATTTTCAATTCCCGCATCAACTCGAGGACGTTGCGCGTGCCATGCACGTTGATGTTGTAGCCGTCCTGCTTGTCTTTCGCCTTTGCCGAATATTTGTACCAGCCCGCCACATGGAACACGCCGTCCACGCCTGTCATCGCCTCGCGCATGGACTCTTTGTCGGTCACATCACCTTTGTGCAGTTTGACGCCGAGCTTTTCCATCCATTTTGCTTTTTGCGGGTCACGCACAACAGCGCGGACGTTATGCCCTGCTTTGACGAGTTGCCGAACGATCTCGCCGCCCACAAAACCTGTCGCGCCTGTAATGAAATATTTCATTGAAAGTTATCCTCGTTGCAAATCTGTAACCTGCGGCAATTGCAACCGACCTTGACCTTTCGTTGCTTCCGCAGTATTATACCACGAACCGACCGTTCGGTAGGGAAAATCATGACACGAGACGAACTCATCGAAACCGCCGCGCAGGTCTTTCGTCAGAAAGGCTATCATGGCGCGTCCATGGAAGATATTGCCGCCGCCGTGCATCTACGCAAGGCGAGCCTGTATCACCATTTTTCATCCAAGCAGGAAATTCTGCTCGAAATTTTAGACCGCGCCCTGCAATTGCTCCTCGACAAGATTTCCGCCATCACCGAACAAACTATTTCCGCCGACAAGAAACTGCGGTTGATGATCCGACAATATCTGCAGATCCTGGCAGAGAATGTGGACCTCGCCGCAGTTTTGCTTTTTGAACACCGCGCCCTCGAGCGCAGGCAACATGCGCGTCATATTCCCAGCCGCGATAAATTCGAATCGCTCTGGAAAGATGTGATTGCCGAGGGCGTGAGCAAGAAAATTTTCAAATGTGACGACCCGCCAATGGCTGTCCGCGCGTTGCTGGGGCAATTGAATTGGACGATCACGTGGTACTCGCCCGACGGCGACAAATCCATCGAAGAGATCGCCGACGAATATTCCAACTTGTTGCTGAACGGATTGTTGAAATGAACGCATCGTTCGCCACCTTTGAGTCTGCGGGCGGTGCAAGAATCTTTCGCCTTCCGCTTCAAGTCTTCCCGAATTTTTGGGCGTATGCGTATGTTGTTCAACACGCTCACGAAACGTATCTCATTGATGCTGGCTCGGGGACAGACACCTCGCACGAAGATTTGCTGAACGGACTCAAGCAAGCGGGACTCGCTCCATCTGATTTAACTCACATCCTTTTGACTCACGCGCACATTGACCACTACGGCGGACTCTCCAAATTGAAACCGCTTACGAACGCGGTCATCGGATGTCACGAATTGGATGTGCAAACCGTGGCGCATCACGATTCAGACCTTGCGTTGATGAGTACCCGCGTCGCCTCTTTCCTGACGTCGGCTGGACTCGCTGAAGAGACGCGTGATTCGCTCCTCGGCATTTACCGCTTCACGAAGAGCCTCTATCAATCCGTTCCCGTGGACTTGACATACGAGTCGCAAAACATGCGAGTCGGTCCATTTGAGATGATCCATTTGCCAGGACATTGCGCGGGTCACGTGGCGATGCGGCTGGACGATGTCGTCTTCTGCGGCGACATGGTCGTGGAAGGCGTCACTCCGCATTTGTTCCCAGAAACCATCGGCGCATACAACGGACTGAGTCACTACCTCGACTCGCTTGAGAGATTGCAGGCTTGGGCAAACGGAACGCGTTTGATCTTGAACGGTCACGACGAAGTCATCACGAACCTCCCCGAAAAAATTGACGCGACACATAGAAATATCCTCCGCCGCATGAGCAAGGCTGTGGATGCGCTTGCGGAGCCGCTCACTGTCGCCGAAATTTCCGTGGCGGTGTATGGCAAAGCGGAGGGATATAGCCAATTGCTCGTCGTTGAAAAGACAGGCGCGTACGTTGAATATTTCTACGAGCATGACATGATTGAAGTGGTCAACGCCGATGAAGTGGAGCAGGGATTGCCGCCGATGTATCGCAGAATGGGCGGCGAAGATGTTTTGTTGAAGGAATTGGAAAGAAACGTAAACAAGGAAACAGGTATACAGGTAGACATGTAGACACGTGTGTACTTGTTTACTTGTCTACCTGTTTACCTCTGTACCCCGAAAGGAAATCCATGTACTCATTCGACCCGACTGAAGAACAACAGATGCTCATGGACGCGGTGAAGAAATACGCCGAAAACGATCTGCGTCCCGCCGCGCATGATGCGGAGGAGAGCAACGAACTGCCGAAGAAACTGATCAGCAAAGGCTGGGAACTTGGACTCTTGCAAGCCTCGATTCCCGAATCCTATGGCGGATTTGGTGAACGCAGTGCAATAACTGGCGCGCTGGCAATCGAAGAGATGGCGTTCGGCGACCTGGCTGGCACGCTGGCGGTGATGACTCCGAGTCTGTTTGCGACGCCGATTCTGCTGGCGGGCAGTGAAGAGCAGAAGAAGGAATACCTGCCGAAGATCGTTGCGGGCGAGTGGAGTCCGTTCACTGCCGCGTTGATTGAGTATGCTTTTGACTTCGACCCGAACGATTTGAAGACGACAGCGACGCTTCAGGGCGAGAATTATGTTCTCAACGGCGAGAAGGCGTTTGTCCCGTTTGCGAGGGGAGCCGAATCCATGCTCGTGTACGCGAATCTCGATGGGCAGAGTCAAGCCTTCATCGTCGGAAAAGAAGCGGCGGGGTTGTCCATCGGCGAGGAGCGCGAGAAGTTGATGAGTCTCAACGCGCTGCCGATGTATCGCGTCAAGTTGGAGGATGTGAAAGTCCCTGTTGCGAATCGACTCGGCGGCGCGGCGGGTCACGATTTTGATGTCCTGCTCGCTTCGATGCGAATCGCCAATGCCGCGACAGCTGTCGGCGTTGCGAATGCCGCGTTTGAATATTCGATGAACTATGCAAAAGAGCGCGAGGCGTTCGGCGTGAAGATCGCGCAGAAGCAAGCCATCGCGTTCATGCTCGCCGAGATGCGGACGGAGATCGAAGCGATGCGTTTGCTCACGTGGGAAGCCGCGTGGAAGTTGGACCAAAGACGCGAAGGCGCGAGCAACGAAGCGTATCTCGCATCCACTGGCGCGGCGGATATGGCGATGATGGTCACCGACCGCGCTGTGCAAATTCTCGGCGGACATGGCTACATCCGCGAACATCCTGTTGAGATGTGGATGAGGAATGGACGCGGATTCGCAATGTTCACCGGACTTGCAATCGTATAAAACTACTTTCCACTTTCTACTCGCCCATGATGGAAAGTAGAAAGTGGAATCTGGAGGAATCATGCCAATCGAATTTGAAGCGCCGAAACCAATTACCAACGCGCAGTTTGTGTTGAAAACTGTCGCCGAGGAGATGATGCGACCGAAGTCGCGTTACTTCGACGAGCACGAACACGAGATTCCCTGGGACTACATCGAGTTCATGCACTCTGCCATGAAAGCGATGGGCGGAAGTTCGCTCGCGCCGAAAGAAAATGGAAACGGCAAAGATGCTGAAAAAGAAAAGCGACCGCCGATCGGATATCAATTGATCGCCGCGCAGTTGGAGGCGTTGTCGTGGGGTGACGTGGGGATGTATCACTGTTTACCAGGCGGCGGACTCGGCGCGGCGGCGGTTCACTCCGCAGGGACGGCTGATCAGCGTGCGAAATTTTTATCACGCTTCAACGGGGACAAACCCACGTTCGCGGCGATGTGCATCACCGAGGCGGGCGCAGGCTCGGACAATTCCGCCATCCGCACGCGCGCGGTGTTGGACGAAAAGACCAACGAATGGGTGATCAACGGCGAGAAGATCTTCGTCACTGGCGGCGACAAGTCGTTCACCGAATATGAAAAACTCGGGCGCGGCTTCATCGTCGTGTGGGCTTCGATTGATCCCTCGGCGGGGCGGGCAGGGATGCGGGCGTTCGTCGTCGAGGGCGGGACAAAGGGTGTGAAGGTCGTCAAGTTGGAACACAAGATGGGAATCCGAGTCAGCGACACGGCGGCGATCTCGCTCGTGGACGCAAGAGTCCCATTCGAGAATATTCTTGGAAGTCCCACCGTCGAGAAGAACATGGCGGGATTCAAAAAGGCGATGGCGACGTTCGATGCGACTCGTCCCCTCGTCGCCGCGACAGGCGTCGGCGTGGCAAGAGCCGCTCTCGATTTCCTGAAAGAGAAACTCGCCGAGAGCGGAGTCAAAATCCGTTATGGGTTGCCGCGTCAGAAATTGACGTCCATCGAACGGGATGTGATTGACATGGAGATCATGCTCAAGTCGTCGTGGCTGATGGTCATCAAGGCGACGTGGATGGCGGACAACAAAAAGCCGAACGCGCTCGAGGCTTCGATGAGCAAGGTGAAGGCAGGCGATGTGACGACGAAGATCACGCAGAAGGTCGTCGAGATTTTGGGTCCGCTTGGGTACAGCCGCGAGTTCCTCGCCGAGAAGTGGATGCGCGACGCGAAGATCACAGATATTTACGAGGGGACGGGGCAGATCAATCGTCTCGTGGTGGCGAGGCAGATATTGGGGTATTCGGGAGCGGAGTTGAGGTGAGTGGTAATTGGTAAATAGTAATTGGAGAATTGAGAGAATTGGAGAATTGAGATTAGAGATTGGAGACTTGTGTACTCGGTGGTTGAGCGCAGGCGGTCGAAACCACAGGTAAGCATACATAATTTCGTTGGATGATTTGTTTTGGTTCGTGTTGTTTGAGCGCAAGCAATCAAAACTCCGAAGGAGTGAAATGATGATAGATTTTCATGATACAGGCTCGTCAACCCCGAAGGGGTGTCATAGCGTTCTGTGAAAATTTATATCATCCCTTCGGGATTTGGTGATGTTTTGCTCCATTTCTATAATTCTGTCATCCCTTCGGGATTGAACGCGTGTAAGGTAAGTTTGGTAATCAAGTTTGTCTTTTGAATAGTGGTGGTCTCGACCACCAAAGCATGATTGAAACGAGGTGATTATGAAATATCAAATTCACAAAGCAGTAGTCATCGGCGCGGGGACGATGGGGGCGGCGATTGCGGCGCATTTGGCGAACGCGGGCGTGCCTGTGACGTTGCTGGATATTGCCGCAAAAGATGGCGATAAAAACAAGATCGTGAAAGACGGCTGGGATTGTTGCCTCAAAGCCAAACCTGCCAATTTGATGGCGGACGAGTTGAAGTCGTTGGTGAAATTGGGGAATCTCGACGACGATTTCGGCGCGGTGGGCGAGGCGGATTGGATCGTTGAGGCGATTGTTGAGAATTTGAAGATCAAGCAGGAATTGATGGCTCGCATAGATGAAGTGCGTAAGCCAACGGCGATTGTTTCGACGAACACTTCGGGAATCCCTGTAAATGACATCGCCGAGGGACGCTCGAAGGAATTCAAGAAGCATTTTCTTGGGACGCATTTCTTCAACCCGCCGCGCTATTTGAAGTTGCTGGAAGTCATCCCGACAAAAGACACGGATAAAGCGGTTGTCGAGTTTATCTCTTGGTTCGCCGAATATCGTTTGGGTAAAGGAATCGTGTTGTGCAAGGACACGCCAAACTTCATCGGCAACCGAGTCGCTTTTGGAACGGGCGCGTTTGCGCTGGACTTCTTCTTGAAGAACGACTACACCGTAGATGAAGTGGACGCGCTCACGGGTCCGTTGATGGGACGACCGAAGACGGCGTCCTTCCGCTTGATGGACTTGGTCGGCATTGACGTGTGGGACCTCGTGGGGCGAAATCTTGCGCCGTTGATTCCGCATGACAAGTTGGGGCAGGAATATCTCAATGCCGAAGCGCCGAACAAGTTGATCTCGACTCTCATCGAGCGCAAGTGGCTTGGGAATAAAACCAAAATTGGTTTCTATAAAGAAGTTCGCAACTCTGAAGGTAAAAAAGAATTCTGGTCGCTGGACTTGAAGACTCTCGAACACGTCGCGCCGACGAAGCCGAGATTCGAATCGGTCAAAGCGGCGAAAGATGTCGAGGGATTGGGAGACAGGCTGAAGGTCATGCTTGCGCCGTCCCCGAAGGGGGAAGCGGACGACAAAGCGGCGCAGTTAGTCCGCGCGTTGACGTATCAAGGTTTCCAGTATGCGTCGTCCATCATCCCCGAAGTTGCCGATACGGTGAAGCCGATTGACGATGCCGTCCGCTGGGGATTCATGCACGAGGCGGGACCGTTCGAGACGTGGGACATGCTTGGGGTGCGCGAGACAGTCAAACGGATGAAAGAGGCGGGCTATCCTGCGGCGAAGTGGGTCGGCGCGATGTTGAAGAACGGCGTCGAGTCGTTTTATCAATATAAAAATGGTGAGAAGGTTTCTGTGTATGATGCGGCGAAGGGCAAGTATGTCAAGTTGAAAAAACTTGAAAGCGTGGTGATGCTGAGAGGCACGAAAGTTGTTTCGCAAAATGCGGGCGCGACGTTGCGCGATATGGGCGATGGCGTGGCGTGTTTGGAATTTCACACGAAGATGAACTCGCTCGATGAAGATGTGATGAACATGACGGTCGAGACGTTTGAGCGGCTTGAAAATTTTGACGGGCTGGTGATCGGCAACGAAGGCGAAAATTTTAGCGCGGGCGCGAATTTATTTATGATGGTCGTCGGCGCGCAACAAGGCATGTGGGATATGCTCGACGGCGCAGTGCGCAAATTGCAAGACATGAACATGCGGATGCGTTATTCGCCGAAGCCGATCGTCGTTGCGCCTGCGGGGCTTACGCTTGGCGGTGGATGCGAGATCACGATGCACGCCTCGCGCGTGGTTGCCGCGGCGGAAACCTACATCGGACTCGTCGAACTCGGCGTGGGAGTCATCCCTGCGGGCGCGGGCACGAAAGAAATGCTGCGGCGCATCGTCAACCCTGTGATGCGAGTCGAAAATGCCGAGCCGCTCGCCGCGCTGCAAAAAGCGTTTCTGCAAATGGGTCAAGCCAAAGTTGCCACGAGCGCGGAGGAAGCGCGCGGCATGAATATTCTTTTGCCAGCCGATCGCATCGTGATGAATCGCAGTCATCTGCTCGCCGAAGCGAAGAACGAAGTCCTGCACATGATCGCCGCGGGATATAAACCGCCCGCGCCCGAACTCATCTATGTCGCTGGACGCGACGCGCTCGCCGCAATCCGCATCGGCGCGTGGATGTTCAAGGAAGGTCACTACATCACGCAATACGATCATCACGTCGCGGGCAAACTCGCCTACGTGATGTGCGGCGGCGAACTCACGCGCGGTCAATGGGTGAGCGAGCAATATATTCTCGATCTCGAACGCGAAGCGATTCTGTCGCTGTTCGGTGAAGAAAAAACGCAGGCGCGGATGTGGAGTATTTTGCAGACGGGAAAACCACTTAGAAATTAGAAAGTGGAAAGTGGTGGATAGTTTCTACTTTCCACTTTCTACGAAGGAGATTTTATGAAAGACGCTGTAATCGTATCCGCCGTTCGGACTCCCGTCGGCAAAGCCAAACGCGGAGGACTTGCCACGGTTCGTACCGATGAGATGTCTGCCGCGACCATCCAAGCCTTGCTCAAGCGGACGCCGAATCTTGACCCCGCCCAGATCGAGGACGTGGTTATCGGCTGTGCCTTCCCCGAAGGCGAGCAGGGACTCAACATGGCGCGCATGATCGCCTTACGCGCTGGCTTGCCCGACTCTGTCCCCGCTGAGACGATCAATCGTTATTGCGCTTCGGGTGTGCAGTCCATTGCGCATGTGGCGTATGCGATTCAATCGGGACAGATCGAAGTCGGCATCGCGGGCGGAGCAGAGTCCATGACGATGGTGCCGATGGCGGGATTCAAGTTCTCGCCGAATCCATATTTCGCACAAGACCTGCCGCAGTACTACACCAATATGGGACTCACGGCAGAGAATGTCTCGGTCAAGTACGGAGTCAGCCGCGAAGACCAGGACGAGTTTTCGTTGAAGAGCAATCAGAAAGCGGCGAAGGCTGTCAACTCTGGATTGTTCGATCCCGAACTCGTGCCGCTGGATGTTGAAATCACGGAACTCGATGGGAATGAAAAACCCGTCAAAAAGAATTTCACCGTGAAGCGCGACGAAGGTCCGCGCGCGGATACGAGCATGGAAGCGTTATCCAAACTCAAGCCTGTATTCAAAGAAGATGGAGTCGTCACTGCGGGCAACTCGTCGCAAATGTCCGACGGCGCGGCGGCGGTGATGGTCATGTCTGCGGAGAAGGCAAACGCGCTTGGACTCAAGCCGTTGGTGCGATTCGTCTCGTTCGCCGTTGGAGGCGTCCCGCCTGAATTGATGGGGATCGGTCCCATCGTGGCGATACCGAAAACGTTGAAACTCGCGGGGCTGACGCTGAACGATATTGACCTGATAGAATTGAACGAAGCCTTCGCCGCGCAGTCGCTGGCGATCATCCGCACGTTGGAGATTGACGAGAGCAAGGTCAACGTCAACGGCGGCGCGATTGCGCTGGGACATCCGCTGGGATGCACAGGCTCGAAACTCACCACGCAACTCATCTACGAAATGGCTCGCCGCAAATCCAAGTATGGTATGGTGACCATGTGCATCGGCGGCGGCATGGGCGCGGCGGCGGTGTTTGAGAACCTTCAGAACTGAGTCGAATGTCAAAGGTCGAAGGCCGCCGACTTTTGACTTTCGACCTTTGATCACTGAACTAATAAACTAACCAACTACCAAACTAGGAGACTAAACAATGCCCCTCACCGTATCACAACTCATGGAAAAAATGCCTGGCGCGTTCCTGCCTGAAAAGGCACAGGGCGTGAATGCCACCATCCACTTCAAATTCACAGGCGCGGAAGCAGGCGACTGGAACGCGAAGATCGCCGATGGGAAGTGCGACGTGGCGCAAGGCGCTCCCAGCGGCGCGGCGACGATGACGCTCACCGCCGACTCGGAAGATTACGTCAAACTCTTCACAGGCGAATTGGATGGCATGCAAGCCTTCATGCAGGGAAAGTTGAAATTAGGCGGCGATTTGAACCTGGCGATGAAGTTGATGCATATGTTCAAGATCAAGTAAAGATTTTCAGAATCAAAAAAAGACATCCGCGAAAGGATGTCTTTTTGGTTTATGTTTACCGGGCTATTTCATAACCTACCTGCCTGACAGTTTCAAAATGGGACGCTGACACTTGCGCCGAGCGCCAGTGCGGCGTGAACGCTGAAAACGCTGATTCTGATGGACCTTGTAGGGTTCGTAAAAATATAAATTCCTTGTTGAGATGCAGTTCGATTTGCTTGGCAAATCGTGCATCCCGCTCGCAGTGCAACTGCGAGCGAGCAAAAACGCGGGAAGTTATTAATTTACAGACCCTTAGATGGGTTTCACAAAAATCTGCGTCGATCAGCGTTTTTCTGCGTCCAAAAAAACAAACTGTCAGGTGGCTAGTTCATAACAAAGGAAAGACATTTTCTTTTCTCTCTACCGTACATCTGCACCGCTAAGTGTCGCCATGGCGCCATGCGACACCCGCAAAGAACGCTTTTTAACTTGGCGGCCTTAGCGTGCTTTGCGGTAAAAGTCTTCTCATGTACGGTAGAGAATTTCTTTTTAGATAATCCGCCCTCTCGGTAGGTTTCCTCATTCGATTTGCTTTTCAAAACCACCTTCTTGCGGAGGTAAACTTCCGAGCTGATCCTGCGTCTATGCAAACGAGGAAAAATCCATGACCAAAAATATTCTAGCAGTGCTAGCCCACCCCGATGATGAAACCTTCGGTTTGGGCGGCACGTTGGCTCTGTATCACCGAAAAGGAGTTGACACATATTATGTCTGCGCCACGCGCGGCGAGGTCGGCGCGGCGGATGAAGAATTCATGAAAGGCTTCAAAGACACCGCTGAAATGCGTACCGATGAACTGATGCGCGCCGCGAAAATTCTCGGATTGAAAGAAGTGTTCTTTCTAGGCTACCGCGATTCGGGGATGCCCGGCTCGGAAGATAACAAGCATCCCAACGCGCAAGTTGCGCATTCGATCGACGAAGTGGCGGGACGCGTTGTGAAATACATCCGCGAACTTAAGCCCGAAGTTGTCATCACATTCGATCCCATTGGCGGGTACAAACATCCCGACCACATTCACATCCAACGCGCCACAACGCTTGCCTTCGAAAAAGCAAACGACGCGTCTTTCCACCCTGAGGCTGGGGCGCCCTTCAAACCAAGCGCGCTCTACTACCATGTCTTTCCGAAATGGCTTCTCAAATGGTCAGCGCGTTTGATGCCGTTACTTGGAAAAGACCCTCGCAAGTGGGGTCGCAACAAGGATATTGACCTGACGGAGTTGATCGTTGATTTTCCTGTCCATGCCCGGATCAATATTCGTTCGGTGACAGACATCAAGCGCGAAGCGAGCGAGCAACACGCCTCGCAGGGTGGACGTCAGATGCGCCGCGGATTGTTCGGCATCCTTTCGCGCATCCTCGGAGAACATGACGATTACATGCGGGCATATCCTCCTGTAGAGGGGAAGTTTCGCGTAAAAAACGACCTGTTTGAACTGTAAAAAAGATGCAAAGCGGCTGGAACATTTCCAGCCGCTTTTTCGTTCCACGAAAGGCGCTTCAAGGCGTGTTAGAATCGATTAAATCCTATGACTGAAACACCCTTTGAAAAACAATCCGCGCGAAAGATCGATCTCCCTCGTTTGGCAACCATGATGTTGCGTCCGAGCGAAGCGTTCTCGCCTATGGCTTCCGACCGGCAAGGCTCTTGGTTGACTCCGATGCTCATCTTGTCCATTTCGTCGATCCTGGTTGTGATCGTCGTGGGCTACCTCAAAACGCAAGCCTCGCTGAATGGCGTGGTTGAGTTCCCGCCCGATTGGGAGTTTTGGTCGCCGGAAATGCAGGAGAGTTATCTTCAAGCGCAACAGACCTCTCAGGGTCCCTTGGTCAATTACGTTTTGCCGGCGATTGGCGCGTTGATTTTGCTCTGGCTTGGATGGGTGATCTTCGCGGGAATCATGCGGTTGGTTTCGACATTGCTCGGCGGACGCGGCTCGACGCAAAGCGCGTTGAACATCGTTGCCTGGGCGAATGCTCCGTTCATTGTTCGCGATCTATTGCAAGCGTTCTTTATGTTGATCGCGGGGCATGAGATCGCCAGCCCCGGACTTTCGGGATTTGTTCAGCAGGGTTTCATGTATCACTTTCTGGCACGAACCGATATTTTCCTATTTTGGAATATCGCTTTGCTCGGGATCGGTTTTGCAGTGGTGGACGGCTTGCCAAAAGGCAAAGCATTGATGGGCGTGATCGTTGTTGTATTGATCCTCATCGCCATTCAATCGGGCGTAGGCGCGGCAATCGCAAGCTTTGGGTAACATGGGTAAGTCGTTCATTCGCATTGTCGGGTTGAAAAAACATTTCGAGATGGGCGGGCAGATCGTCCGCGCGTTGGATGGGGTGGATGTGCAGATCGAGGAGGGGACGTTCACTGTGGTGATGGGTCCCTCGGGATCGGGAAAGAGCACGCTTCTTTACCTCCTTGGCGGGCTGGATCGCCCAACTTCAGGCGAGATCGCTATTGAGGGCGAACGCCTCGACGAAATGGATGAAAATGCGTTGGCATTGTTTCGCCGCCGCACAATGGGATTCGTCTTTCAATCATTTAACCTGGTGACGAGTATGACCGCGTTGGATAACGTCGCGTTCCCGATGCAATTCGCCGGTGTCGCCCCGTCGCTGAGGCGGGAGCGGGCGCTGGGGTTGTTGAATCAGGTTGGGCTGGGGAATCGAGCCGATCACCGTCCCTCCGAACTTTCGGGCGGGCAACAACAACGCGTCGCGATTGCCCGCGCGCTGGTCAACGATCCCAAATTAATTTTGGCAGACGAGCCGACCGGCAACCTCGATACCACGAGTGGAAGCGCGATCATGCATGTGTTGTCGGATCTGCATAAAGCCGGGCGCACGGTGTTGGTGGTGACGCACGACCCGCGCATGACGCGCTTTGCCACGCACAAGATCCATTTGCTCGATGGTCACGTCGTTAGCGAAGCGGAATACGAAGCCGCCGCGTTGGAAGCGATGAGCGTTGAATAACTTTTACGTGCAGGAAAAAATGAAAAATAAAATTTCTCGGTTTACATCCATCATCGTGTTGATCTCGTTGGCGTTTTCGTTCAGCGCTGGCGGGTATTTTGACGTATTTGCTCAGGCTACGGAGCCACCTACAGGAACGTCTACTGCTTCCACACCGATAACCCCAACTACTGCTGTTCCAACCACTGCTGTTCCAACCACTGCTGTCCCAACCACTGCTGTCCCAACTTCTACCAATACGCCGCTTCCATTTGTCCGCCCCCAGATGGTGGTCAAGGCAACAGCGACAAAGGGGAGCGTTCAAACGAATGCCGAATTCAAGTTGAGCATCGAGCTCCAAAACGCAGGGACGGCAACCGCTTACAGCACGCAAGCCGTCCTTTCCTCCACTGATCTCGTGCCACTTAAAAATGGTGGCGTGTCTGTTTTGGGAACTGTAGATGCCGGTAACAACGCCAATCTGGCGCAGACCTTTTTAGTCAGCGGTCAAATTTACGGACAGCAGATCGTCGTCGTCGATCTCACGCTCACGTATTACGACAGCTCAGGCGCATCGTATTCGGATAAATTCACGCTCTCGATCACCGCAACCGGCGGCGTCTCCAGCGGAGTTGCGGCGGCAACGTCCACGCCCACAGGCGTGAAGAGTTCGCAGTTGGTGATCACCGGCTACTCAACAGACATTGATCCGCTTCAACCCGGCGAACAGTTTGCCCTCAAATTGAACGTTCAAAATGTAGGGAATGCCAAAGCCCAGCGCATCACCATGATCGTGGGCGGCGGTTCGGGCGGCACCTCCGGCGGGACTCCGCAACCCGGCGGGGTCTCGGGTGGCGGAGGAGATTTTGCGAACTTCGCGCCAGTCGGCGCTTCGAATGTGCAATCGCTGGGAGATCTCGGCGCGGGCGGTGCGATCGAGGCGACGCAAAGTCTCATCGTCAACGTGTCCACGAATCCCGGCGCCTACCCGATGAAAATTTCATTTTCATATCTCAACGATAAGAACGAAGTGGTCAACGACGAGCAGGTGATCACCTTGCTTGTTCACAGCCTGCCGAATCTGGATGTAAGTTTTTACCAACCGCCCGGCGTGTTGTTCACCGGTCAGCCCGGACCTCTGCCGATTCAAATCGTCAACGTGGGCAGGCGTTCTGCGGTGCTGGGAAATGTGAAGATCGAATCGGATTCCGGTTTCCTCGAAGGCAACACGGGACTCGTCGGTTCGCTCGACTTGGGGGCGTTCTTCACCATCGACGCGTTATTCACGCCCGAGCAGGCAGGGACGAACGAACTCACCGTCACCATCGAATACGTGGACGATTTCAATAAACCGCGCACGATCGTCAAGACCCTCGAAGTTGAAGTGGAGGAGATGGTCATCGAAGAACCGACCGTTGACCCGAACAACGGAGGCGTCGAAGAGCCAGCCGCAGAAACATTCTGGCAAAAGGTAAAACGATTCATCCTCGGTCTTCTTGGTTTGGATAGTTCGCCGCCAGCAGGCGTCGAATCGGCTCCGCTTGAGGAGGGCGCCGTCATCGAAGAAGGCGTTCCCGCTGGTGGCGGCGGCGGAGGCAAGGGCGGTCCGTGAATTTTCTCGATCTGCTTCGTCTTGTTGTTGGAAATTTGAGCCGCCGCAAAGCGCGCGTCGCGTTAACCGCTGTAGGCGTGGTCATCGGCACCGCGGCGGTGGTGATCCTTGTTTCGTTGGCAGTCGGATTGCAACAAACAGCCACCGAGCAGTTATACGGCATCGGCGACTTGACGCAGATTCAAGTGAGTCCCTCGTACGGCGGTGAAGGCGTCTACGTTGAAGCAGGCGGAGGCGGGGGAGGAGGCGGAGGTTTTCCCGCGTCGGATGAGGTGAAACTGCTGACCAATTCCGTGTTGGAGGAATTTCGCGCCATCCCCGGGGTTGAATCCGTCATTCCGCGCGAGTATATAATGTCTGGCGCGTTGATGAAATTTCAAAAGATGGAATCGTATGTCAACGTGATCGGCATCGGCACAGACGATGTCGCCGACCTGGGCGATACAGCCGAGCAAGGCACAACAGAACTAGGTCGCGGGAGAATCGTGATCGGCGTTACCGTCCCGCAAAGTTTTTACGACCCGAATGTTCGGCCGGGGCAGGAGATTCCGCCTCCGCCAGATTTATTCGACCAGCAAGTGCAGATGATCGTTTTCAAATATGACGCCAATGGGAACGAAATCCGCAAGAACATTGCTTTGCGCGTGACGGGCGTGCTAAAAGAAACGCGCGGCGAATCCGATTTTACGGTATACATGCCGCTCGAACAGGTAAAACTGCTCAACGAGTGGTCGCAGAGCCGCCGCTTCAACTATAACAAAGACGGCTACGGCATGGTCATCGTCAAAGTTGGCGACGTGGATAAAGTGATCGAGATCGCCGACCAGATCACAGCGATGGGCTTTCAAGCATTTACGCCGCAATCGTTCCTTGAAGGCATCAATAATTTTTTCATCGCTCTTCAGATCATTTTCGGCGGCGTTGGCGCGATCGCGTTGCTTGTCGCGGCGATCGGCATCGCCAACACGATGGCGATGTCGATCCTTGAGCGCACGCGCGAGATCGGTTTGATGAAAGCGGTCGGCGCGACGAACCGCGATGTGCTTGCCATCTTTTTGGGCGAAGCGGCGGGCATCGGGTTTCTTGGCGGGCTGGGCGGCGTGATCATTGGCTGGCTTGCTTCGCAAGGGATCAATGTGCTTGCGAGTGTTTATCTCGCCAATCAAGCCGGCGAGCAGGGAGGCGCGCCGCTGAGCATTGCGGTGTCTACCCCGCTTTGGTTGCCCATCTTCGCGCTCGTGTTTTCAACCCTGGTGGGGATGTTCTCTGGACTCTATCCCGCCCTGCGAGCCGCGACGATGATCCCCGTGCTGGCGCTCAAATACGAATAGCGCTTCGCCCCGCCTTACATCTGGGTCGCCTCTCCTCCGCATTCCCACTATGGCTTTACCAAAGTAGGTTGACAAAGAGCAAAAAGTAGATCCTTCTCGGTACAATTGCGAGTAGAGACAAGCAAAAGACCAGGAGGACTAAAATGGGGAGGGGGGGGGGGGGGGGGGGGGGGTGGGCGAGGGGGGGTGGGAGGGGGGGTAACGGATGTTCGGCCGGGAAGCGTTACCGTCTGGAAACTGTGCTGATGATCATTGTGCTGGCAAAGTTGTGTGGCGTGATCGACCGATGGAAATTGCGGATTGGGCCATCAGGAGCAGCTTGGGTGGGGGGTAACAGGGTGGTGGGGGGAAGTGTATGCGCTGGATGGGAAGGCGGTGCCGGCATGCGCAAGAAGGATGAAGAGGCGGGAGAATATTTGTTGAGGTCTATGATGTGGAACAGGCAAAAGTACTGTCGCAGGTGGAAGTGGGTCGCAAAGAAAATGAAATCACGAAAGCCTCCAAAGCCCTACACCCTGTGGAAATCTCACACAAAGTGGTCACCGCAGATGCGATTCACACTCAAAGAGCCCTAGCCACTCAGATTGTGGCCCAAGGCGGCGACTATGTTCTGCCAGTCAAGGAAAATCATTGCACTTATACCAACACATTCAGCAACTCTTTGCCCCTGAATATCCGAAGCCTGGTTTTGGGGAAAATCCAGACCGATTTCCTCACGGCTCAAAAAGTCAACAAAGGGCATGGCCGCCTTGAAACTCGCACGATGACCACCAGTGAAAGCTCACCCCTATTCGACGGGTCTGGCGCAAGTCTACCGTTTGGAACGTCAATTCCAATGGTGGCGTTCTGGACGCTGCTACCGTACTTCCCATGAAATCGAATTCGGCATTACCAGTTTGACCCGTACCCAAGCCACTCCCGCCCGCCTCTTGCATATTGCCGCGCCCATTGGGGCATTGAGACCGGGTTGCATTATCGCAGAGATGTCACTTTCAAAGAAGATGCTACTGCATGACTGTCGGCAATACTGGAAAAGTCATGGCCCCTCAACAATCTTGTTTTGGCTCTCATTCGACAGGCTAAATTTCATAATGCCGCTCACGCCCGTCGCTGGTTTGCCGCGCACATCTCACAAGCCTTTGCCCTACTCACCACACCTTTTTCTCTACTTTGGTAAAGCCATAGCATTCCCACATCTGACGCTTGACAGGTTAGAACATATATTCTAGAATCGCGTCAACCAAAAAGGAGAGTAACCATGTCCAAACGGAATATTGTCCATGTTGAAATTCCCGCCGCCGAGCAAGCCGCGGCTGGAGCGTTCTATCGGGAGTTGTTCGGGTGGAAGATCACGCCGATTCCTGAAATGAATTACACCCTGTGGGAATCAGGCGATGCCGTTTCCAGCGGCGGATTCCCCAACGTTTCGCAAGAATTCCCGGCGGGACAAGTGATCGTTTATATTGACAGCGACGACATCGAAGCCGATTTGAAACAAGTGGAACAACTCGGCGGCAAGGTTGTGCGCGCCAAAGAGGAGATTCCCGGCTTTGGCTGGTTTGGCATCTTTCGAGACCCAACAGGAAATATGCTGGCGTTGTACACGAGCAATAATCCGCGCTGACAAATAACCAAACAACGATACGGTAAACATCCTTGAAAACAGACAGACACCCGTCGCCATAGGGTGTCTGTCTTGTTTAACTTCTGCTTTACAGCTTCGGTTCTATTTCCTGAGTATTTTGGGATACGTGCCTGATGAAATCTGTTTACTCCTACGACAACAACACCTGTCCGCAATACTCGCACTTGTCCATGCCGAGTTCGAGCGTGCCGCCACAGTTGGGGCACTGGATCGTTTCCACTTTGATGGGGAAGCCCGCAGTTTTGAACGCGGTTTCGTTGTCCGCGAGATCGCCGCGCAGACGTTTGAGTCGCGCAAGGTAGGCGTCGCCTGTCACCTCGCCCGATTTGCGCAAGCGTTCCACATCCGCAATTGACTCTTTCAACATGCGGCGTTCGGCTTCGAGCGATTCCCTGCTTTTATCTTGGAACGACACTTTCAATTCAGGTTTCTTCGGTATCGAAGCAAGGATCGCCGCGATGATCAAAATGAACGCCGAAACGATCACGCCAACGACCAACGGCGTGTATTGAAATCCTGGTATCGAATTGAAATTGACCTTGTTCACTTGCACATCGTTATAATCCGCGATCACCACATAACGTTCGCCGTTGAGTCTGCCCACGTCGATGCGCGTGATGCCCGTGCTGTGATTTTCTAAATTGTTGCGCGAGCCGTCGCCCGTGAACACAGCCACAGTCCCGCTATCGTCGCCGATCACCGCTTCCTCCGCGCCGTCGCCGTCCACGTCGATGCCAGAAATTTCAGTGACCTTGTCCGAAAGCGAACCCGTCCACATTTGATTCACCGCGCCGCCGTTGATCGAAAACGCCCACACGCCGCCGTCTTTCCCGCCGACCACAAACTCGCGCGACGACGGGTCGCCGTTCAATTCCACTTCGCGGATCTCGGACACTGCCTGTCCCATACTTTGCGAATAAATTTGACTCCCATCCAGTGCGGATAATGCGACGAATGCGCCGAACTCGCCGCCCGTCAGGATTTCGCTGTTCCCATCGGAGTTGAAGTCGAACGCGCGCATCCTCCGCAGGGACTCCAGGTCCGCCTCCCAAACTTTTTGCCCATCTTCATCTAAAACCACCACCGAGCCGTCATGCGACGCGGCGGCGAGATGTGTTTGACCGTTGATGAGCGCGTCGTCGAGTCCGCGAATCTCTTCGCCGCCGACGGAGTAATTCCACAAGGGTTGACCGCTGAGACTCAACGATTGAAGTCCGCCGCCAGAATCGCCGAGGACAATTTGAGGTCCAGAGGGGAAGCGTAGGATCGCAACGCGCGCGGGGAGTCCGACAGTCAGGCTTTGCGCGAGCGTGGTGGCTTGTCCGTCAATGATCGTGTCCACTGAATAACCCAAGTCGCCGAGATAAAAGACCACCACATCTTCGCGGTTGTCGCCGTTCACGTCGCCGAGCGTGGTCTTCGGGTATTGATAGTCTTTCGTGAACAGAATATTTCCACCGCCATCGAAGATGGTCACGTTCTGCGCGTTTTGGATGAAGAGTTCGTCGTTGTCATCGCCCATCAAGTTGATGACCTTCATGCTTTCGGCGGTATCGTAACTCTGCGACCAGATTTGCGACGCGCCGAATTTCTCCGCCTTCGCCAGTCCGCTGAACGAGAACAACGCGGCAACCACCATCACGAGACAGACCAGAACGAATGCAACCACGAACGGGATAATTTTGCGACTCATTTACGCCGCCTTTCTTTGCAGGAGAGTGTATGCCGACTTGAGGATTTGCAAGATGTTTTCATGTTCCACTTCTTCAAAAGGTGAATTGGCGACGAACGAGACCATGCCGCCTTCGGTGCTTAATTGACTAATGGTGAACTTGCCGATGTTGAGTCCCTGTTTGAACTCGTCGCTGGTCTTGGCAATTTTATACACTTCGGGGTTCGGCACGATGCGGACTTTCAAGTCGTGCGCGGTGCCTTTGAACTTTTCAGGCTTGCTCTTCATCTTGCCGCTGATGCGACTGCGCTTCCAATACGATTTTCGCTTCTTCGATTTTTGGATTCCCGAAACGCGGAGAATACTACCGTCATACAGTTTTGCTTTCAGCGCGAGCCACTCGTCGCGGAAGTATTCGGTCGTGCGCCCTTGCGCGTCGTTGGCGGAACGCGCTACTTTGGTGGGGAGCAGGGAACCTGTAAGGTCGAGATGGCCCAAGTAGGTCGAGTCAGGCTTGAGGTCGTCGCGAAGCGTGTAGAGGATGTCGCGCGTGCCGTTGTAGCGAGTCGAGATGTCGTACGAATCGCTTTTCCGCAATCCGCGCGCCATCACAATGGCGGCGATCCACAACGCGATGCCGCCGCCCGTGAAGACGAACGAAAAATATCCGAGCAAAAGCAGGATGCCGTCAATGAGCATCAAGCCAATGCCTGCGAAAAAAATCATCATGGGAATCCAACGCCATTTGTCGCCCGCCTTTTCCGTTTTGTTCACGTCGAAGCGGAGTTTGTTCATCCCTTGAATGATAGAGGTGGGCTTGTCGGCGAGCGAGATGTAAACAGGCAGGAGTTGTTTTTTGCCGAGCGACGTTGTTTCGCTGACGCGTTTGCGCGCGGTGTTCAATAAATAGAAGAACACGATCACTGCAAATAGTAAGCCTCCGCACAAAACAAATTCCATAGAATCTCCTCGTTTATAATCTTGTCATGCCTCGCGTACTCTATACCGCCTTCGATGTCGTGCCCAGCCCGAAGGGCGCGTCCACACATATTTTGCATAACATTCGCGGGTTGGTCAATGGGCAATTTGATGTCCATTTGGTTACGCCGAATGACGGCGCGCTCCCGACCGAAGACGCGATCGAAGGTGCGCGAGTCACGCGCATCTCGCAAGACGTCTCGCAAAATTTTTTGGCGCGCGCCACGCATTTTGGAAAGGCGGTCTTCAACCATCTCGCCTTGCATCACGAGTACGATGTTGCGCATTATCGAAACATCTGGGATGGGCTTGCCATCGCGCAGAACAAAAAACGCTTCGGCTACAAAACCCTCTTTGAAGTCAACGGACTTCCCTCGATTGAACTCAAATATCATTACCCTGGAATCGATTCGGAGTTGCTGACCAAGATCAAAGAACAGGAGATTGCGACTCTTCATCTTTCGGATGCGATCATCTGCCCCTCGAATGTGACGCGCGACTACATCGCCTCGCTCGGACTCCCCTTGAGGCTGGTCACAGTCATCCCGAACGGAGTTAGCCCTTCGGATTTTTCCGCCTCGCCGTTGCCCAGCCGCGAGGGACGAATCCCCACGTTGTTGTACATCGGCACCCTCGCCGATTGGCAGGGACTCGAAGTCGTAGTCAAAGCCTTGCCGAAGATTCTCGAACAGCGAGCGGTTCGACTCCACATCGTCGGGCGCGGGCGTTCGAGGCAGAGAAAATTTTTAGCGAAGCAGATCCGCAAACTGGGCGTCGAAGAGAACGTGATCGTCCAGCCTGCCGTGCCGCATCATGAAATCCCAGCATTGATCGCCAGCGCGGACATTTGCGTCGCCCCGCTGGGGTTCAACGACCGCAACGTCACGCAAGGCGCGTGTCCCATCAAGGTGTTGGAATACATGGCGGGCGGGCGTCCGCTGTTGGCGTCGAATCTGCCCATCGTCCGCGAACTCGCCCGCGAAGATGTGGACGCGTTGTTGTTTTCGCCGAACGACCCCGATGATCTTGCAAAACAAGCGTTGACCTTGCTCGACGATTTCGACTTATCGAAACGATTAGCCGACTCCGCCTCCGAACGGGCGCTCACGAAATTCACATGGCACGAATCGCAGAAGAAGTTGTTGAAGGTGTATCAGAAACTGCTGGCGTAAAACCTGACAAGTTTTACGCGTGTCGTTGCCATCAGAAATCATACCGTGGACGCAGAGCGCGATTAATAACCGTTATGCGGAAACCTGTCAGGTTTTTTCAGAATGCTTGTGATACACTCCTTTCCAATGTGTTGGGAAAAATCTGTTGAAGTCGAATCAAACCAAACCGATCGTCATGAAGGGATAAAGCATGCGCAAAATAAGTTGTGTCCTATTGGTGTTGTTGATGGCAAATATTCTGAGCGGTTGTAACTCAACGCCTTCTTTAGCCGAAGGCAAACGCGTGGTCGGATATTATGCCCAATGGGTTGCCGATCAACGAGGCTATTTCGTCTCCAGCATCCCAGCGGACAAACTCACTCATATCAATTACGCATTTGCCAATGTGACTGACGATGGCAAATGCGTCCTTGGCGATATAGCCGCCGATACTGGGCGGATATACACCGCGAAAGAAAGCGTCAATGGGAAAGACGATTCAACCGATCCCACCGCTCTGCATGGAAACTTCAATCAATTGTTGCAACTGAAAGAAAAATATCCGCACATTCAAACGCTGATCTCAATAGGCGGCTGGACCTGGTCGGAAAATTTCTCCGACGCCTCGCTGACGGACGAATCTCGCAAGGCGTTCGTCGCTTCGTGCGTGGACTTGTTCCTCAAACAATACAAAGGTGTCTTCGACGGTATTGACATTGACTGGGAATACCCGGTCAGCGGCGGCGAGGAACCCGACAGGGCGCGCCCGGAAGATAAAGAGAATTTCACGTTGTTGTTGGCGGAATTCCGCAGTCAATTGGATGAACTCGGCAAAGCGGACGGCAAGAAGTACCTGCTGACGATTGCCGCGCCGGGCGGGGGCGATAACAACTCCAACTATGAATGGGCGAAGTTGAGTCAGTCTCTCGACTGGATCAACGTGATGGCGTATGACCTGCACGGACTTTGGGAAGCCAAGACGAATTTCAATGCTCCGCTGTATAGTTCATCCGGCGACCCCGGCAGCGCCTCTCAAACGGTGGATGCCAGCATCCGCAACTACTTGACTGCAGGCATCCCGCCGGAGAAGATCGTGTTAGGCGTCCCGTTCTATGGACATGGATGGCAGGGCGTGCCTGAAGAGAATAACGGTTTGTTCCAGTCCAATACAGGCGGCGCGCCCGGTAAATACGAAGCGGGTTCTTTTTACTATACCGAACTCAAAGCCGATTACTTTGAAACGTATACCCGCTATTGGAACGACGAGTCGCAGGTTCCGTGGTTGTACAACCCCTCCACGAAAATCTTCATCAGTTACGAAGACCCCGAATCGATTGCCGCAAAAGCGGGCTACGCAAAAGATCAGGGACTTGGCGGCGTGATGATCTGGGAATTGAGTCAAGGCGACGATGATATGCTGGACGCGATCCAGACCGGGTTTGAGAAGGGCGGCTTGCCTCATATCGTCCCGACGGTAGGCCCCAATGCGTTATTAGTTCCGCGCCCCTTCACGATGGAACTCCATAGGATCAGCGGAATCACAATTGACGGCAAATTAGACGATTGGTCCGCCGAGCCGAGTTTCGTCTTGAACGACGCCTCGCAGATCGCTCATACGGTCGCGCCAGATAGTTGGAAGGGACCGCAAGACTTATCCGCCGAAGTCTGGCAAGGCTGGTCTGAGGAAGGATTGTATTTTGCCCTCAAGGTGGTGGACGACGTGCATTATCAAACCGTCGCCGATACCGATCTCTGGCACGGAGATTATGCCGAGTGGCAGTTTGATACGCAACTCGAAAAAGATTACAACAACCCGGGCATGAACAACGACGATTACCAGATCGGCGTCTCGGTCGGCGATTTTGCCGGCGTTCCCCCGATTGCCTTCGCTTGGTTCAATGGACCCGACGCCTCGAACGTCATTGCGATCCAGCAGGCTCAGGTCCAAACCGAGGATGGCTACATTTTGGAGGTATTCATCCCGAAGGAGCTCCTCAAAGACATCACCCTTTCCGAAGGGGCGGTATTTGGGATGAACGTCAGCCTCAGCGACACGGACAGCGCGAGCACACAGCAGAAAGTGATGCTGTCCACTTCGGCGACACGCATCTACACCGATCCGCGCACGTTTGGAAAAATAATCCTGGTTAAATAATTGACGTTACTGTCTCTCGTAATGCGACATTTATGTCGCACTTGCGCAAGAACAGCCTGGAACGCGAGTAAATAATTGACGTTACACGGTCAAGCCACAGAGACGCCGAGAAATAATAAAAATATTTTCTCGGCGTCTTCGTGACTCTGCGGCAGCAATACGCAGGATGAATCATGTGGGATTTTCGTCGGGAACAATCGGAAATAATGCCATGATTTCAGCGGGGATTGGGAGAGGTCTGCCTGTAGTTAGGTTGACGAAGAACCACAACGTCTGGCCTCTGGCAATCACCTTGTTATCAGCCGTCCTGACGAATTCATACTTGCGAACCGCTCGCGAAAGTTTTTCCTCAGCGATCCACGTGCGGACTTCGAGTTCATCGCCGAGAAAAGCAGGCGCGAGATACTCAATGCGATGTTCGCGCGCAAACCATCCCGTATTTTCGGGTTGCTTGAATTCGGGAATCGCCTGCGGGTGACGGGTGGCGGCATCCTGCATCCATTGCACGTAGATCACGTTATTGACGTGACCATACTCGTCAATGGCGCTTTGTGGAACTGTGAAAGTATGTTTAAAGAGGGGAAGTGGCGGCATGTCCCCAAGTGTACACCAAACAGAAAGACCTCACAGGTCTTCAAGACCTGTGAGGTCTAAAGTAGTTAACTCGTCAAAGATTTGATCTTGCCGATGAACTCATCCATGCCGAAGGGCTTGGTGATGTAATCCGTCGCGCCGACGCTTTTGGCTTTCGCTTTACTTTCGGCATCATCCTTCGCGCTGACGATCACAATCGGAATCTTTGCAAACTTTGGATCGTTACGCAGGAGTTCGCACAATTCAAAACCTGTCAGGTCGGGCATCATCAAGTCCAGCGTGATCAGGTCGGGATTCACAGAATGAGCAGTCTCCATGGCTTTCAGGCTGTCGTTGACCGTCGTCGGCTGGTGTCCGTTCATGCTGACAAGCACTTGCATCAAGTTGGTGATGGTGACATCGTCGTCCACGATGAGAATTTTAGGCATGGGGGGTATCTTACCAAGCGATTGCCGAATGGGGAAGCCAGCAAAAGCGCGAATCGCTTTACAAAATCGTTTATGCCGCGCGGTCTTTTTGTGTTTTGATCTCGCCCGCGAGATAGGCTTTGATGAGCGCCTGCACGCATGCGTCGTCGAAATGCGAACCCGAATCTTTTTGCATTTTGTTCAAGACTTCCTCCACGTCGAGCGCGGCGCGGTAGGGACGGTCGGAGGTCAGCGCGTCGAACACATCGGAGACGGCGACGATTCTTCCGAACAGTGAAATTTGGTCGCCCGTAAGGTGGTTTGGGTAACCCGTCCCATCGATGTGTTCATGATGTTCCGCCAGCGCAGGGATTTCGTTGCGCAACAGCCGCACGTTTTGCATAATGCTCGCTCCGATGGCGGGATGTTGTTTCATCGTGTTGATTTCATCCTCCGTCAAATGACCTGGCTTGCTGAGGATGGTATCGGGGATGCCGATCTTGCCGATGTCGTGGAGTAATGCGCCAATCCGCAGTTGATGGATGATCTCAGGAGAGAGTTTCATTTGTTTGCCAATGGCAACCGAAAATTCACTGACGCGTTGCGAGTGTCCGTTCGTGTACGGGTCTTTCGCGTCGATGGAGGCGACCATGGCTTGGATCGTGTCGAGGAAGAGTTCGTTCGCGTCGCCGTAGAGTTTGGCGATCTGGAAAACCGTCGCGGCTTGCTTTGCCAACGTTTGTAGTAAATCGGCATCTTCGGTGGTGAAGTAGCCGTCCACGCGGTTGATGGCTTCAAGCCCGCCGATGATCTGCGGTTGGGCGGACCCAAGTTCCTGTCCGAGTTGAACCGCTTGTGTGATGAGAGGAACAGCGATCAATGAGGTGGTTGTGATTCCCGTGATGGGTTCAGCGTCTTTGAAGTGTCGATCATCTGCGTGAACATTTGGAACGAAGATGATGTCGCCGCTTTCGATTGCCGCGCCGATGATTCCCTGTCCGCGTGGGACGCGCAGCGCGGGGACCTTCGACTCGCTTGAGGAGATGTGCAAGACAATGTCGTTGCGCTCTTCGTCAATGAGGAATAACGACGCGTGTTCGGCGTGGAGCAAGTCGCGGGCGTAGCGAACGATGAGGTGGAGAACCAGGTCGCGGTCCAGATTCGAACCGATGATCCCGATGATGTCAATCAACGCTTCGAGTCGCGCTGTCCGTTGTTGACTGGCTTCCAGCAACATCGCTTTCTCGATCTCGGATGCCATCCGCGCGCCGAGCATCTGCATGATTTGTAGCGGCGTGTGGGAATAATTGAAAACTTGCACGACGCCGATGGGTTTGCCGCGCAAGAGCAGGGGAGTGGAGATGACGTTGCGAAGCCCCTCTGAACTGCGCGACACTTTTTGCCAGCGCGGATCGCGCGCGAGGTCTTCAATCACGAGCGGATCGAGTTGTGCCATCGTCGCGCCTGCGATGCCCGCGTTCGTTTTGATCCGTTTGCCGATTAAACTGTGGTCGCTGTTGGGTCCCCGAATAACTTTGAAAATGAGTTCGTCTTGTTCCGAGTCGAGCAAGTAAAGCGTGCCTGCGTTCCCGCCACAGACCTCGATGATGAGGTCGAGCATCTGGTTGAGGAGATCGTCCAGCTCGGTATTGCTGGCGATCTGGTTCGCGCGGGTGAGAATGTTGTAGAGTTGTGATGTTTCGTCGTCGGCTGGCGGTTTGGGCTTGCTTGCTTTTGCCATGAGGAGGATTATACGACTGGTTGAATTGAAATTTGAATGGTTAAAAAGTTAATCCCAAAGGTTCCCGTCGAGCAAGCCATGCTTGAGGAATTTCAGGTGCCGATAAAGCTACGATCCCACCGACGATGGCGCATGTAGTGTCGACATCTCCCAAGCCCTTGGCTGTATTCCATAATGCATCTTCAAAATCATCCAAATGGTGCGCGGCGCTCCACAAACAAAATGGAACCGTATCTTGCGCTGAAACTTTTTCTCCTGAACCCAGTTGTTTCATTGCGTCAATGATCGCGTCGGATGGAATTTGCATTGCCAACTCGGTGTTAGTCTTTACCACTCCATCGGGAATGTGGGGAATCACAGCCTTTAGAAAGTCATTTCCTTTTGGAAATGGTCGGTTGGTTGCAATCGCGGCGGCGACCGCGACTGCTATAGCCCCAGCCCTCCCTTCACTGTGGTAATGAGTAACCTCTGCGGATAATTCCGCTTCCTTTTTTGCTCGATCAAGATCGCTGTAGAAGAAAGCGCCAATCGGCGCGACGCGCATGGCGCTGCCATTTCCGAAAGAGCCAGTGCCGAACAGGGTCGGAGAAATGTCCCGCCAGCTCCCTCCTTTTGCAACTTTACCTAGCAGGCGATGGGCGCCTCCCGCATATCCGCGATTAGGATCTTGCTTGTATCTTTTGGCAAACAATGCAATCAATTCGTCTTGATCGATTCGGTTGAACTCCTTGAGAATTTCGACAATAGACAGAGCCATATGTGTATCATCTGTCCAGTTCCAAAAAGTCTGTGGTAGATCGGCGAATGCCGTCTCGAACGGAGAACGACGAAAGAATAGCTCGCCAAACGAGTCGCCAACAGACAAGCCATCTAAGCTTTTGATTGCATTCGAGAGAGCAATATCGATTTCCATTTTTCTCCATAAATGCTACCCCGCCAACAGCGAATCCACCGCCTCTGCCAATTCCCTCAAATTGCTGACCTTCAACACATTGTTGCACATCGGCGCGTACCTGGGCATGTCGCTGTCATCGTGCTACTTTTCCGCCACCTGCCGCGCGGTTGACCTTTGTGTGCTGTATCTTCGCGCGGGCATTTTCTCTGTCAAGCGGATCAAAGAGCGCAAGGCTTCGTTGACCGCTTGCGAATCAGAGAAATACTCGCGCACGTCGGGAGCAAGTAATACAGAACCCTCCGTTAGCGCGTAATGATTGACTGTGGTCGTTCCATCTTTGTGATTTACGCGAACGGTATAGCCTTTTTCCAGCGGACGATAGAATTTTCCACGTTCGCCTTTGCTGAAATCGTACTCAGCGCGCATTTCGTCATTTTTCTTTTTCTTGTTAGTTGTTTTCATGGGTTTTTCTCTCACCATTCGTTGCTTTTCTGCAACTGATCAATCGAATTCTTTCTTCTCGTTCGGTGTGCACAACGACTAATAGGCGACCTTGAACGGAAACCCCGATGGAAATATACCGTTCTTCGCGCTTTGAATGTTCGGGGTCAAACACCGTAGCGATCATCGGGTCGTTGAAGATGGTCGCTCCTTCTTCAAAACTAACGCCGTGTTTGTTAACGTTATCTTCGGCTTTTTCATCGTCCCATTCGAATTCGATGGTTTCCATGTCGTGTATCCTCCCAAATTATAAACCCAACTGATAACTGTTTACAGATCACTGCTCACTTTCACTGAACTACCCCGCCAACAACGAATCCACCGCCTCTGCCAACTCCCTCAAATTGCTGACCTTCAACACATTGTTGCACATCGGCGCGTACTTGGGCATGTCGCTGTCACCGTGCCAGAGATATGGAGGTTCGGGATTCAGCCAAATCGTCCGCGCGGCGCGGCGGCTCATCGTGGAGAAAATGTCGAGGCGCGGATCATAATAATTATTGCGCCCGTCGCCGACGACGATGAGCGTTGTCTGCCCGTTGAGCGTGTCCATGTATTCGCTTTGAAAATCGTTGAGCGACCAGCCGAGGTCGGTGTTGTAACTTCCGCTGGGCATCCGCCACAAAACGGACGCGATCGCCTCGTCCGCGTTCGAGCCGCTGAAATCCTCCGAGATCGATTCGAGATGATCAATGAACGCGAACGCGTGAGTCTTGCGTACTTGTCCTTGCAGTGCAAAAAGAAAACTCAACATCAATTCTGAACAAAATCGCATCGAGGTGCTGATGTCGCAAATGACCACGATCTTCGGTTTGCGCACGCGGTCTTTGTGTTTGATCTCCATCGGCACGCCGTGATATTTCAAATTCGCGCGGATGGTCGCCTTCGGGTCGAGTTGTCCGCTTTTGGCGCGCTTTTGCCGCAACGCGATCCGCGTTCGCAACATGGCGGCGAGTCGCTTCACTTCGTTTTGCAAAACTTTTTTATCGGCATCGCTCAGCGCGTGGAACGGACGGTTGATCAAATTGTCCACGCCTTCGCCGCACGGTCGCTCGCTCATATTCTCGGCAATGCGTTCGCCCGCGAATTGTTCGATCTGTTCTCGCATGCCCTGCAAATTTTCCTGAATCATATTTCGCATTTGCTCGACGCGGTCGCGGCTCATACCCATCTGCTGGAGTTGTTCCATCAACTCTTTCAACGCCTCGCGGACTTCGGGGAACGCCAGCGCGCGCATCATCCGTTGCGCCATCCAATTTTGATAACGGAGGTCGTCCATCTGATTCAGTCCGACCATCTGACCCAACGCTTCCAGCTCCGCACGGGATAGCTGGTCGCCGCTCATAAGCCTCTGCATCCGCTGACGGAGATTCTCCGTGTACTGCCGCAACGCGTCCGCCAGCATCTGCGCCTCTTCAGGCGTCATATCGTCGGACGGATTTCCGCCCATCATTGGCGGCGTCCCTGTCCCAAAGAACAATGGGAATAATTTATCGAAAACGGGAATGTCTTTCAGATCTTTGACCAGCGTGGCGCGCAGAGATAACCGAAACTCTTCGCGGTCTTGAATCCCCATGATATCCACCGCCGAAAACGCCTCGGCAGATTCGGCAAGTGATACGCGCACCCCGCTCGCGCGTAAGGCTGAGATGAGTTGAAGGATGCGAGATTCCATATTCGACCTTTTTTGAACCGCTAGGCACGCTAAGGCCGCAAAGATTTAAAAAGGTTTTCTTGGCGTGCTTCGCGCTCTTTGCGGTTAATTTTCGTTGTTCTCCGCAGAGAAAAACTAATTATTTGTAAATCTCCCGAGATCGTCAGCCCTCGGCTTAGGCGGCGGTGGCGGATTGATAAATTGCCGCTTCGCCTTTTGCAAATCGGCTTCGTGTTTCAACAAAACTGAGATCGTATCCTCGAGCGTGTCCTTATCCAAATTGGATGCGTTCAACGCGACGAGCGCGTTCGCCCAATCCAATGTCTCGCTGATGGACGGGGACTTGCGCATGTCTCCTTTGCGGAGGCGTTGCACAAACTCCACAGCCTGTTGCGCCAGTTTCGGATTCAAATCTGGGACTTTGAGTCTCACGACTGCAAGTTCTTCCTGTAATGTCGGGTAATCAATGAACAGATACAAACAGCGCCGCTTCAACGCTTCGGAAAGTTCGCGCGTGTTGTTCGATGTGAGAATCACGAACGGACGATGCTTCGCGGTCAACGTTCCCAACTCTGGCACAGACACTTGAAAGTCGCTCAATACTTCGAGCAAGAAGGCTTCGAACTCCGCGTCGGCGCGGTCAATTTCGTCAATCAGCAACACAGATGGTTGTTCGCTCAAAATCGCTTTCAACAATGGACGCTGCAAGAGGAAGCGTTCAGAAAAGAAAACATCTTCTTCTTTGGCGAGTTTATCCGCGGCTTCGGATAGCGAGTCCGCTTTGCCGAGGGTGTCGTTCAACTTGTCGCGCAGGAGTTGCGTGTACAGCAATTGCTTCGAGTATTCCCATTCGTACAACGCTTTCGATTCGTCCAACCCTTCGTAACACTGCAAGCGGATCAATTCCCGTCCCGTCGCGCCTGCGATGGCTTTGGCGAGTTCCGTCTTGCCGACGCCTGCAGGTCCCTCGGTGAGGAGCGGCTTTCCTAACTTCTGCGCGAGGTACACAATCGTGGCGATCTCGCCAGAAGCGATATATTTTTGCTTGTTCAACTCAGACTTGACGGAGTTTGTCGATTCAAAAAGTTTAGTCATTCTTCTCCCAAAGCATCTTCAAAGGTTCGATTCGTTTCCACCCTTCGCCTTTGCTCACATATTGAACATTCAATTCAGTGAAATAGTCATCCAGAACTGCGGCACGTTCCTGTGCCAGCGGCGGGACACAATAATCTTCCTCCTCCCAAATTGCTATGCCTTCGGTTTGCCAGCGAGCGTTGTCGAGTCCCATTTGCAAGGCGTTACCAAACGGGCGCATCGCGCGGATCTCGCCCGAGTCGAGCCATTTGCGCAGATCGTTCATCTTCGATTGAATCGGTTTGGCTGTGACCAAATAATATGCCATGTGGACTTCCTTTTCATGTTATGTCACCCTGAGCGCCAGCGAAGAGTCTCTACGTCGATGTCGTAGATTCTTCGCTCCGCTCCATTAGACTTGAAGTAGTATTGGAGTTGCCAAACAAGGGCTGAACAAGTCTAGAGCCGCTCACGAGGCAAACGCCGAGTCAAACTCAAATTCTGAAGCAGACCCAGCCCTTGTTGTGAACTATGCTTGATCAGTATTCAAGCCTGAAAGGCTAGTAATGGAGAATGCACGTTCACAAGTTGGCAAACCCAATACCCAAGTCCAAAAGAGGTTCAGAATGACAACATTTGTATCCTTTGTAGGTGTCGATATTGCATCCGCTTCTTTCATGGCCAGTGTTGGAACACAGCCTTGGAAAGTCACGGTCAAACCAACGAAATTCGAGAATGACGAAAATGGTTTCGTCTCCTTTCTCGGCTGGTTGCAGGAACACAACCTGAAGACCGAAAGCACCGTGGTGTGTATGGAAGCGACAGGCGTCTATAGTGAAGGCTTGGCATACTTCCTATATGCCAGTGGTTATTCGGTGGCGGTCGAACCGCCGTTGAACATCCAGCGCAAGTTTCCTGTGAACGCTTCCAAAACCGATGAACTGGACTGCCAGTATATCGCCGAGTATGCCTGCCGCTATGCGGACAAACTCTCCTTGTGGAAACCGAGAGCCGAGATTTTGGAGCAAGTCAAGCTACTGTTGACCACGCGCCAGCACTTTTCGGTACAGTTGACGGGACATAAGAACGCCTTGCACGCGATCCACCGCAAGAAGGTCTCGTCTGAACTTGCCAAGCACTCTCACCAGAACATGATCGAGCAGATTACCAAGTCCATCAAAGAGATCGATAAGGAAATCCGTCGTTTGATTGAAAGCGATCCAACCTTCAAACAGACCCTGCTCTTGCTCATGACGGTGCCTGGCATCGGGCTGCAACTCGCCGCTCACTTACTGATCCTCATGCAGGAAACACTCGATCCAAGAAGTTTGGCGGCTTTCATCGGCATCTGCCCGATCAAGCATGAAAGTGGCTCTTCCGTCTACTCGGCTCCAACTTCACGACACTTTGGACCTCCAAAGTTACGCAAACTCCTTTATCTGGCGGCCTGCTCCGTGCGTACGCACAAAAAGCAGTTTCAGCAATACTTTTACCGCAAAGTCGCGGATGGCAAGCACAAAAACTGGCCTCAACAACATCCAAAACAAGATCCTCAAGATTGCTTGTGCTGTCGTCCGCTCGCAACAACCCTACCTTCCCAACTATGTTGCTGTCAATCCCCTGGTTTTTCAAAAAACCTTGACGGCTTCATAGTATTCAGAATGACATGGCAACAGGTGGTTTACACTTTCAACCCAAGTTTTCGATATACTTCCAAATTTGCTTTCAATTCTTTTTCTGGTTTGAAATTGTTCATCACAAATTCTCTCGCGCTTTTACCGAGTGATTCGCGTTTCTCACGGTCGTCTAACAACGCAAGAATTTTTTCTGCCAGCGCGTCTGCGTCATTGACGTTGACAAGCATACCATTCTTTCCATCCTCCACAATATCTTTTGTCCCGCCAGCAGGCGTTGCGATCACGGCTCGTTCACACGCCATCCCTTCGAGAATTGCGTTCGGCATCCCATCGTGCAGAGACGGATGAACGAAGACGTCAATCAACGAATAATACGCGGGCAGGTCGTTGGGCGAGACGTAGCCTGTGACTACGATATTTGATTCGGGGATGGACGCCCGCATCTGTTCGAAGGTTTGGCTGTCTTCACCGTGGCGAATTTCTCCCACCGTCAGCAGGGTGCAGCGGCGTCTCGCGTTGACCTGCGCGTAGGCAGAGAGGAGAGTCTTCATCCCTTTTTTCTCGCGCAATTCACCGACGAAGCCGATTACAGGATTCATGTCCCTCTGAGGGAGCGTTAGCGACCGAAGAGTCTTTTCGTTTGGACGTGGAGACCCTTCGCTATCGCTCAGGGTGACATGGCTGGAGAGTCCGAGAGACTCAACTAAGGCGAGATTCTTATCTATCGGCTTGAAATGATTCGCATCCACGCCGTTTGGAATCAAAATGATTTCTCTATCAAAAAATGCTCTGGCTTTGCGAATCGACTCTTGCGCGTTGGCAGTAACTACGTTCGCATGTTGCAACGCGAACATCGTGTGCGAGAATCTCGCAGGGTCGAATGCGGCGCGGTCTACGTCGTTGCCGCGAATCGAGACGACGCTTGGGATGTTCAAGTATCGTCCAGCAAGAGTTGCGATGAATCCTGCTTGCGTGAGGAAGTAGGCGTGAAGCACGTCGAAGGGTTCGCGGGCGTGTTCTTCGACGATGAGGTCGAACCAGTCAACGAGCGTATCGTCTGCGCGTTTGTGTGAGCCGAAGCGCGTGACGACGACTCCGCTTGAAGGGAGAGTCCGCTGTTCGGAGGGGGGCAGACTGCCCGTCGGAGAAAAGACGCGGACTTCATATCCAGCAGAAGCTAACAGGCGCGCGAGTCGCTCAGACGAGATTGCCAGTCCGCCGATGTCGGGTGTATACTTTTCAGTGAGGAGAGCAATTTTCATGGCAGACACATCCGCAGTGCAATGTGAAATGGTGATCGGTTATCTGGTGCCGCATCGTTGCGACAACCCGTCGTTGGGGAAGTGTATCAAATGCGGGCGCGGATTTTGCGATGAGCATACGAACAATACGCGCGAGGGACGAGTATGTTTGGCGTGTCAGCAGGGACTAGATATGCCCGTTGCGTTGCCGATTGCTGCCGCGACGTTCACCGCCGCCGACCTGCATACGTTCAATCAAGCGAGCGCGTGGGATGATGATGACCGCGCGGATATGTTTTCTGATTTGAGTTAAGTTTTTTACCACGAAGGACACTAAGGCCACGAAGGAATAAAAGCCTTAACGCTTAAGAACTTTGTGCACTTCGTGTCCTTTGTGTTTAAAGAATTAATACGGACCAATCGTTTCCCAAATCTTTTTATTCTCCACAACAAAATCATCGCAGCGTTGACAGGGCTTGAGCGCGGGCGGGTGCATGTTCAAGCGGATCTGTCGATACGCCGCGCCTTCCCATATTTCGGTGAAGGATTGTTTTCGCACATCGCCCAGCGGTTTGATTTGTTCGCGCGTCATGCAACACACATAGACGAGACCGTTGAAATCAATGAGACTGTGCGTCCACGGCGCGTAGCAGGGAAATTTATTGTAGTAGCCGAATGCGTATCGCCCAGCGCGTCCCAAGCGGACCTCGGAGTCGCCTCTCCCAAACGGGAACGCATCCTCGTCTGCGATATTGACTCCCAGTTCCTGGGCGCGTTGTTCGATGATCGGCGCGATCTCGGAGTTGTACAGCGCGATGTCTTTCTTCCGCATGGACAAATGCTCGCCGCAGTGATCGTCAACAGGGATTAAGTTGATCCCGTCCGCGCCGAGTTCGTGCGCGAGATTGGGGAGCGTGGCGAGCGTTTGATAATTGGATCGCCCGACAACTGTGTTGATGCGGACGGTCAATTTCCCTTTGTGTGAATATTTGTTGAATAACGAGACCGCCTTCGTCGTCTGCTTGAACGAGCCTTCGACACCGCGAATCTTTTCGTGCATCTTGCGGAGCGGCGAGTCAATCGAAACGTTCACGCCGCGCAGACCCGCTTCGACGAGTCGCTTGGCTTTGACCTTATCAATCAGCGTGCCGTTCGTCGTGAGTGTGACGCGCATCCCGAGTTGAGTCGCGTGCTCCACCAAGTCAGGCAATTGCGGACGAAGCATCGGCTCGCCACCAGAGAAGTGGATTTTCTTGCAACCGAGTTCTGCAAGTTCGGAGATGATCTCGCGGAAGCGATTCATCGAGATGGGCGGCTCGCGCGTCTCGCGCCAGTGCTTGCACATCTCGCATTTGAGGTTGCATCCGTAGTTGACTTTGATCTTGACGTAAATAGGTTTGTACGCGCGCGCATGAAGGACGGCTTCGCGCACGTCATCTTTTTCTTCGGCAATTTTGGGGAGGTTGTACATTTAGAGCCCCGACCCCCACCCTGCCTCCCCCATTTCAAAGAACGGAAATGGGGGAGGGGTAAGCACATGTTCGGAGGTTTTTATTGTTTGCATTAGCAATATCTGTTCCCCTTCCCCCAAATCCGATTTTGATTTGGGGGAAGGACGGGAAGGGGGTCAATTCCTCGATCAATTGTAACACTCGCACGTCACCGTCCAAACAACGGATGCGTCTTATTGACCTGCAACAAGTCCCACAAATTTCCATACAGATCCTCGAACATAGCGACCATCCCATACGGCTGCTCTTTCGGCTCGCGGACGAACTTGATTCCCTTCGATACCATCTCGTTGTAATCGCGCCAGAAATCGTCGGTGTTGAGGAAGAGAAATACCCTGCCGCCTGCTTGATTCCCGATAAAGGATTCCTGCTCTGGCGTGGACGCTTTCGCAAGGAGAATGGTTGTCCCTGTTGAGTTGGGCGGAGCGACCACCACCCAGCGTTTGTCCTGCTCGGGCTGGTAGGTATCTTCGACGAGCGTGAAGTGAAGTTTCTCAGTGTAAAACGCAATGGCTTCGTCGTAGTCACGGACAACGAGGGCGATGTGGAGAATGGATTGGTTCAATTGTATTTCTTTGAAAAAGTTTAACGGCAAGCGTTACTGGCAAGTGCGGGAATTGGCAGATAAAAGCCAAAAATAGAAAATACCGAAGGCGCTGAATCTCTTCAAGTGAGGGCAAAGCCCGCACTTGCCCGGTGCGCGCAATGTTGGGAGCGGGTTTGCTGAAAACTGTATTATGGCAACTCATCATCCGTAAATGCTGGCACATTTTTAATTTTAATACCGCTTAGTTCTGATACATACTCCATGAAACTGTTTATTTGTTCAGGGTCTCTATCATTTGTTTCCCAACTTGTTGACAATCTATATCCATTCGTAAATTTGACAATGTATACCAAGCGATTACTTCCTTCCTTTTTCTGCTTTGAACTAAGAATAGAAGCAACGTCAGTGTAATATTGTTTTTCTCCTATATTCCAGAGTTCATTGATAACCAATTTATCTGGATATGCCACTGTGTAGTAATCAAGCATTAAAGTTGATGCAATGATGCAGAGTAATGTGAATGCGCCAAAGAAAATATAAAAGGTTTTATTTGTGTTTCCTGATGATTTCATCGTGTTAAATTTTTGATATTCTGAATACTTATCTCCCAACAAAAGACGAATGATTAAGTACATAAGTATGGTTGAACCGATAATACCAACAAATATAGCGATGATTCCCCATGATATAGGCAATGGCAAGAACATGTAATTTGATTGAGGTAGTAAAGAATATCGAAAATCGCTAATTTTTACCAATGCCAACCAAGATATATAACCTACTACTGGGACAGAGATAAAGAACAACGCCAAAGCATAAATATCCCACTTGCCATATTTTGTTGACAACTCTACCATCTCTTGATTTCTTTTCTCGTCATTTTTTGCTATGGTTTCTAATTCAGATGGTAAAACATCAAAACTTTCTTGGCAGTAACGGCAAATATCATCTTTCTCAGGAACTACTCGTTTGCAATGAACGCATACTTTTTTATTGGGTGTCAATAAGACTATGAGCAAAAAAATTGGACCGCCCCAAATGGGAAGCAAAAATGCCATCAAGACTGTTACGATAGTTGTAACAGCCAAATCATCAAAAAGGAATTTTGATTGATTTCTTCCAAGAATAAACCAACCAATTACCCCAAAACCTGCCCAAATCACGAAAGGATAATTTATGTTTTCCATACCGATTACTATTCAAATGGCAAGCACCCAACGGTTTGCGTTAGCGGATTTTGGGCGGGCTGGGAAAAGGCTTGAGATGTAGAAAAAACTTGAAGCGAGAAAAATGCTTCTCGAAGCCGCAGACTCCCAAAAATCCGCTGCACGCTTTGTTGGCAAGAACCGACGAATGCCAGACTCTTTGCCGATAAACCAGAACCACAACCAACTTGACTAGATTTTACACCCGACAAACTTTTTGACAATGATTTTGCCCAAAAAACAATGACCGAATTTTGAAAATGCCAAAACCTGATTTGCTGAACCTGACAAAAAAAGCCCGAACCCAATTTACCAAAACCTTAATTGAAAAACTTGAAGTCAATTTTGGAAACCATGCAAAGCCAAAAAGTGACATTGTTGATAAAACGAACTTTTGCAAACCAAAGCCACGACGAAAAACCTTGAAGCCCATTTTGAAAACCATGCAAAGCCAAAAAATGACTTTGCCATAGAATGAATTTTTACCAATCAAAACTTTTACAAACCGAAACCTTGACCGAAGAACATAAGCTGATTTAGAAGCCCCGACACAATTTGAAAACACGAAAGATTTGGAAAACGCCACTGCTAAAAGACTTGGCTTTATTGAAACAGAAATTTTGCTAAAAACCCGAAACTTAATTTTGAAAACGCAAACGCTAATTGAAGACGAAACTTAATTTTGGAAAACGTATTTAGGTTTTTACCGAAGGTTCTTGCCAACTTTGTCTTAACCAGCCTACAGGCTGTATAATTGCCTATGTACAGCATTATAAATCTCTCCTCACAATCCAACAACAAATTATAAGACCTTCCACCTCATGCGTCTCAAAGCAGACCTCCTCCTCTTCCTCGTCGCCATCATCTGGGGGACGGGATTCGTGGCGCAGGGAGTGGCGGCGCGGAAGAACAAGCCCCCGATATTATCGGGGGCTTGTTCTTAATGCTTTTTGATTTTCTTCCTCGCCAGTCGATTGAGTAGCTCCAACAGTTCCTGCATTTTCTCATCCTCGGGCGCGTCACCGGTGATGACCGTGTGATGCCATTTCCCCGCTTCCACCGTGATGACGTACGTGAATGCATCGGGCACGGATTCGCCGCTTGTAAGTTTCGCGGGAAGTTCGGGGAAATCGAGGGCGTCGAGCAACTCCCTCAAGGTCTGCGAGAGATCGTCGGGCAGGTCGCTCACGTCGAAGTCTGCCGCGAGGCGGATGCCTGCAAACCCTCCGGTGCGTTCGAATTTGATTCGTTCCACGTCCATTTGAAACTCCTTGCTATTTCATCCTGAGGGATGCCTCGCGTTCCGAAAGGTCTCCCGCGCGACAGCGTCCGAAGAATGGCATGCGCTTACTTACGCCGCGCCGAGGAAGCGCAGTGTCGCTTCGAGACAGCCTTTTGGCTCGGGCGTTTCGCCGCCGATGGCGATGCCGACTCCCGCCCAGCCGTTTTTGACGGCTTGTTGCTCAAGGCTCCCACTGCCGAACAACTCTCCCGCCGCCTGATGCGTGAGGTCCGCGCATTGCTGAAAGTTAGAATTTTCGCCAAGTTTGTCGCGCAGGGTCACATACCAGATCATCCCCGTTTTTTCCCACGCGTATCCGCCGATCTCCATCGCGGCGCGGTAGAAGGCGTGGTTCGGGATACCGGAATTGATGTGCACGCCGCCGTTATCGCTCGCCGTGTTCACATACTCTTTCATGTGCGCGGGTTGCGGGTCTTTGCCGAGCACGGGATCGTCGTACGCCGTGCCGGGCGCTTTCATCGTGCGGATGCCGAAGCCGTTCACGTTGGAGGTGAACAAACCCGCGCCGATGATCCAATCCGCTTCGGCGGCGGTCTGGCGCGATTGATACTGTTTCACCAGTGAGCCGAACACATCCGACATGTGCTCGTTCAACGCGCCCGGCTGTTGCGAGTAGACGAGCTTGGCTTCGAACTGCGTGACGCCGTGCGTAAGCTCGTGTCCGATGATATCGATGGCGATGGTGAAGCGGTTGAACAGACGATCCTCCGCGGGCAGGTTTTCATCGCCGTCGCCGTACACCATTTGTTTGCCGTCCCAGAAGGCGTTATCGTAGCCGGTGCGGTAATGCACGCTCGAGTCGAGCCGCATGGCGTTGTTGTTGATCGAGTTGCGCCCGTACACATCTTTGTACAGATCGTAGGTGACGCCGCTCCCATCGTACGCTTCATTCACCGCCGCGTCCGCGCTGGCAGGGTCGCCTTCGCGGCGCACAGCTGTGCCGGGCAGGGATGTGCCGCGCTTCACATCGTAGACGATGCGTTCCTTGCCGCCCTCCGCGGCGCGTGGCATGGTGGGGGCGAACAAATCAGCCAGGCTGGCGCGCATGGCGCGTTCTGCCCGTAATTGATAGACAACGCTGATGTTGTCCATTGCCATTTGTTTCTGCGCGTCGGAACCTTTGGTGGCGATCTGCTCCAGCATGTGTTCCGGGAGGATACATTCAAGCGAATGACGGTGGTTATGCATGAGGTTTGTCCTTTCAGAGTTTGCCTGGTTTCAGTATACGGCGTTTTAGGGCATATTACAAATTACGGAAGTGGCGAAACAAGTGTGTAAAAATCCTCTTCGCCACAGAGAAAAAATCTCAAGGTTCTCTGCGTGCTCTGTGGTTAAAAACGTTTTGGTAGACACTGCCATTCACTCTCTATCAAATCAAACCACGCTCAACAGCGCCTGTTTTTGCTCCACGCTTTCGCCAGGCTTGACCCTGATGCGGCTGACCTTCCCATCGCGCGGTGATTTCAACTCGTTTTGCATCTTCATCGATTCGAGGATGAGAAGCACCTGTCCTTTTTTGATTTCCTGCCCGTCTTCCACCGGCACTGCCACCACCAACCCGGGCATCGGCGCTTTGAGGTTGAACTCGCCGCTTTCGGCGACGCCCCCGCCTGCCGCGGCGCGCAAGCGCTTCTCGCGCTCGTCTTCCACAACCACGGGATATAACCGCCCGCGCAGGAGCACTTGCCAATTCTCATCGCCGCGCGCGATGTACGACTCGTGCGACATACCGTCTGCGATCAGCGAGTAGACCGGCTGTCCGCTCACGGTGACGAAGTCGATCTCGTACGTCTTGCCGTTCACGCTGACGTGTTTTTCGTCGATGATGTCGACGAGGAAGTCCTTGCCTTCCACTGTGGCAACGTATTTCATGGTTTACCTGTGCATCCTTTCCCAGCGACTGACCCACCTCCAGTTGCTGGCATCTCGTTCGTTGCGTTGCACGAATTGCGATGACACTTCGGTTTCGTGGTGTTCAACCAGCGTGGCGAGGATCGCCGCGACTTCGGAAAAATCCTGGCGATTTTCCTCCGCATCTTCCATCGAGAAGCGTTCCTCCACAAAACGCGTGTCGTATTGCCCGCCCATGAAGCGATGCGAATCCATCATCGTCTGGTGGAAGGGGATGTTCGTCCGCACGCCGACGATGCGATACTCTTCGAGCGCGCGGCGCATGCGCAAGATGGCTTGCGCGCGCGTCTCGCCCCACACGATCAACTTGGCGATCATCGGGTCGTAGAATGGCGTAATTTCGAAGCCAGGATACACCCCCGTATCCACGCGCACGCCGGGACCGGTGGGGAGCAGGCTGTGCGTGATGCGCCCGGTGGACGGCATGAAGTTGTTGTAGGGGTCCTCGGCGTTGACGCGGCACTCAATAGCGTGACCGTTGAATTGCACCTCGTCTTGTGCGTAGCTCAAAGGGCGACCGCGCGCGATGCGAAGTTGTTCCTTGACGATGTCGATGCCGGTCACCATTTCGGTCACAGGATGCTCCACTTGCAAGCGCGTGTTCATTTCGAGGAAGTAGAAGTTTTTGTTCTTGTCGAGCAGGAATTCGATCGTCCCCGCGTTGACGTAGTCCACCGATTTGGCGGCTTTCACAGCCAGCGCACCCATCTTCGCGCGGAGATCGTCGTCCAACGCGGAGGAGAGCGCTTCTTCCAACAATTTCTGGTGACGCCGCTGTAGGGAGCATTCGCGTTCCCCGAGGTGGATCACGTTGCCATGCTTATCTGCGAGGATTTGAATTTCGATATGCCGCGCGTCGATGATCAATTTTTCGAGGTAGACGTTGCCGTCCCCAAATGCCGATTCAGCCTCCCGTCGGGCAGAGGCGAGCAGGGTCGGCATTTCTTCCAGGTTGGTCACTTCGCGCATCCCTTTGCCTCCGCCGCCGGCTGTGGCTTTGATCAATAAGGGGAAGCCGATCTCTGTCGCTTTAGCAAGCAATTCGTCGTCGGTCATGTTGCCCACATCTTCGGTGCCCGGCACCACCGGCACACCGGCTTTGATGACGGTGGCGCGGGCTTCGGCTTTATCTCCCATCGCCGCAATGGAGGAGGGTTTCGGTCCGATAAATGCGATGCCCGCTTCTTCGCACATGGCTGAGAACGATTCGCGCTCGGCAAGGAAGCCGTAGCCCGGATGGATCGCGTCCACATTGGCTTTGCGGGCGATGTCCATGATCTTGTCCGCGCGTAAATAGGATTCGCGCGAAGGCGCGGGACCGAGCAGGTATGCCTCATCCGCAAAGCGGACGTGTAGCCCGCGTCGGTCGGCTTCGGAGTAGACCGCCACGGTGTCGATGCCCAGCTCCCTGCATGCGCGGATGATGCGCACCGCGATCTCGCCTCGATTTGCTACTAATACTTTATTGAACATGGATGCTCCGCATGGTTCAAGTTTCACATTCCAACTACCTGAAACCTGAAACCTGAAACCTGAAACCTAGAGTGGGATATTCCCGTGTTTCTTCGCCGGGTTGGTATCGCGCTTGTTGCTCAACATTTCCAGCGCGTTGATCAAGCGCGGGCGAGTTTCCTTCGGCTCGATCACATCGTCGATGTAGCCGCGTTCTGCCGCCACGTAGGGGCTGGCGAATTTCTCGCGGTAATCCGCCACCAATTCCGCTTTCCTTGCTACGGGGTCCTTTGCTTTTTCTAATTCTTTGCGGAAGATGATGTTGACCGCGCCATCGGGTCCCATCACGGCGATCTCGGCAGAGGGCCACGCAAGGTTTATATCACTGCGGATGTGTTTGGACGACATCACGCAATACGCGCCGCCGTACGCCTTGCGGGTGACCACCGTCAACTTCGGCACGGTGGCTTCGCAATAGGCGTATAACAACTTGGCGCCAGAGCGGATGATGCCATGGTGTTCCTGGTTGGTGCCCGGTAAAAAGCCTGGCACATCTTCGAATGTGATGATGGGAATGTTGAACGAGTCGCAGAAGCGAACGAAGCGCGCGCCTTTTTCACTGGCGTCGATATCAAGCACTCCAGCCAGCACGGCGGGTTGATTTGCCACGATCCCCACCGAATGACCGCCCAGACGCGCAAACCCAACCACGATGTTTTGCGCGTAATTTTCATGGATCTCGAAAAACTGCCCGCCATCCATGATCGGGCGGATCACGTCTTTGATATCGTACGGCTTGTTCGCATCATCGGGGATGATGCCGTCGAGGGTCTCGTCCATACGCAGTGGATCGTCGGTGACGAGGAACGGCGGATCTTCCATGTTGTTCTGCGGCAGGTAGCCGAGCATTTTGCGGATCAGGAACAACGTATCGGCTTCGCTGTCTGCCGCCACATGGCACACGCCGGACTTTTCCGAATGCACGCTCGCGCCGCCCAGTTCCTCCTGCGTCACTTCCTCGTGGGTAACGGCTTTGACCACATCGGGTCCCGTCACGAACATGTACGAGGTGTTGCGCGTCATGAAGATGAAATCGGTGAGAGCGGGAGAATACACCGCGCCGCCGGCGCACGGCCCCATGATGGCGGAAATTTGCGGGACGACCCCCGATGCCATGGTGTTCCGTAAAAAAATATCGGCATAGCCCGCCAGCGCAACCACGCCTTCTTGAATACGCGCGCCGCCCGAATCGTTCAACCCGATCACAGGCGCGCCAGACTTCATCGCCATATCCATGATCTTGCAAATTTTTTCCGCGTGCACTTCTCCGAGGCTTCCCCCGAACACGGTGAAATCCTGCGAAAAAACATACACCAACCTGCCTTCGATGGTGCCCCAACCGGTGATCACCGAATCGCTAATGAACTTTTGTTTGTCTAACCCGAAATCGTGGGTGCGGTGTTGGACGAACGAGTCCATTTCGCGGAACGAGCCTTTGTCCACCAAAAGTTCGATGCGTTCGCGCGCGGTGAGCCGCCCTTTTGAGTGTTGCGCCTTGATGCGCTCTTCGCCGCCGCCCAAACGGGATTTTGCCTTGAGGTCATACAGTTTTTGAAGATTGGTCTGCTTGTTCATGTTCCTCGCTTTTTGAAAAATATCGGATCGTGCTTGTGTGAAACAGGATGACAGCCACGATCAACAGGATGACCGCCGATGTAAGAAGCGCGACCGGCAAGTTCGCCCGCGCCGACTGAAAAAAAACATGTTCGACCCACAAGTGCGCCTGCCACACGCCAGCGGCGGACGCCACCCTCATCCGCGCCGACGCGTCCCGGCGAATGATACTCCAACATAGCGCGATTCCTACGATCGCCCAGATGACGCCGGTCAAGGCGAGATAGGCGGGGCTGAGGCTTGCGTCGAACTCCACCAACACATCCCACCAGCGTAGGGCGGCGGCGGCGCGCGAAGCGCCCCATGCTGATGGAATTAACACCAGCCATAGGAGCAGGGTTACACCGAAGGGACGATTGGCAGGCATGAGTCGCTGAGGAAAAGTGGATCAGGCAGAATGGCGGCAAGACGCGTTTTTGTCATTTTGGTCGCTCGTATTGTAGCAATTGTTTTCCGCCGTAGGAAACGCTGGTGGGATGCAAATATTCGTTGAATTGCCCCTCATAGGGTTGGCGGTCGAGGATGCCGGGGTTTGCCAGCACATAATCCAAGCCGAGGCTGGCGAGATATTCGCCCGCTGTGCCGTTTTGCAAATGCTCGAAGTATTCGGGGCTGTTGATCAACCCGTCCATGTTGAGGATGGCGCGGTCTTGAATGAAGTAGCCGACATTGCCGCCGCCCGTGAAGCCGATGAGACTGCCCGGCTCGGTATTCGCTTCGAGGAGCGTGGCGATCTCCATCATCGGCACATCTGCTGACCAGCGGTTGTATTGCATCGTGAGTTTGATTCCCGCCCAATAGATTTGTCCCATAAAGTAGCCGAAGAGCAACGTGATGACCCATGCGGTACGGTGAATATGTTTGATCCTTCTCACAAGCGCGAGTAACATGCCCAAAGCAAGACCGATGACCAGAACCGCGCCGATGCGTTGCGTGATCCAATACCATTCTTTGAAAGCGGAGTAGCCGCTGGAGTGATAGTAGAGAGTCTGCAATACCGAGCCGCAGGCGATGGGAATAAAACTCAGGTGAATCAACGCCGTTCTGCTTTTTTCTTTGTTGAGAAACAGAAACAGGAAAAAGACGATGAAAGCGGCGACCAGCGCATACCAATAATAGATTTCGATCTCGGCGGTGCGATTTGAGAATCGCTGGACGAAATTTCCGAGGGTGTTCGTGAGCGGAGTCCACGCGAGTCCGTCGCCCTGAAAGTTGATGCCGAAGAAATCGAAGGGACTGCGCGTCGCGCCGCCGTACACGCGCGCGGGGAACGATCCCCACCAGCGTTTGATCTGTCCGCTGACAGGGGAGAATGATCCGACGGCGAGTTTGTTCCAGAGCATGTAAACGCCGAGCAAGCCGAAGACAACGCCGAAATATGCAAAGCCGTCTTTCATCCATGCTTGCCAATTTTGTTTGAGTTCAGAAAGCGGATTCACTGTATCGTTGCTTGTTTCATTTTTCGCGCGGAGAAGTGTGTACGCGAGTCGCGGAATGCCGAAGAAGAGGATCGTGAATCCAAAGTCGAGCAGGATGACGGAGCGGGGGAATCCGCTGGCGGAGGGAACCGCAAGCATGAGAATGCCGACGAGGGCGGACCCAGCCGCAGTCGAGAGAAAGAGGCGAAGCGTCCACTTGCGAACATCTGCCAGAGTGTGTTTGTCGCACAAGCCGAAGAAAAACGTCAGCGGAATTTTGATCATCAACGCAAGCGCCGCCATGACGACTGCGGCGTTCGAGTAGTCGTAATATTCGGGCAGACTCAATCGGAGGAGGAAGGCGAGGAACACGGACGCGGCGGCGGCTGTGATGTCGAGCGGAAGAAAATAGCGGAGCGGATGAGCGCGAAAGGCGACCCAAAGCCCGGCGAGCGCGACGAAGAAAACCAGATCGAGCCTGCTGAAAATTGTCAACGCGCCGATCAGCCCAAGTGTGACAATTTGTTTTGTTGTTCCTTGTTGATCTCGAAGATTAGTTTCAAATTCATAAAGTTTGTATAGCAAAAGGGCGACGAAGAATGCCGCGATGCCTGATTCGAGTCCTTGTTGATAGATGTTGGTGAGGACGTCGAAACTGAACACCCAAAACAACGCGGCAAACGCGCCGACGGCTGGCGCGAAGACTTTGCCTAGCAAGCGATAGAAAAGGATCGCGGTCGAAACTTGCAACGCGCTCATCACAAGCAGGAGGACGCGGAGGGGGAGGACAAGATCGAACCTTGCCAATGAAAAAATTGGAATACAAATTAACATCCACAACGGATGATAGCCATTCGTCTTGTTGATGCCGTCAAACGTGGAGCCGTGTCCCTCGCTGATGTTTTGCGCCACTTTGAAGTAGTAATAGGCGTCGTCGCGCGTGAACCAACGCAGTGAAAAATTCTGCGCGTCGGAGAGCGCGGCATAGACGCTGATGGACATGACGACGATGACTAAAACAATTTCAAACCAGTGGCGTTTAATCATTTTTGTGGAAAATTTTTTAAACACGAAGGGCACAAAGGACACAAAGGAATTAACAAGGAAAGTCATGGGATGTCCAACGTGATCTTGCCGAAGTTTTCGTTTTTCCATAATCGTTCTTGCGCGAGGGCGGCTTCTTTGAGCGGGAAGGTTTTGTCCATCACGGGTTTGAGTTTGCCCGCGACGATCAGATCCATCACTTCGTTGAACTCGGCAATCGTGCTCATCGTCGAACCGAGGATGCTGAGGTGTTTGGCGAACAGGTAGCGATTGTCAATTTCAAATTTTGGCGAGCCGCTGTTGCCGACGGTGAGCAATCGTCCGCCTTTGCGGAGCGCGCGCAGACTCATCATGAAGGTCGCGCCGACGTTGTCTACAACGGCATCCACGCCGCGTTTATTCGTGGCGAGGTAAACCGCTTTCGACCAATCCTCTTCTTTTGAGCGGTCAATCAAAACATCCGCGCCGATGGATTCTGCCATCTCAAGTTTCTTTGAATTAGAGCCAACGACAATCACCTTCGCGCCGAGATATTTTGCAATCTGGATGCTCGCCGTATTCACCCCGCCTCCCGCGCCGACGATGAGGATTGTTTCGCCGTTTTGAATCTTCCCGCGAGTACCTAGTGAATGCCACGCGGTTTGATAGACCAACGCGGACGCAGCGGCTTGATGAAAATTGAATCCCTTCGGGAGTTTGTATAACTGTTTGATGGGAATGGAGATAAATTCCGCGTACGTGCCGCGCACGGTCTCGCCGAGCAGATGCCAGCGCAAGCACATGTTGTCTTTGCCCGCCAAACAAAATTCGCATTGCCCGCATCCGAGGTTCGCGTTGATGACGACTGAATCTCCAATCTCCAGTTCTCTATTCTCTATTCCTCTATTCTCTACTTCTCTAATCTCTTGCACTTCCCCCGCACCATCCGCGCCGTTGATGTGAGGCAACTCCAATTTCAAACCAGCCCAGCCATTGCGCACCATCACATCCATGCGGTTGAGCGACGCGGCGCGCAGACGGATCAACGCTTCGCCGGGCTTCGGTTCGGGCGTGGGAAAATCGGCATATTCCAAAACTTCCGGTCCCCCATGCTGACGAAAAAGCGCTGCTTTCATCAGGCTACCTTGCGCTCTTAAAATTAGGACGCTGATACACGCTGATTGCGCAGATTTTTCTTTTTGAATCAGCGGAGTCAGCGTTTATCTGCGTCCATATTATTTTGGTCCTAACGATCAAATCTTTCATCGCGCTCTACTTCAATCCCAGTTCACTGCGCGAAATGACGAGCCGCTGGATCTCGCTCGTGCCTTCGTAAATTTCTGTGATCTTCGCGTCGCGGAAATAACGCTCGACCGGCAACTCTTTGCTGTAACCCATGCCGCCGTGAATTTGCACGGCTTGATGCGTCACGTACATCGCGGTTTCGCTTGCGAATAATTTTGCCATCGAGGCTTCCAGCGAATATCGACCGCCGTCTTTTTTAGATTTTTCTTTTGCCATCGCCGCATTGTAAATGAGCAGGCGAGACGCTTCGATGCGCGTCTTCATGTCCGCAATTTTAAATCCCGTCCCCTGGAATTGACCGATCGGCTGACCGAACGCTTCGCGCGTGACGGCGTACTGTCTCGCCGCTTCGTAAGCCGCTTCGGCGATCCCAAGCGCTTGCGTCGCGATCCCAATGCGACCCGCGTCCAGCACGGTCATGGCGATCTTGAATCCCTCGCCTTCTTTGCCCAACAAATTCTCGGCAGGGACGCGGCAATCTTCAAAGATCAATTCGCTCGTCGCGGAGGCGCGGATGCCGAGTTTCGGTTCTTTCTTTCCGCGTATCAGTCCGGGCGTATTGCCTTCCACTAGAAATGCGCTCACGCCTTTTTGTTTCTTCGTAGGGTCGGTCATCATAAAGACGACAAAATAATCTGCCACCGGTCCGCTCGTGACCCACGACTTGCGGCCGTTCAAGATGTAGTGGTCGCCGTCGCGGACCGCGCGCGATTTCATCGTTCCCGCGTCCGATCCGCTTTGAGGTTCGGTGAGCGAATACCCGCCGATGGATTTTCCCGAAGCGATGGGAGTCACAAATTTTTTCTTCTGTTCCTCCGTGCCGAACTTCATGATGCCGTGACAATACAATGAGTTGTTGACCGACATGATCACGCCGTGCGAGGCATCCGCTTTGCAGATCTCTTCGAGGGCAAGCACATAGGCGAGCGTGTCCATGCCTGCGCCGCCGTAGGCTTCTGGAATTTCCAAGCCCATGAATCCCAATGCGCCCATTTTTTTGATGGTCTCGCGCGGGAATTCGCCGCTCTCGTCGAACTCCGCCGCAACAGGGAGTATCTCTTTTTGGGCGAAATCGCGCGCCGCGTTTTGAATCATCTTATGCTCGTCGCTGAGCGAGAACATGGCAAGGTCGGTCATGGAGCCTCCAGTAGAGATTATTGCCTTGATTATACCCGCTGGACTTGCATTGCTTATTGCTCTGAATGGTGAAAGGCGGCGTCGTCCGCGTATCTTTGCCAGAATCGAATCTGCGCGCCGGCGTTACTTCGGGCTGTACAAGAATCGATAGGCGTTGTAGATCTCGTAAATCAAACGGATGTAATTTCTCGTCTCTTCAAAGCGCGTCACCTCGAGGAAAAGGTCTGGATCGTCACCGGCAAGTTGCTTCCAGGCGAGGGCGTTGCCGGGTCCGCCGTTGTAAGCGGCGAGCGCGGCGTAATAATTGCCGCCTAGCAACCCTTTATTTTTTTCGAGATAATACACCCCATAGCGGACGCTGACATTCGGGCGGTATAAATCCTGTTCGTCATAGTTGGGGGGCCACGCAAGTTCGCCGGCGATCTGAGCGCCGGTTGGGGCGACGATCTGCATTAGGCCGTGCGCGCCCGCATTGGACTTGACGAACCCTTCAAACAGACTTTCCTGCCGAATCACGCTGTAGATGAACACAGGGTCGAACCCGAAGTTTTGCGATTCTGTCATCACCAGGTCGCGGTAATAGAACCCATAGCGGATGCGGTTGAAATACGGCGGCGCGGCTAATGAAGCGGATTGGCTCTCCAGCCCAGCCAGCGACAGCACCTGGCGCGCCGCAAAGATAGCGGAACGATATAACCCGATCTCAAGGAGATGATTGGCGAGGCGGAAGCTATCCACCGCGTTATTGCTGACCGATTCGCGCAATGCCTCAAATTCCAGCCGCGCTTCGTCGTACATGCCGAGTTCCCATAATTCTGTGCCGCGCACGAAGCGCGGATCGTTGGCGAGGGCGTCGGGACCGGCGAAATCCGTTTCGGCAGGCAGGTTGAAGGTGATGCGCATCCAGGCTTCGGCATTCTTTCGCTCCACTGCAAGATCAGGTTCAATGATCGTGACCGATTTGCTAAACGGAGAGTCTCCCAAGATTAGGTCGCTCGCGCGGATGCTGTAATAACCGGTCGAATCGATCGCTTGCGCCTGTTGCCACGCCTCTCGCGCCGCCGTGTCGTCGCCAAGTTGTTGTTGCGTTTTGCCAACCCAGAGAAGCGCGCGGGCGCGGTCTTCTGGCAGGGTGGCGAGCAACAGTCCGCGTTGAAACACGATCAGCGCGCCGGGCAAGTCTCCGAGGCGATAACGGGTGATGCCGGCAAAATGCAACGCGTCTGACACGTGCTCGCTGGCGGAATATTCGTTTGCAACCCGTTCCCAGATTTGCGCCGCTTCATCCAGCCGGTTATCGCGTTCGGTCACGCGCGCCGCGGTCATGAGGAAGGAGGGCGATTGACTGGAATTGGGAACTGCGGCGACAAAGTCGAGCAGGGTTTTTGCGCCAGCCTGATAGTCTCCTTGCGCCGCCCATTCCAAAAAGGATTTATCTTCCCAGGCTTCGGTCCAGCGAGGGTGCGATGGGTAGGATTTGATGAACGCGTCCAGCGCGTCGATGGCTTCCTGGTTCCGTTGCAGGTCTCGCAAGGTGAGGGCGCGGTAATAGGAGGCGGTGCCGTCGTGAGTTGGGTTGGCTTTGATATACCGGTCGAAGGCGACCAGCGCCACATCGTATGCCCCGGCGAAATAGTCCACCAAGCCGCGATCGAGATCGTTTACGGGGACGTTTGCGTCTACAAGTTTGACCAGCGACAGGTATGAGTAGATCGAGAGGGGGTAATTTTCAACCGTGTGGAGATAGCGAGTGTATGCCGCGTCGGTTTGACCGAGGGCGAGGTGGGCGTTGCCAGCCAGATGATCGATTTGGGCTTTGACAAAATCGTTTGTGGTCGAATTGGCGATCTGGTCGTATAAGGCGAGGGCGCCGGCGTAATCGCCGAAGTCTGCGCGGGCTTGCGCAATTTTGAGTTGGAGAGTCAAGCCTCCATCGAGGCGCGAAGCGTTTAGCGCGGAGGTGTACGCGTTGATGGCGCCGGTGTAATCCTTGATTTCGATGAGCGCGTCGCCGCGGTATTCCTGCGCGTACGCATCCAGCACGCCGGGGACGCGCGTCGAATACATGTTGTAGGCGTTGGCAGATTCCTGAAATCGTCCAAGTCCGTAGTAGGCTTGTCCCATCAGAAAATATGCCCGGGCGGAATAGGTCGATTCGGGGTATTCGGTGGTCAGCGTTGTGAGTTTTTCGATGGCGGGTTCAAAGCGTCCGTCGGTGAGTTCGACGCGACCCAGCCCCCACAGCGCGGCGGCTTTGATATCTTTGTCGGATGTATCGTTATACGCGCTGAGGTAATGTTGTCGCGCCGCGTCAAAATCTCCGTAAAAAAGGGCTTTGTCGCCGGCGTCGATCCGCACAACGGGGACGGGCGTGGGGTAGGACGTTGATGTGATCGTTGGGCTGGGCGTGAGCGTTGGACCACCGGGCGTGATGGTGGGTGTCTCTGTGGCTACGATGATGGGGGTGGTCGATATTTGACATGCCAGCGTGAAGACGATGGCGCAGAGAAAAACGATTCTCAATCTGGATTTCATGAATGTTTATTGGTTGGTAGAGGTGGCGACGATCTCCACGCTCATTCCCAATTCGAGCCTGCCTTCGTTGAGGGGAATGACGTTCTGCCCAAAAATCGCGCCGAGCGCGTGCTTGCGATACTTTCCAAGAGTCTTGAGCGGCTCTTTCTTCCGTTCGAGCGTTTCTTTGTCTATTGTCGTCACTTCACACCGCGCGCACGGCTTGACGATGGCAAACTTAACGTCGCCGATCTGGATTTGGTTCCACGTATCTTCGGCGAATGGTTCGCATCCCCTGACGACAATGTTTGGGCGAAAGCGATTCATGGGGAGCGGAGTGTCGAGCCTTGTGTTTAGGTCTTGCAGTGATTCTTCGGAGATGATCAGGATCGGATACCCATCTGCAAAGCCAGTGTGGTCGTCTTCGTTGACCGCGTATTCCTGGCTGACCAATCTTTTGAAGCCATCGGCGATGTGAACCAGCCGCACGGAGATACCAAGAAAATCAGATAACCATTCCACCGCTTCTTCGCCTTGGTCAATGGCTTGGACTCCTTGGCTCTTCCAAATATTGACGGGCCATGAATGTCCCGATGTGCGGATTCCGATTTGGATCGAATCCATGTTTGGCGCGGAGAGGGTGAGGACGCCGTCTTTCCGCACCGGTGTGATCAATGCCAGTTTGGCGATCTGTCGTTGCGTGAGAAATTCACCTTCGGGTGTGACGACCATCAAGCGACGGTCTAAGGCAAGCCCCATGCGTTCGACGTTCCATGCTTCCACTTCATGTCCGCGGCAGGCTTTGACAGGGTAGTAGATGAGGGAGGAGAGTGTGATCATAGTGTTTGGCGATTAAGCCACAGAGAACACTGAGCCCATTGAGAAAAACTCAAAATCTCTCTGTGGCAAAATTAAATTGCTCCTGTTATTTGTTCATAAACCAGTTTTGAAATGTTCGCCATGCAATCGTGCGCTTTGTCTCCGTTGTCTTCCGGGAAACCGCGCGTCATGATCGAGATCGCATACGGCTTTCGATTCGCAGGGAAGACGATGCCTGTGTCGTGATAAAAATCGTCGCTCCAGCCTGTTTTGTGGGCAACACGTGTTCCTGTTGGAAGCAGGTGCGGGATGCTTTCAATGAATTCCTGCCCAAGCAGGATTTCGATCATTTCATCCGACACTTCTTTAGAAATAATTTTGCCCTCCGCGATCAACCGCATCGTTTGCGTGAGTCCGCGTGCAGTGCCGCGGTTGTTCATTCCATTTTTGAGCGCGGGTAGATCGTACATCCCGCGGATGAAAGAGACGCCTTGAATCCCAAGTTCCGCAATGAACTCGTTGATCCGTTTTGCGCCGATCCTTTGAAACAGGATATTCGTGGCGAGGTTACTGCTCCGCACGATCATCAGCCGCGTCAGTTCTCGGATGGATTCGGTCTCACCGATCCGCTCGTACAACGTGGTTTCGGAATCGTCCGTTGCGTTCAATGAATACGGACTTCCATCCGCGATGCTGGGGAAGGAGTTGAAAATGGTGAGCGGATCGTCCAGCGAAAGTTGTCCCGCATGCGCCTGCCTGAAGGCTTCCATCATCAGATGTGTCTTGACCGTGCTGGCAGGGTGATACGACTCGTCCGCGCGGAGGTTGATCTCCCTACCAGATTCTAGATCATGAACAGACAGGGAAATATCCTTGCCGCTGAATTGCGCTATGTATTGTTCAACAGGAAACATAAGCCGCAATTGTACTTCATTGCGTCTGTCAGAATTTAATTTCCCCAATCTTTTTTACCACGAAGGACACAAAGTGCACTAAGGTTTTAAAACTTTGTGTCCTTCGTGTCACTTCGACAAGCTCAGCGCAAGCCTTTGTGGTGAGAGATATTTTCTATCCGCCTTCGTACTTGAACGAAACCTTGACTTTGGCGCGGTACGCGGTGATCTTGCCGTCCTCCAGCACCATATCCAACTGGCTGACTTCGGCGATGCGTAAGTCGCGCAGGGATTTCGCCGCGCGCTCCACAGCCACAGACGCCGCTTTCTCCCACGATTCCGAACTCGTGCCGACCAACTCGATGATCTTGTATACGCTGTCTGACATGGGATGCTCCTTTTGGTGCAAGAATGAAATCTACCTGTACATCATGGAAACAGGTTCAAACCAATTCAAGGAATCTGTCTACATCCAAGCGCGCCTGCTTCAAGATATGTGAAAGGGTTGAGCGTTTGACAGGGCGATGAGCAGGAACGGTAATTTTGAGTAGTTCATCTCCGGTTCTTTTTTGTAATCGAATATGACTTCCCCGCTGGCGAATCACTGTCCAGCCATCGCGTTGTAATGCCCTGATGATTTCCGTATACGACAGGCTGGGGACTTTACTCATACTTCAATTTCCTGCACCAGATCCTTTTCGTCCAGAATCCAATCATCTTCAACTGGCTCCAAATACAACTCAATGGCTTCTTGAATATTTTTCAAAGCCTCTTCCTGTGTATTTCCCTCGCTGATACATCCCGGCAGTGAAGGCACATAAGCCGTGTAGCCGCCTTCATCGCTTTCTTCGAGGATAATTTTGAATCGCATACGATGCTCCTTCGCTAAAGCAATTATACACTCACCACTTCTCCCAATGAACGATTTCCTCCAACGACCTCCGCCCGCCCTTCTTCGGCGCGGACGTGAGTTTCGCCTCCTCCAACGGATACCCAAACGACAGCGCGATGCGCAAATGCCACTCAGGCGGAAAACCCAAAATTTGGCGAGCCAACTCGGCGTTGTAGATCGAAGCGGGCACGGAGCCGACTCCCAACTCCCATGCGGCGAGTTGCATATACGCGGCGGCTTGACCGGCGTCGAACATCGTCTGAAATTTCGCGGTCGGTTCGGCGGTGAGGATCGCCACGCCGATCGCCGCGCCCGCGAGATGTTTCGCCCACTCGCCGCACTCGGATAATGCTTTCAATGTCGCCTTGTTGCGGATCACAATGAACTGCCAGCCCTGCTCGTTCTTCGACGATTGCGATCTCCGTCCCGCGTTGAGAATCGCGTCGATCACATCTACCGGTAAGGGAGTCTCTTGGAATTTTCGTACCGCTCGCTTCAAACGGATTGCGTCTAACACATTCATAGGAACCTCCATGCGCTTTCGGATTATACCTTCCCGATGCCCTGATATAATTTGCCGACAACAGGAGAACTCATGCAGGTATCGTCACAGCGCATGCTCGGGCTAATGATTGGATTGATCTTTGGTCTGGGGTATGCGGTCACATCAAACTACGTCAATGAATGGGTGATGCCGGGCATCCCCTTGTTCACGCCCTGGCCCGGTCGTTTGGGCGTGATCGTCCTGACAACAGCCGTATTCGGCTTTTTGGGTTTGCTCGCCGCATGGCCAGACGAATCGATCCCCGGCATCCTGCTCACCGGTGTGGCGGGCTCATTCCTGACATCCATCTGGATTTTTATGACCGCCACCTCGAACCTGGGCGGCGTGTTCGCCCTGCTTGCGCTGGTTTTTCTGCCGCGCATGTTCTTTTACATCCCGTATGGCTGGCTGGTGCGCTGGTTGATGGATCGTCTCAGCCCGCATCCCCATCGAGCCGCCGCCCCGGTTTGGCGCTGGGCTTCGGTCTTGATGGGCTTCGCGGTCGTTTCCGGACTTGGTTTATTTGCGCTCCATGGCGAAGAGACGCGCCTTTCCCTAACGCGCATGGAGAAACTCATGCGCGAGAGCGCGCAAGCAACCTCGCGCGATGAATTGCCAGCGCCCCTGCAAAAAGTGGAAGGATTTCTCCAAAACGCGAAAGGCGATTACGCGTACGAGATCGGCTCGAACCCCGACGTTCTCCCCGTGCAACGCCCCATGGTAGAGTATGGCGCGCAAGAACCGTTCCTCATTGTCAAATTCAAAAACGGGTTTCGGTTTGGTTGTGTATTCTCGCCTCCATACATCGTTCCTGCCTGCGTCAGATTTTAACGTACGTGTAGGAAATACAGATTCGTGTCTTCACAGAATTTTCGCTCGCACGCAATTTCTGCGCTCATCCTCATGCTGGTTGGGTGGGGTGGCTTGTTCGCGCTGGTGCACTATTCCTTACCGCTCGTAGGGTTTCGCTTTTTATTCTTCGCGCTCATCATCGTTGCGCTCACCGGCACGCTCCTGCCCATCGTCTATTTTTTTCATCGGCGCTTTCCCGCCAACCCTCCTGCCGAATCGAATGTGATCGTTCGTCAAGCGGCATGGTTTGGCGTGTACGGCGCAACCCTGGCGTGGTTGCAACTTGGGCGCCTTGTCACGGTATATGTGATCCTCGGTCTCGCCGGCGGATTGTATGCCATTGAATATTTCCTCCGCCTGCGCGAACGCGCCCGCTGGAGTCCGCCCGTCATCGACGATGACCAGCCTTCGTAACCTCCCCTCGGTCGACCAACTTCTTCATCATGCGGATGACCTCCTCATCAGGTTTGGCCGCCCCTTGACTCTGGACGCGCTTCGTTTGACTCTCGACGAAACCCGCGCGCGCCTCAAACTCGACGGGGAATCTGCCTCGCCTTCCTTCGACTCGATTCTCGCCTCAGCCGCCTCCCACCTCGCCGCATGGACAACTCCCTCGCTTGCGCCCGTCATCAACGCGACGGGAGTCATCCTCCACACCAATCTCGGACGCGCGCCGTTATCCGCATCCACTATTCAAGCGATGAACGCCGTCGCCGCGAATTATTCCAACCTCGAGTTTGATATGGACACAGGCAAGCGCGGCTCGCGTCTCATCCACGCCGAATCGGTTTTGCAAAAATTACTTGGCGTTGAATCTGCGTTGGTGGTCAATAACAATGCCTCTGCGGTTTTGCTTGTGCTGTCTGCATTGGCGAATAAGAAGCGCGTGGTCATTCCGCGCTCGCAACTCGTGGAAATCGGCGGAGGCTTCCGCGTGCCAGATGTGATGAAACAATCGGGCGCGAAATTGGTTGAGATCGGCACAACGAACAAAGTCCGCATCGCCGATTACAAAGACGCGCTCGAAGAACCGACCGCGCTGGTCATGCGCGCGCATCGCAGTAACTTCAAGATCGTCGGCTTCACCGAAGAACCCGAACTCGCCAAGATTGTTGATACTGCTCACAAAGCAGGCGTGCCAGTGATTGACGACCTCGGCTCAGGCGCATTAATTGACACCGCGAAATACGGTCTCGCCCACGAACCGACCGTGCAAGAGTCCCTCGCGGCTGGAGTTGATATTATTTGTTTCTCAGGTGACAAATTGCTCGGCGGTCCGCAAGCGGGAATTATCGTCGGCAAGAAAGAGTTGATTGACCGGATCAAAAAACATCCGCTGGCGCGCGCGGTGCGGGCAGACAAAATTTCGTTGGCTGGCATCACCGCGACTCTGTTGCATTACCTCAAAGACGAAGCGGAGCGCGAAATCCCCGTCGTGCGGATGATGTCGCTTACGGCGGAGCAGGTCGAAGTCCGCGCTGAGGCGTGGCGAGGTGTATTGGGAGTGGGGGAGGTGATTCAATCCGAATCCACAGTGGGCGGCGGGAGTCTGCCAGAAGAATCCATGCCGACGTTTGTTTTGTCGTTGAAAGTGAAAAGCCCCGACAAATTTTTAGCGAAGTTGCGCGAGGGGAATCCGCCCGTCATCGCGCGGACGGAAAACGACAACGTGTTGCTCGATCCGCGAACGGTGTTGGACGACGAGGCGTTGTTGCGCGTGTTGAGGGAGGCGTTGCGTGCATACCGTTGAAATTCCGATCAAAGACGCGAAGAATCCGCCGAAGATAAATTTTCCCGATCGTTGTGTGAATTGTGGGAAGCCGAAGCACACGGTGATGCCGTTGCAGTTGAACATGGGAGTTGAAAAACGCGGGCAAGGCGTGCTGATGGATTTTCCCGTGCCGTTGTGCACCGAGTGCGAGAAAAGAGAGCAACGCATAACGTATATCACGCTCGTGCCGTTTTTAATTGCGGGTCTCATCGTGGGCGTGATCGCATTCATCCCCGCGATGTTGATCGCCCCCGAAGGGACGTCGCAGCAAACTCTTGGTTTCCCGTTTGTCTTCGGCGGACTCGTCGGTATGGTGGTCGGCGCCATCGGCGGAACGGTTGTTGAATTCGTTTTGAAATTATTACTTGCTCCAGTGTATGGGCAACTGCTCCTGAAACGCCCGCTGACCATCCTCAGTTTCTTCAACGACTCGGAAAATGTGATCGGTCTCTCGGCAAGATTTACAGACAAGAAAAAATCATTGAAGTTAACTTTTGAGAATGATGATATTGGAAAAGAATTCAAACAGCTCAATCTCTAATCTCCAATCTCCCAATTCTCCAATTCTCCAATTCTCTAATAATCATTTACCAATTACCAATTACACCCCAGGAGCCCCATGAAATCAGACCTCGACACCCTCATGCAAGCCCGCAACCTCGATGCCCTCATCATCTTTGGGCATGGTGAACACAACCCGCCAATGTATTATTTCACTGGCGGCGGGCACATCATGCACGCTACGCTGATCAAAAAGCGCGGCGCAGAACCCGTTCTGTTCCACGGCGATATGGAGCGCGATGAAGCCGCCAAAAGCGGATTGAAATGTGTTCCGTTCAGCAAATACGACTATGATGTTTTGTTCGAAAAGGCGGGAAAAGATACGTTGTTGGCGACCGCCATGCGCTGCGAGTTAATGCTTCGTGAATTGGGTGTGACTGCCGGGCGTGTCGGCGTGTATGGAACCTATGACCTGGGTTGGTCGTATGGAGTGCTAGCCCACCTTCAAAAATTGCTGCCGACCATCGAAATTGTGGGCGAAGCGACTGGGAATTCCCTCATCGTCCGCGCCATGGAAACCAAAGACGATGCCGAGGTGAATCGCATCCGCAAGATGGGGAAATTGACCACCGAAGTGGTTGCCCAAACGCGCGACTATCTCACGGCTTGCGAGGTGCGAGACGATGAGGTATTGTTGAAAGAGGATGGGTCGCCGCTCACGGTTGGCGATATCCATGCGAAGATTCGTTTGTGGGTGGCGGAAAAGGGCGGAGAGTTGCCCTCCGGGTTTATTTTTGCCATCGGACGCGACGCAGGCGTGCCTCACTCCGGGGGAACCCCGGAAGATTTGATGCGCCTGGGTCAAACCATCGTGTTCGATATCTATCCTGCGGAAAGAGGCGGCGGTTATTATTACGACTTCACGCGCACATGGAGTCTCGGCTATGCCACGCCCGAAGCGCAGGAGTTATACGATCAAGTGTTTGAGATCTTCAACAAATTGGCAGATAATTTTGACTTGAATGCGCCGTTCAAAGAATACCATCGTATGACGTGTGAATATTACGAATCGAAGGGACATAAAACCCCGCTCAACACAAAATCTCCGATCGAAGGATATGTTCACAGCCTTGGGCATGGCGTGGGTCTCAATATCCACGAACGACCTTTCAGCGGTTTGACCTCCGGCGATGACGAACGGCTTGCGCCCGGGGTGGTCATTACTTCCGAGCCCGGGCTGTATTATCCCGAAAAGGGCATGGGCGTCCGTATTGAGGATACGTTGTGGGTCCGCCCTGACGGGCAGATCGAGAAATTGGCGGAGTATCCGTATGATTTCGTTTTGCCGATGAAGAAGTGGAAGAAGTAACATCGTTTCATCCGCAGTTTAACTGCGGATGAAACCCATATTGTGTGTGTCATGCCGCACCTGAAGTCAATTTCCGTGCGCGAGTTCGGTTCGCGCGATACAGACTCATTTCCGTTCACGTTGGAAATCGTCAAATCTCTGCGCGAGATTCAGTTTACTTCGGCTGTCACGTTCTTCGTCGGCGAGAACGGATCGGGGAAATCAACCGTCCTTGAAACGATCGCTTGCGCGGCGGAGTCGATCACAGTCGGGAGCGAGAGCGTGCGGACCGATAAATCCCTCGCGCCGCTTCGCAAACTTGCTCAATACTTCCGCCTCGCGTGGACGAAGCGCACACGCAAAGGATTCTTCCTGCGCGCGGAGGATTTCTTCGGGTACGCCAAGTCCATGCGGCAGACGAAGGAAGAATTTCAGCAGGAATTGCAAAACGTCAAAGAGGAATACAAGGGACGATCAAAATACGCCGAAGTGTTGGCGAGCATGCCCTATCAAGGTCAACTGGCGGAGATGCAGCGCAGATATGGCGATGGACTCGATTCGCGCTCGCATGGCGAATCGTTCCTGACCCTCTTCCAATCCCGCTTCGTCCCCGACGGGTTATATCTGCTCGACGAACCCGAAGCCGCGCTCTCGCCCATGCGCCAGTTGACGTTCATCGCCGCGCTCAAACAGATGATGCGGGAAAATTCGCAGTTCATCATCGCCACCCATTCGCCGATCCTGCTTGCGTTCCCCGATGCGCAGATCCTCCAATTTTCCAACGGCGTGATTCGCAGAGTACAATACAACGAACTCGAACACGTGCAACTCACAAAAGATTTCCTGAACAACCCCGATTCGTTTTTACGTCACCTATAAATTACCAATTACCAATTACCAATTACTACCCACTGATAACTGATAACTCCTCACTGATCACTGATGACTATCCTCTCTTCCACCCTAATCCTCGCCATCGAATCCTCGTGCGATGAAACCGCCTGCGCCGTCATCGAAAACGGACGCGCGCTTCTCGCCTCCACTGTCGCCTCGCAAATGGACATCCACGCGCGATATGGCGGCGTGTTCCCCGAGGTCGCCTCGCGCCAGCATGTGCTGAGCATCATCCCCGTTGTTCAGCAGGCGCTCGCCAAATCGAATCTCTCGCTCAACGACATGGACGCCATCGCGGTCACGCGCGGACCCGGTCTTGCTGGTTCGCTAGTCGTCGGCATGAACATGGCAAAAGGGCTTGCCCTCGCGCTCGGTCTTCCGCTCGTCGGCGTCAATCATCTTGAAGGGCACGTGTACTCGGCGTGGATTCATCCCGCTGGCGAATCGATTCCTCCCGAGCCGCAATTCCCATTGATGGCGCTTCTCGTCTCAGGCGGACACACCGAACTGAATCTGATGACCGATCATTTGACGTACAAACGCCTCGGTTCAACCCTCGACGATGCGGCTGGTGAGGCTTTCGATAAAGTGGGTCGCCTCTTGGGCATCCCGTTCCCCGGCGGACCCGCCATTCAGAAAGCCGCGGAGAATGGCGACCCAACGCGCTTCAAATTCACACACCCGAAACTAGACAATCCCTACGCCTTCTCGTTCAGCGGACTCAAAACTGCTGTGTTGTATCAAGTCAACGAGTTGAAGAAAACGAATGAAGAACTTCCCGTCGCTGATCTTGCCGCGTCCTTCCAAGCGACCGCCGTTGATATTCTCTTCAACAAGACCATGCAAGCCGCGCGCGATTTCAAGGCAAAAGAAATTTTGGTCGCGGGCGGAGTCTCTGCCAACAAAGCATTGCGGACCGCCTTTCAATCACAAACTGAATTCAAAGTGAACATCCCCGCCTTTTCGTTATGCACCGATAACGCCGCCATGATCGCCGCCGCGGGATATTATCGTTATGCGTCTGGTCAGGTTTCGGAGATGGACATGGACGTCCAGCCGACGTGGACGCTGTCATAAATAATTCCTCCCCCAAATTCATGCTCTTTGAATTTGGGGGAGGGTAGGGTGGGGGTTAAACCCAAACCGCCCTTGGCTTGCCCGAGCCGCGGACGGTTTGTTAAGGAGAATGCAATCATCATTATAGTCCGCGAGTTTAACGTAACCTGAACATGAATTAAATGGAGGATGAGAGTTTTGATTTGATCTCTTCGAGAGAAATCGGTCCCTCGCGTAAAATTTTAATTTCATCGCTTGCGCAATCTACAACAGTGGACGGAACTCCGCCCGGGGTTTTTCCCCCATCAATGATCAATGGAATCCGTCCGTTGAGTTGCGCGAACACTTCCTCCGCTGTGGAGGGACTCGGTTGTCCCGAAATATTTGCCGAAGTCACCGCCATCGGTCCCGCCGCGCGGAGCAATGACCGCGCCACTTCATGGTCTGGCGCGCGCACGCCGACGGTGGCGGTGGCAGAGACGGCTGAGGGGAGAGTCGGCTGTTTGGGGATGATGCAGGTCAAAGGTCCGGGGAAGAAGCGGGCGGCAATTCGTCGCGCGATGTCAGGAATGTCCATTCCAACTTTGTCCATGTCGTCTGCGTCCGCGATCAAAACGGGAATCGCTTTTTCAATGGGACGATTCTTCGCCGTATAAATTGACTCAATTGCTTTTCCATCAAAGACGAGTGCGCCAACGCCGTAGACCGTGTCGGTGGGGAAGGCGACCAAGCCGCCGTCCTTCAAAATATCGAGCGCCAGATTAATTGCATCGGGTGAATTCGCTGAGACGATTTTCGTTTTCATAATTGAATTTCGAGCAGACGATCACGACCTGTGAGGTCTTGATGAAGTTTGATGTGCGCGTTTGGAAAATATTGGCGAGCGAGTTGCGTCGTTTGCTCGCCAAGCGTGGACTCGATCTCCAGCAACATCAACGCGTTCGGCGTGAGCCAATCAGGGACGATGTTCAGCAGTTTGCGAAAACTATCAAGTCCATCTTCGCCGCCATCCAGCGCGAGAGTCGGTTCGCGCTGATAAACAGGAAGATGCTTGAGCGTGTTTGTCGGAATGTAAGGCAGATTGGAGCAGATCAAGTCAAAGGTCAAAGGTCGCAGGTCGGACTTTCGACTTTCGACTTTCGACTCGGGAAGTAGATCGCACTCCGCAAACTCAATCCTCCCGTTCACCCCGTGTTTTTCCGCGTTCCGTTTTGCAACCAGCAATGCGTTCGCTGAAATATCGGTTGCAAGGATGTTTGCCTTTGGAACATTCACCGCAATCGAAACCGCGATCGCGCCTGAGCCTGTGCCGACATCGGCAACCTTTGGTTTTGTTGGATTCTTTTGCAACCACGCGATGGCTTCCTCAACGAGCAGTTCGGTCTCTGGTCGTGGAATCAAAACATCAGGCGTGACGTCAAACTCCAATCCAAGAAATTCCCAGCGACCTAACACGTACGGAAAAGGTTCGCCATTTTGCAATCGCGAGAGCGAAGTATCAAGTCCTTTTTGTTGTTCGTTTGTGAGAGTCAATTCAGGATGAGCCAAAATCCACGAGCGCGGATGCTCGACGATGCGAGCCAGCAGAACAGACGCGTCGAGGGTGGGCGTGTCGCTGAGTGAGGCGAGACGGGCTGAAATGTCGGAGAGAAGCGAAGGGGAATCCATCATGCCGTGAAATCTTTCCTCTTTCTTCTTTCATTCAAACGAGGAAAGATGAAAGAAGAAAGAAAGTTGTATCACCTGCTCTTTATCGCCATCAACGACAAATACTCAAACACAACATTCGACGCGAGTATCGCCGTGATGTCGCCGTGATCGAACGGCGGCGAGACTTCAACCAGGTCGAAGCCAATGAGGTTCAAGCCGTGCAGTCCGCGCACGAGTTGGAGGAGTTGATAACTGGTCAGCCCGCCGACTTCGGGAGTCCCTGTCCCGGGGGCGAAGGCTGGGTCAGCCGAATCAATATCCACGGTGACGTAGACCGGTCCCTTCATCCGCTGGTGAACTTCTTTGAGGATTTCAGGGATGCCTTTTTCCATCACCTCGTGGATCGTGACCGTGCGCGCGCCGAGTTTCTTCGCGTCGGCATAATCGTTCTCGCCGCTGAGCGGGCCGCGAATCCCGATCTGCATATATTCGCCTGCGCGGATCAATCCCTCTTGAAGCGCGTAGCGAAACGGCGTGCCGTGACTGTATTTCACTTCTTCGAATTCGGATTCCCATGTGTCAATGTGCGCGTCGATGTGGACGAGCGAGACGGGACCGTGTTTCTTCGCGTGAGCGCGCAAGAGGGGGAGCGCGATCGAATGGTCGCCGCCGAGCGTGATGAGCGTTGTGCCTGTGTTGATGATGTCGCTGGCGGTGTTCGTGATGGCGGTCATGGTGTGTTCGATGGAAGTCGGCACGACTGACACATCGCCATAATCCACCACGTTTAATTTTTTCAACGGACTGACATTGAGAGTCGAGTTATGCCCCCAGATCATCAACGATGCCTCGCGGATTTTGCGCGGACCGAATCGTGTCCCTGTGCGATACGAAGTCCCGCTGTCGAACGGCACGCCCATCACCGCCACATCCACATCTTTCAACTCGCGCGTCACAGGCAGGCGCATAAAAGATGGAATGCCCATGAAGGGTTGCAAGCCTGCGCCGAACGCGGGGTTATTGTTCATGATCTACTTTCCACTTTCCTTCGTGTACTTCGTGTCCTTCGTGGTAAGAAAATTATTCATCCTCATCCACGCCCGAAGCCGCCAACCGATCCGCTTCATCCCGCGTGGACAACTCCTCGATGAACTGATCAATCGCGCCATCCATCACGGCGGGCAAGTTGTAGTTCGAGAATCCAATGCGATGATCCGTGACGCGGTTCTGCGGATAATTGTACGTGCGGATTTTCTCCGAGCGGTCACCGCTTCCCACCTGCGAGCGGCGATCTGACTCAATTTCGGCGCGGCGTTTCTCTTCTGCCAGTTCGTACAACCGCGCGCGAAGGATGCTCAACGCGCGTAATTTATTTTGCAACTGCGAGCGTTCGTCCTGACACGTAACGACGATTCCCGTCGGTTTGTGTGTCAAGCGCACAGCGGTTGAGTTCTTCTGTACGTTTTGTCCGCCCGCGCCCGAGGAACGATACACTTCGATTTCGATATCCGATTCGGGAATCTCAATTTCAACTTCGTCCACTTCCGCCATCACCGCGACGGTCGCAGTGGATGTGTGGATGCGTCCCTGTGCCTCGGTCGCTGGCACGCGCTGTACGCGATGCACACCCGACTCATATTTCAATTTCGAGTACGCGCCCTTGCCCTTGATCTCGAAGATCACCTCTTTGAATCCGCCCACGCCGATCGCGTTCTCCGACATGATCTCGTTCTTCCAACGTTTGCCGTCCGCATAGCGCGTGTACATGCGGAACAAGTCTGCCGCGAAGATGGCGGCTTCATCGCCGCCCGCGCCCGCGCGAATTTCGACGATCACGTTCTTGTCGTCGCGCGGATCTTTCGGCACGAGCATCGCCTTGATCTCTTTTTCAAGGATTTCGATTTTCGGAGTTAACTCCGCAATGTCAGACTCTGCCAACGCGACCAACTCCGCGTCTTTTTCAGACTCGAGGATCGCCTTCGCCTCCTCCAAACTTTTCGCCGCCTGGCGGTACTCGCGCGCCTTTTCGACGATGGGTTCCAAATCCACGCGCTCTTTGTTCAGTTCCGCGGCGCGTTGATAATTTGTGCCGACTTCGAGCAGTTCGTTTCCAATTTGCGCGTATCGGTCTTCGATGCCTTTGAGTTTATCGAGCATATCATCCTTGAGTGGAGCAAACCATACGCGCTCCGTAATCAAAATAATTCGCGGCAAATCCTGCCGCGACCATAGAACTTTTCCAACATAAAAACGATGTTACCGAGGCGCGATAAATGCGGAGAGCAACATGGAAAGAATCAAAACGATCGTAAAGACTGCAAAGACGATTTGCAACGCCTTGCGCGATTTTTCCTGCCTGCGATTAGGTTTCTTTTCAGCCATCATTAACTCGCAAATCTAGATTTTTATAAAACGAACGCGCCATTGCCTTCTCAAGTTCTTCGAGAGTTACTGGTTTCAACGCAAAGGCATCAGCACCAAGCGAAAGCGCGTGGTCCACAACGGTGTCGTCCGCTTCGGAGGAAAGCATCACGATGGGCAGTTTTACCGTATCGGCGCGTCGTCGTAAAAATTCGAGCATGTCCAAACCGGAGACCTCTGGCATGTTCACATCGAGGATGATCAAGTCGGGTTTTTTCCCCGAAACGATCAACTGCGCCGCGCCGCGCGCGTTGTTAAACACGGTCACCTTGCAATCGAGCACCTCGAGCATCAGCCCGATCGCGCGACTCATCTCATCGTCGTCGTCCACAACCCATATTTCTCTCATTCCAAATGCGCCTTTATCGATTGTGCCGCGCTTTCTGGCACGATACTACAGAGTTCCTCCAACGAGGCGGCTCTAATCTTATCCACAGAACCGAAATGTTTCAAGAGGGACTTGCGTCGCGCAGGTCCAATCTCGGGGATTGCGTCCAGGATCGAAGCCATGCCGATTTTTTGTCGCTTCTTGCGGTGCGCGGTGATCCCGTACCGATGCGCCTCGTCTCGAATCCGTTGCACCAAATATAACGCTTGAGAATGACGCGGCAACATCAACGAGTCAGATTTGTGCGGGAAGAATATTTCCTCTTGTTGCTTCGCCAACCCCACGATCGGGATTTTCTCCATCAGCTCGTACTTCTCGAGGACTTCCACCGCGCGCCCAAGCTGGCCCTTGCCGCCATCGATGATGACAAGGTCCGGCAGGAAGGAAAACGACGCGTCTTTCTTCGCCCCAACCTGACTCGCCGACTCTTCAGCCGACCGCCACCTTCGGAAGCGCCGCGTCAACATTTCCTCCATCGAGGCGAAATCATCCGGCGCGCCGACGACACTCTCGATATTGAACTTGCGGTACAACTTTTTGTCCGCCACGCCCTGGGTAAATACAACCATCGCCCCGATGATCGCCGTCCCTTGCGTGTTGGAAATGTCATAGCATTCAATGCGGTTGGGCGGCTCTTTCAAATTCAACGCCTGTTGTAATTCTGCCAGAGCCTGTTCCTGTTTGTGCGCGTCTGCCTGCCATTGCGCGCGCAAGGCGGTTAAAGTTTCGGTGGCGTTTTCCGCCGCCATCTTCACCAGCTCGCTCGGCTGCCCATCTTTCGGGACGATGAATTCAACTTTTCCGCCGCCTCGTTTTGACCTCAACCATTCTCCGATGATCTTCGCCTCTTCGATCTCTTGCGGCAACATCACCTGCTGTGGGATATTGGCGGCTTCGGTATAGAACTGGGTGACGAATTGCTCCATGATCTGCGCGTCGGCGGAATCTTCCGTGCCCTCGAGGATAAAGTATTCGCGCCCGATCAACTTGCCGCTGCGGATGAAGAAAACCTGCACGCAGGCTTCTCCGTCACTGCGCGCCATGGCGAGCACATCCGAATCTTTATAATCGGTTGCAAAGACGATCTTCTGTCGTTCGATGATGGACTGGATCGCCTTGAGTTGGTTGCGGATTGCCGCCGCTTTTTCATAGCGCATCTCGGTCGCCGCTTTTTCCATTTCTGTTTGCAAGCGCGCGACGATATCCTCGCTGTGTCCGCTCAGAAAATCCATCAGATCGGAGATCATTTGGCGGTACGAAGCCTGGGACGCCGCGCCGATACACGGGGCGATGCACAGTTTGATGTCGTAGTATAGACACGCCCGTTTATCCTGCCCGGTAATCTCGCGGTCGCATGTCAGGTATGGGAAGATTTTCCGCAGGATATCCAGCGTTTGGTACACAGCCCACGCCGAGGTATACGGACCGAAATAGCGCGAACCATCCTCCACCATCTGCCGCGTCACAGTGACCTTGGGATATGGCTCCGCCCAGCGTACTTTGATATACGGGTAACGTTTATCGTCCTTGAGGCGAATGTTGTAACGCGGGCGGTGTTTCTTGATGAGGTTCATCTCGAGGATGAGCGCCTCAAGTTCGGATCCGACGACAATCCATTCAATGTCGACGATATCGCGCGCCAGCCGTCGCGTCTTTGCGTCATGACTCGCGTCCGCGTGAAAGTATGAGCGCACGCGGTTCTTGAGACTGATCGCCTTGCCAACGTAAATAATCGCCCCGTCCGCGTTTTTCATCAGGTAACAGCCGGGCTTTGCAGGCAGAGTATCGAGAATACCCTGTAGTTTTTCTGAAATATCCATCGATGTATTTTACTTCATCAACTGCCGGTTCATTGAATGGGAGTTTTGGCGGTTGTAAGCAAGCTAATTCTATGCAATAATCGACAAAATCTTATTCTGTGGAGTACGCATGGACGAACAATCGAATGCGCCTATCTTCCTCCCGCCCGCTGGAGGGAGTGGCGGGCGCATATTGGCGATCGCGTCGTTGATTCTTGGCGTGATGAGCCTTTGCGGCTGGTTTTTACCGATCTGTAGCGTGCCTTTGTGTGTTGCAGGCGCTGTGCTCGGATATTTGGCTATGAACGATGCCTCACAGGAGAATCTGGCGACCGTGGGCATGGCTTTGTCGACCATTAGTATCCTGCTTACCTGCGCCACCTTCGCAATGAATCATACTCTCGAAATTAAACGACTTTTACAAGGGCTGTAAAGATCGATATAACTCGCCTTACACAGCAAAGGTCGTAACGTGAGACTGCCAAGCGTCTCGCGGTTTAGGCTGTTCTTGCGCAAGAGCGACATAAATATCGCATTACGAAAGCCGAATTGACTCCGACTGCGTACACCATCAGGAATAAGTAAAAAGCCTCCCGCGCTTGGGAGGCTTTTTACTTTCCGCTTGGGGGAACGCGATTGGGACCGATGAAGATCGGCATTTCCACGAGATTCCAGCCGTATTCGTACGCCAGAGTTACGCCGCATTCTCCCTCCACCGGCTCAACCAGCCCATTTTGATTGGCATCGAATCCCTGCAATAAATAATTGCCCAAGGACGACATTTCGTTGATGATGGGTTCCATCTCCGGTCCGAACGTCGTGGTTGTTAATTGAAGGGCAAGCGGCAGCAACTGATTGGTCCACCCTTCCATGTTTTGGATGCAGACTTGAATATTATCGCTATAAATCCTCATGTTCGGCGTGGAATCGCTTGCGTCTCCAACGTCTTTCGCCCCCAGCGCGGCAAGTTGAAGGTAGCCGGGATGGTTGCCGTTTGGCAAACTTCCGAACCCGTCGCCATCGTTATTGTTGAGAATGCCGTTCTTGTTGTAATCCTGATATTGCTCGCTCTCATCGCCCACGATCAGATTGATCACATCCTCCGCGCGTAAACGCGCGGTTGCTTCGTCTCCGTTTTGATATGCTTCAACCAAGCCGACAAAATCGGGGGTGATCGGGTCTCCATTGATCGCGCCGGTGATATAACTTCCGCTGTAATAATATAGCCCTTGCATGGGGGCGTATTGATTGGGGGTATTGGAATGGGAAGCCAGCAGGTTGCGCGCGGCGTCGAGCGCCTCGGCCGGGAATATCGATGAATACGCAACGTTCGTCGAGGGTTTTAATGCAACGCCATTGTTCTGCTCGATCGTCACCAATATTTCATCATACAACTCCAGTAAGTTTTGCCTGTTGGGATCGGTAAATTCGAGTTGGCCGATGTTTGATGTATTAAAACGGATTGACCCGAGATTTCGCACTCTCCCGTTCGCGTTGTTTCTAAGCCATGCCTCGTACCGGGTTCCAGCGGCAGGCGGCTCTGCGCTATTAAATACAAGCGTCACTCGATCCATCACGCCGTTGAAATCGGTGAAACGCATCCGACCAACAGGGATATTCAGATCTACAGGCTCCGGAGTGGGGGTGGCAGGCACAGTAGGTGGATTGATGAACTGGAACAGGGCAAAAGCCAACCCAGCCGCTATGACGATCTCGGCGCCAATGCGAAGCCAGCGGATGAGCGGTCGCTCTGCCGGAGCCTGCTTTTTCTTTTTTGCCTCCGCCGCGATTTGACGCGCCATTTGCGCCATATGGATCGTCCCCGGGGAGATTGTTTGCCCGTTGAACACAGCCAGAAATTCTTGAGCAAATTCGCCCGCGCTTTCATACCGCATGGATGGGTCTTTTGCCAGCGCTCGATCGAGGATAGTTTGCAAATCGGAAGAGATACCCTCGATCACCGGGGGCGGCTCATTGATGTGTTTCATCAACATGCCAAATGTGGTATCGGACTGGAACGGCACCGCGCCTGCCAGCATTTCATACAGCATGACGCCAAGCGAGTAGATATCGGTGCGCTTGTCCACTTTATCGCCGCGCGATTGCTCCGGGCTCATGTACGCGGGCGTGCCTGAAACGGAGCCGGTGGTCGTGTGTGTGGTCGAGTCGAGGAGGCGGACCAGTCCGAAATCGGTGAGAACCGGTTCCACGTCGATCGGCAGGGTGTCGTTGAGCTCGACTGAATTTTCTTGCGAACGGAGCAGGACGTTGGCGGGCTTGATATCGCGATGGATAATTCCTTTTGCGTGAGCATAATCGAGAGCCGAAGCGACCGCCTTCAGGATTTTGGCAACAATGCCGATGGGGATGCGTTTTTTTTGTTCATGCAGGGCTTTCATGTACGCGGCGAGAGACGGGCCCGGCACATACTCCATGACAATGCACGGGGTTTCATCCTCCACCTTGTAATCCAGCAGTTGAACGATATTGGGGTGCTTTAATTCCCCAATCACCTCGGCTTCGCGCTGAAAGCGACTGAGTTGCTCTGAATCTCGTTCCAACAAGCCTCGCATCACCTTGATGGCTACCACCCCATAAGATTTGTGCGTGCCTTTGTATACTTCCGCCATTCCCCCGCGGGCTACGAGATTTTCAATATGGACACTACCGAGCGTTTTGCCAGCCCAATCAGCCATGCGCAAAATTATAACCTAGAACGAGCGCGCCTCCTGTATAATGGCACGACTTTATCATCTTGGCGCGGTGTCTTATGATTCAAACCCTTCCCGAAGATCGAATAGGCATACTCCTGCGTGAACGCGGGCTAACTCTCGCTCTCGCAGAATCGTGCACGGGCGGCTTGGTCAGCGACCGCATCACGAACATCCCCGGCTCGTCGGAGTACTTTCGCGGCGGGGTGGTTGTGTATGCCTACGAAGCGAAGGTATCCATCCTGCATGTTTCATGGGATACGCTCAACCGATTCGGCGCGGTCAGCGAACAAACAGTGCTGGAGATGGCGCGCGGCGCGCGGTCGGTTCTCGACGCGGATATCGCCGTGTCGATCTCAGGGATAGCGGGTCCAGGCGGTGGGACAGAATCCAAGCCTGTGGGCGCAGTGTGGCTGGCGCTTGCCGCTCCACAGGGCGAGTGGACGCGCTCTCGGCGTTTTTCTGGAGACCGAAAACAAATCAAAGCCGCATCGGCTGACGCGGCTTTGCAATTTGTGCTGGATTATTTGATGGGGAACATGTAGGACAAGATTGATCTGGTCTTACGCTTGCGCGAACGTATCGATCAACAATTTGAAATTTCCGCCAACGGGGTAAAGGATCGGGCAGGTGCACCCGCGCTTTTTGTATTCCTCCACCTTGGCTTTTGCCTCCGCCGGCGTGCCGGAGGCGGTGATGCGGCGCACAAGTTCGTCGGGCACAAGATGCTTGGCTTTGTTGATCTGTTCCTTGGTGGCGGGCCACCCCAAAATAGACTGGATATTGGCGATCACATCCTGCGAAACTTGCGACGCCTTTGCGATATGCGGCTGTTGGGCGAGATATTGGCAAAGTAGTTCCTTGGTGTAATCGATGGCTTTATCGTGGTCTTCATCCACCGAGCAAACGACAAGTTGCGGGCGGTCAAACTCTTCCATTTTTCGCCCCGATTTCTTCAAACCCTTTTCCAATTGCTCCATTGCTTTATCGTTATATTCCGGCGGCACGCAATAATTCAATACGGCTCCGTCGGCGATTTCGCCGGTCAACTCCATCATTACATCGCCCGTCGCGCCGATCATGATTGGAATGTTACGCGGCTCGCGGCGGCCATGCACCACATCCAGCTCGATCCCATCCACATGATGGAATTCCCCATGAAAGGTGACCCGCTCCATGTTGAGCAGGCGGCGGAGCACCTCCACGGTCTCGCGCATGGCAAGGAGGGGTTTCTTGCGCTCGATACCCACGTTCTTCGCCAACGGATCCCACCACGCGCCGATGCCGCAAATGATCCGGTTCGGCGCCAGATCGTCAAGGGTGAGCAAGGTGGCGGCGAGCAGACCGATGTTGCGCGTCCAGTTGTTGATGACGCCGGAACCAACTTTGAGTTTGTTCGTCACCGCGGCATACGCCGCCATTGGCACGATCGCGTCGCGCACCAGCCGGGATTCTGCCTGCCAGACGGCTTCAAATCCCTTCTCCTCCGCGTAGCGGACGTAATCCAACCCATCGCGCAAATCGTGCGAATCCTGCAAATACAATGCAACCCGTTCAGCCATGGCAGTCTCCTCAGAATTAGAAAGTGATCGAACTTTCGAGATTTTTAACCAGTTCAAAATCCTCAGGCTCATCCAGATCGAGCCCCAGCGAAGGAAGTTCCACTACCTCGAGGCGCGCGCCAGCCTGTTTGGCTTGTTCGCAATGCCGCTGGAAGGAATTCTCACCGAAATCATACTCGATGAGTCCCGCCGGAGCAATCACGAGAGCGTTGGTTCCCTTGCCGTGACGGTCCGGCGCGATCACCACCACCGGGGGTTTCACAGCGCGGTCGAGCAAGGTCTGGATATCTTCGCGGGTCACTAACGGCAGGTCGGCTGGCAAGATCAGCACGCCTTGCGTGGCATAAACCTGCGCCACAACCGTCGCCCTCTTTAAAGCAGTGTTCAAGTGCGGAGCGCCGTCTTCCTGCACCGTGCGGGCGCCGTGTTCGCGGGCAATAGCCAGCGCGTTAGGGTCGCGGCTGACCACCAGCACCTCAGCCACGCCGGAAACACCGGACAACGTCTCAAGTGAGTGTTGTAACAAAGCCCGATTTAATTCCGTTCGCTCATTTTCATTCAATGTGCCCGCTAAACGTGATTTGCCGCGCCGTAAAGGCTTTACAGGGACGATTGCCCAAAGGGTCATGAGTCACTTCCGGTAAACTGGAGTATGGCTTGCGCTAATTGCCTTCTATCTTCATGACTTTTCATCAGCGTATTCGTTACAAGAGTCCGCATATTCAAACCCCTTACGCTTTCTGTTAGTTGCGAATCGACGGTATCCATGACGAAATGTGTTGCCACTCCTTGGTAATGATTTGCCACCGCCAGCGCCGATGGCTCGATCCCCAACTCGCGATACATCTTCGCCGCAGGTCCCTTCACCGTTTCCCCTCCGATGATGGGGGAGACGGCTACAATGCCCCCTCTCCCTTTTAGGGAGAGGGACGGGGTGAGGGTCGCAAGAATCGGATCCACGCTCACCCACGGATTCGACGGGCAGATAACGATCGCGTCAGCCGACTCAACCGCCTCTCTCGCCCTTTCGGCTGGTTCAGCCTCGTCAGCCCCCTCGAACCTGAAGCCTTTGACCTTCGGCTCACATCTGCGATGAACGAAGTACTCCTGGAAAGCGAGTTCGCCTTCTTCTGTGTTCACCATCGTCCGCACTGGCTGGTCGCACATCGGCAGGACGGTGTGTTCAATACCCCATGCCTTGCAAAAATCTCGCGTGATCTGGCTGAGCGATTCGCCCGCTTTCAATCGCCGCGTTCGTTCGAGGTGCGTGCCCAAATCGCGGTCGCCAAGTTTGAACCAATCCAACCCTCCAAGTTTGGATGCGTTCGCAATCGCATTCCACGTTTCATCCACGCGCCCCCATCCCGTTTCAGGATTTGCCAATCCCGCCAGCGTGTAGCAGACCGTATCCAAATCGGGACAAATGTACAAACCGTAATGCTCAAAGTCATCGCCTGTGTTGACGATGATCGTGAGGTCTTCAGGTTTGAGTATCTGGGCGAGTCCATGCGCCAATTTCGCGCCACCGACTCCGCCCGCGAGAGCAACGATTTTCATGCCAGCCCTCGGCACGAGCGACATAAATGTTGCGGTACGCGTAACGCGACATTTATGTCGCGTTTTACCACGACCCAAGTTCGGGATTGATGTAGGTAAATTTCCAATCTGTCCATTTCTTTACCAAACCTGCTTTCACTGGATTGTTCAATATGTACTTGATGATCCGTTCCAATTCCTGCTCGTCCCTGACAAAACGGTCGTAACTTTCGTGGTGCCAAAACCGACCATTGCGCTTCAGGCTTAGATTACAAGATCTTGCAGTACTTCCTTTCAATAAGCGCAGGGTTTCAGTGACGGGATATTTTGCGCTCATGCCTTTATGCTTACTTTGATCCGCTACGAGAGAATCAAAAAGCAAGTGTGCATGATTCGGCATGATGGAACAGGTATAAAGATCGTAACGGCTCTTGTCCAAGTCTAGGATTTTGTCCATAACAATTCTGGCAATTTCTTCCCGTTCGAGCCATCGCGGACCATGTTCACAACGATCAAGGTATTTATCAAAGCGACCAAAATATCTTTTCTCGATGTCGTAGCGATCTGATGCAGATATGTTTGGTCTTGAATTCAATTCGCGTTCACGTTGTTCTTTGAGTTCGGCAAGGACTTCAAGCGGAAGAGAATCGGCAAGGCGGATTGTGACGAATAACGGATAGCCTTCGGGATGGATGTGCGGCAGGTTGCGCTTGTAACGAATGTCGGGCATGAAAATCCTACGGGCGACATATTGAACATTAACTTTTGCTTACTAAGCGAAGGGGGGGGGGTCATCAACACAGGGGAGCGAGCCATCTGACCCTGGCAGGGGGGGGGGCGTTGGGGCGGGGGGTTGAAAATCAAAACAGGTCGAGGTCGAAAGCCAATCTTTTCGGGGGGGGGGGGGGGGGGGGGGGGGGGGGGGGGCGGGGGGGGGGGGGGGGGGGGGGGGGGGGGGGCCGGCCGGGGGGGGGGGGGGGGGGGGGGGGGGGGGGGGGCGCGGGGGTGCAGGGGGGGCGCGCTTGCAAGGCTGTAGTGTACCTGGCATTTACAAAGTTTTGAAACGTCTGGGCTTTAGCCGCAAACAAGCTTTGGGATTCATCCACACCATCCAGCGTACCAAGCCAATGGAAGGATTTTGCAGGCGTTTGAAGAAGCACGTACCACCCGAGCGGTGATCTTGTTCATGGATGAACGACTTACTTTCGTCGTCCCGCAAAAGCGCCAACCTATCAGCGCATGGCAAAACAAAACCGGGGGCGCGGGGGCCCCCCCCCCCCAAGAAAAAACCAGGTGGTCGCTGTTTTGAACGGGATCACGGGCGGGGACTTATTTGCACGCACCAAGATCGGCAAAAGGAACTTCCGCTTGCGGGCGCTTTCCGCAGGCGCACGCATCTATCTGGCTCAAGATGCCAGTTCACAAACTGCCCGCAGTTCTGAAGCCTTGCATGCTCAGCAACTTACACCCCTGTTGTTCCCGACTTACGCCTCCTGGCTCAATCCCATTGAAAAATTATGGAAATGGCTGAAGCAGGAAGTGTTACACTCCATCGCTGGGCAGACCAAGTGAACCAATTGCGATTTCAGGTCCTTGCTTTTCTCGACCGTTTCTCTCACGGTTCTGAACCGCTCTTACGCTATACCGGCCTTATGTCAGAGTAATTTGTTAATGTTCAAAATGTCGCGTTACGTCTTTCGCTCAAAGATATTGGATAATCGTATTGAGAGGCTTTCTTTTTCTTACTTCAGGAATTATCTCTGGATACCCAACAAAAAACATCCCTTGCGGCTCCCAATTCTCGGGTAAATTTAAAGTTTTTTGGATTGTCTCTACCGCGAAAAGAGGCCAACATGCCCACACTCCCCCAAGCCCCTCGGCGTGCGCGGCTAATAACAATTGCATCCCCGCCGCGGCGACGGATTGGACAGTCATCCGAAATTCGGCTTTGATGCGTCGTTTGTCGGGATACGAGTCCATTTCGCTCATGTCGAGGCAGAGGAGAATGGCAACAGGCGCGGAGATGATGCGGTCTTTCGATCGCTTGAGTTGCGCTTGAATTTTTTCAGGGGGAATGCCGTCGCTTTCGAGATCGTGTTGGAAATCATCAGCCATCGCTTCGGCGAGTTTTTTTCGGGCGGATGAATCCGCCACTACGACGAATCGCCAGGGTTGGCGGTTGTGCGCGGAGGGGGCGAAGGTTGCCGTGGTGAGAATCGTCTCGATGACTGAATCAGGCACAGGGTCCGATGTGAAGCGGCGGATCGAGCGGCGACTCCGCAGGAAGTTGTGAAGTTCAGTTGTGGTCGTGGACATGAGTCGGCTTGATCTTGTAGATGATCCGCTTTTGCCCTTCGCGTTTTCCCCATGGTTTATTGTCATAGCGCATGGACAACATGTCGATATGTTCATCCGCGCCTTCTTTGGTGGAGCCGATAACTTCGCCGCGTATGCCGATGTAGCGATAACGGTCGTTGGGGTCTTGAATGGTCATCGCCACCTGGTTGCGCGCCTTCATGTTTTTATCTTTTAAGCGACCCTCGTTCGTGTTGATAAGAATGAAGTCTCCGTCCGCGCTGAACCACACAGGCGTCACTTGTGGCGCCCCGTCGGGCATGAGCGTGGCGAGATAGAGAAATGCTTTCGAGTCGGCGCTGATGAGGTCTTGATATTTGGTTTGGATTGTCATGGGTTGTCCTTGCTTGTTGTGATGCGGCAATGTTATCAAGTGTGAATAAGAATCTTGTTAGCGTTATAAAGTTCATTGTTCGTTCGGCAGTTCAACTGCCGAACGAACGGGTTATCATCGAAACAAATCCTGATCTTTCGGGCGGATCAATTCTTTCAGCGATGCTTCGCGCATTGGATATGGAAATCCGCGCACATGCACAACAGGCGTTCCCTCTGCGGCTTGCCCCATCATCAGCGACGCGGCGGCGGCGAGTTCGTCTGCTACGCCGACTGTTGTCACTTGTAATTTGAATCCAAACAGATCAGGTTTGCCGCGCAGATCTTCCAGCCCAGGGATTCCCGCGACGCCAATTGCGACGCCGACTGTGCCGTTACGCCACGCGCGTCCGTGTGAATCAATGATGAGACAGCCGATTCGTTTTCCGCTTTTGGATTGGATGTCGCTTCGCATCGTTTCCGCGCTTCGGTCTGGGTCGGCGGGAAGGAGGAGTACCCAGTCATCGTGTATTTGACGACTAAAGTCGTCACTACGGTTATCTACGTTCGAGTGATCGATCCCCGCGTTGGCGCAGACGAAGCCGAGTTTGTGTTCGACGATGATCGCGCCGACGCGGGAGCGCAAGACTTCGTTGCTTTCTTGTAGGATCAACTCAACGACGCGCGGGTCTTTCTCGGTCTGTTTGGCGAGTTCGATGGCGCGTTGCGACGGTGTGACTGTTGCCAGATTCACCGTCCGCCCTTCGGCTTTGGAGATCACTTTTTGGGCGAACACAAAGATATCGTCATCTTGCAAGTTGATCCCGATCCGTTGTGTTGCATCGACAACAATATCCGCCAGGTTGTCGCCGTGGCGGATGAGGGGAATGCCGGGGAGGGGGGTAAGACGGAGAGACATGCTGTGAACTGCGGTGTGCGATATGCGCAGTGGTTATTTGTGACTCGCTCCCGTGATACGGATCCCGGCATGAGTGGAACCGTATTGTTTGTTGATGTAGATCAACACGCTGGTCAAGCCTTCAAGCACCACCGAATTCTCGATGGGACCGGCGTCCCACCCTGTAAGCCCGGCGGCAGACACGAGTTTGAGCGCCTCGGCGCGCGCGTCCTTGCTGGTGCCGGTCACCAATACGTCGCAGTCCGCGCCTTCATCTTTGAGCAAATGTTCGTGCGAGATGTTTTGAAAAGCGGCGACCACTTCTACCCCTTCGCCAAGGATTTCCTTTGCCTCTTGCGCGGCAGACCCGGCGGGCGGCATTTGCACTTTGGTCACTTTTGGCGGCACAAGCGGGACGGTTACATCAATCAGGATTTTCCCTTTGAGCGCATTTTTCACGCCTTCGAGCGTTTCGCGATGCGCCGCGTACGGCACAGAGAGGACAACAATATCTGCCAGTTGCGCGGCTTCGAGGTTAGATGTGCCTACAATGGAGGTCGAACCTTCCATCAGTTGCATGATCTCCGAAGCGGCGGTGACGGCTTTTTCCGACGAGCGGGAACCGATCAGCACTTTGTAGCCAGCCGCCGCCCAGCGATAGGCAAGTCCTTTGCCTTCTTTGCCTGTTCCGCCTAACACTGCGATCGTTAAGAGTAGCGGTTCTTTTTCCTGAAATGCGTCCATATCACAATCCCTTTGCAACTTCTTTTTGATAACGCTCCCAGACTGCGGGAGCGAGTTCTTGCGCTTTCGCCGAGATTTCCGCTTCGTCCAAAGTAAGCAGTTGGCGATCCTTCATCAGGATTCTGCCCGCGACGATGGTGGTCGTGACCATACTTTGCTGAAAACCGAAAACGATGTGCCACGGGATGTTGCCCGCGGTCATGGGCGTGTTCGGATGGTACTCTACAAAAATAATATCTGCAAATGCGCCTGCGCTCAATTGCCCAATGGTCGCAGAGGGGAAGAAGACGTTCGCCAGCGCGGCATTGTTGTAGACCGCCATTTGTTGCACATCGTATCCGCCCATGCGGCGCGGGTCGCGGTGATGGACTTTGTGCAGGAGATACGCGGCTTTCCACTCCTCCCACATCGCGTTCGTGAAGCCGTCGTTGCCCAAACAAACTTTGATTCCCGCGCGCATCATCGACTCGATCTGCGCGACGCCAACGCCGTTGTTCATGTTCGAGCGCGGCTGGTGCGAAAGCCATGTCCTTGTTTCGGCGAGGATTTCCATTTCGCGCGCGTCGAAGTGGACTCCATGCGCGGTGATGGTGTTCGCTCCGAGGATACCGTGCTTTTGCAAACGGTCAACTACTCGCATCCCAGATTTATTCAAACTGTCGTACTCATCCGACTCGTGTTCGGCGGTGTGGACGTGAAAGCCGAATCCGCTGGGGAGGGCTTGGCGGCACAAGGCTAAAGAGGCGTCCGAAAGCGTCAGGCTGGCGTGCAGACCGAACGTCGCGGCGAGAAGCGGGCTTTTCGTCTTCTTGATGAAGCGGATGTTTTCGTTAATCCCCGCTTTCATTTTCGATTCGCCGTCGCGGTCGGTCACTTCGTAGCATAGCACCGCTCGCAGTCCAGACTTTTCGACTGCCTCGCTGATGATGTCGAGCGAGCCGTCAATCGCGTTGGGCGAGGCGTGATGGTCAATGAGGGTGGTCGTGCCGTGTTTGATCGCGTCCGCGAGGCAGGGGAGCGCGGAATATTCGATGCTGTCCGCGTCGAGCGAACGGTCGAGGGGCCACCACAACTTTTGCAGAATCTCAGGGAAATCTTTCGGCGCGGGTCCGGGGATCGCCATGCCGCGTGAGAATGCGCCGTAAAAATGCGTGTGCGCGCAGATGTTGCCCGGCATCACATATTGTCCGCGCGCGTCCAGTTTTTCTTCGCTCGGATATTTTTTTACGAGGTCGGCGCTTTTGCCGATCTCTTTGATGCGGTCGTTCTCGATGAGAATGGCATGGTCATCGAGGATGCGATTTTCTTTTTCCCATGTGACGAGTTTTGCGTTTGTGATCAGCATATCATCCGAGACCAAATTGATTGGGATGCGGAAGCCGCATGCCGTTCGCGCCAATTTCCTGCGCGGCAAGATAGGCGGCTTCGCGCACTTCGATGTCTTCGCCATACATGCCGTTGTATAACGCGCCGACAATCCCTTCATTTGCAATCGGCTTGAGATAGGGCAGGGCGGCAAGCCGTTCTTCGGTGCTCCCAAATTTGAAAGCGCTCAATAGCGCGTCGGTGGCGGGTCCGCTTTTTGAAATGCCCATGCCTTGTTTGCCGGCAAATTCGATCAGCCATGGAGTGTCTGATGGGTTGGGCAATTTCTGCGGGACGCGCGGATCAGGCTTGCTCCCTTGTTCGAGATATTGTGTGGCGAGGTTTCGCACGACCCATTGATCGTCTTCCACCTGCATTTTTTGCAAGAGTTCGATCGCCCAGGGTTGTTCGATTCGCGCCAGTCCGTGCACGACCGCTCGCCGCACCATGATGTCTGACAGGGTAACGCCTTCGCGCAGAACGGCGTGCCCCTCTGTCGCGTCGTTCGCCAGCGCTTCCGCCGCGGCTTTGCGGAGTTCTTCGTCGCCTTGCAATAATGCCCGCGCAACCGCCTCCAGCGATTTTTCGGTGCCGATGGCAACCAATGCTAGGCAGGCGGCGCGCCGAACCGCGCCAACCGGCGCTTGTAACGCGTTTTCGAGCGCCTCGATTGCTTTGGTATCGCGGATGCCTCCGCAACCAAGCGCGGCAAGCGGGATCACTTCAAACGAGCGTGAGTTGAGTAACTGCCTAAAGAGCGCGGCGGCGCCGGGGTCACCGCTGGCAACAAACGCCGCCATTGCCTGCCCGCGCAAGCCAAGTGGCTGTCCTTCGCTTTGCAGGATGTTCAACAACGCGGAAAATACCTTGCCGCGCCAAGCCGCTTCGCGGGGCGCATCACGCAACCAGTGAGCCACAGTGAATAACTGCACGTGCAGTGGCAGACTGGAATCTTTCATCATCGAATCTGCCAGTGAGGAAGCGTCGCCGCGCGCCGCAAAGTAATGCATGGTGACAGTCCTGCCATTCCATACCGGCTGGGTGAGTAATGTTTGATACGCTTCGTTGTCGCCGATCGCTTGCCCGGCGAGATAGCCATTCAACACCGAATGCAGGAAACGCATCTTGTTACCGGCGTGTGAGATCAGCAAACCGCTGTCCACCATTTTGCTTAGCAAGCCATGGGTCGGCGCATTGCCCGCTTTCGATTTCTTGATGCGAATTTTTTGCGATTCGGTGAGCGCGGCTTTTTCGTCCTTGTCGCTTTTTGTGACGGTTTCCGCGTGTTCCATCGGTTTGTCATCGACGATGTCGTATTGTTTCACCCAGGCGCGCGCCGAATGCGGATCGAACACCGGTTGCGCGGTGAGCGCAACCTGCATGGCGAGCAGTTCGAGCGCAGCCACCGGGGTTCCGGCGGGCGCCACGCGGCGGATGTGTGTGGCGATCGCGTCGAGCACGCCCGGACCCAAACTGTCACCGGCGTATGCGCCCCACACTTTGAGAGTCAGTTCGAAGGGGGTGAGACTGTGATTGTCGGTGGCTACCCAGGCGTTGAGCAGGAGGGCATCCACTGGCTCGGGTCCCGTTTGCGCGCGCGACTCCAGCGCGATAGTCTGCGACCAGCGTTCGCCCCATTGTTGGATGAATTTCGAAGCGGCTTTTTGATCCCAGGCAATCAGCGCCAGTGGGTTGAAACCCAGGCTGATCAGACCATTCAGTTGATGGGTGGAACCTGTCGTTACGATGCGAACTTTGGGGTAGGCGTGCGTCAGCGCCTTGAACCATGCCGTCACATGTTTTTGGCTCTCCGTATCCAGTTCGTCGAAGCCATCGATCAATAACAAGGCGCGCCCACCCTGAAATGTTTGCTGGACAAAGGCAGGCAAGCGGCTGAGATCAAAGATCGGGGCAAATTCTGTTACAACATTTATGAGAACGGTAAGCGGATCTTTTGTTGAATCGAACGGGAGCGCCAAATCTGCAACATGATATAGATAAGGAACCGCTTCTTCTTCAGATTTCGGGTCGATTCTAACCCTGAGGTTTGCCGCCAGGGACGCAAGGCGCGCCAGCGCGACTGTTTTGCCCGCTCCCGCCGCGCCTACGATGACAATGTTCGACCCGCCTGCAACGCTTTCGGCTAGTGTGAGTGTTGGCGCGCCGTATACGCCGGCGAGTTGGGTCCAATCTGGCATGTAGGGCAGGGTTTGCGAAATAATATCGTCCTGCAAAGGGATTATGCCCGGCTCCACGCGCGCCGGTGGCGCGACGAGACGAGGCTCCTGGAGAATTTCGTCGAGAGCAAACATCGACGCGGCGAGATGCATCCCTTGGGCGCGGCGCAAGGTGATGCGCCGGTGGTTGTCTTCTAACCCGCTTGTGCGGCGGACTTTGGCGGTTTCGCGGTTTTCTTTAAAGTTGTCTCGAACTTGGTTGAGGAGCGGCTTGGCGCGGCCAGCCAAATTGAAGAGTATGATCCCAATCACCATACCGATAACAAAAGATAGAGGGTCGATGTGCGGAATAGGCATGGGGGCTAAGTGGCGTACAAAATACGCCCGCAGGTAGGGCAGGTAAAAAATTGCGAGGCGGAGCGGGCGCTCTGGCGCTGGGAAGGCGTAAGCGTTGTGCCGCACGCCGCGCACGATGAATCGGTGACGGTGGTAATGGCGACTCCGCGTTTCTGCGCGCGGAGCGAATCATAGGTGAGCATGGCTGGTTGAGGAATTCCGCTCGTGACTGCCTTGCGTTCGGCATCAAGCCGTTCGATCTCTTTTTGGAGCGTCTCGCTTTCTTTTGTCAAGTCGTTGTATTGAATCGACTTGTCAGCCCGCACGCGTTCGAGTTGGGCTTTGCTGGCTTGCATGGCTTGGTCTGCATTCTCCAGGGTGTCCATCGCGTTGAGTTCGAGGTTTTCGAGGGTCGCCAGATGTTTTTTGAGCGAGGCAACATCCAATTGCAGGTCTTGCAACTCTTTGGGATTGCGCACCTGTCCGCCATATAAGCTGGATTCTGCCTGTTCGATCTTGATGCGCTGTTTTTCAACGTCGGCTTCTGTCGATTGGAAGGCGCGCTCGGCGGTTTTGAATCCGTTTTCGGAGGCGGAAAAGGCGTCCATGGCGGCGCGCAGTTCGCCGTCGTTTTGAAGCGTTTCTTGAATCGCTTTGAGTCGCCCGCGGATCTGATCCATCTGGCTATCCACTTGTTGCAGGCGAAAAAGACCAAGCGCGGCGCTCATGTTTGGATTATATACGAAGTCGCCTACTGGGTGGGCAGGTTGTAAAAGTTGTAAACTGTTTGTGATAATTGAGCGAAGAGCCCGGAGACCGGCTCCCAAATAGTTTGCTCCGGATGATAGGCGTAAATGACGAGGACGTAATTTCCGCCGGGCGTGTACACGATGGCGGCGTCGCTGATGTTTTTAATAACGCCTGTGCTGGGTTCGGTGATCCAGCCGTGTTTGTGCGCCACCTGGGTGCCTTCCGGCACGCCGGCTTCGATGAGCACGCCGATCTTGTCCAAGACGAGAAAATTGATCATCTGCTGGCAGATCTGGCTGTTGATCTTATCGGGGAATGCCGCAACGAGCGCGCCCCCATTTTCTGTGGCGCATTGATAGATGTCGGTGAGTAACATACCCGCGTCTGACGGGGTGGTCTGGTTGAAGGAATCGGGATCCGTGACCACATCGGCGCGTTGGTTCGCGGGTGTGCTGATTCTTTCAAGGAGTGGGCAGGGAAACTGGGCGCTGCAAAAGAACCCGGCGAGGAAGGTGTTTTCCAAGCCAATTTTGCGCATATCGTCGGTGACGATGAGCGGACCGCGGAACTCGTCGAGGCTTTCCATTAGCCGATCGGCAGGCGGGTTTTCGGATTTGCGAATCATGTCGAGAATGAGTTCGGAGGAGGCTGGCTCCAGCGCCGCGCTCCCGTTCTTGATGAAATACGAAACCATGATCGGGATTTTTACAGTACTCGACGCCGTGAAGGGCACATCGGGATTGGTAGAGATGACTTGACCCTTGTCCATGGCAAAGTGGATTTCCTGTCCATTTTGCAGGTCGAAGAGATATAGACCGATCACGCCGTCGAATTCCGCGACGTCGATATTTTGTTGAAGCAGGATTTCGAGGTTTTGAAAGGTGGGCCTGGCGGCAACGCTTTTTTGAAACGAGAGGGATACTTTTCGGTTGGAAGGCGAACGCAGGATATCCTCGATCAGGCGCACAGCGCGGTCGATGTCGAGAATGGTTCCGGGTTCGCCGGGCAGGAATGTTGTAGTTCCAGGAACAGGCTGAGGCGGCGTCGGTGGTTGATCGTAGCGCGCGGAAATTTCATTTTGTAGATACGCAGTGAGTTGAACTTCGTCGATGGTGGCGCTTAAGGGGATATCGACCGGGGCGGGCTGGCGCTGCCACAGGTAGTTCCAAAACCCACCCCAGAAGGAACCGCCCGTGCGCCCCAGGTCGGCGGCGGCGATCATCGAATCCATGTCGAGTTCGAAGCCGACCACCGAGGGCGCAATTTGAATGCTCGAATTATTGTAAGTAACTTCGATGGGCGATGAGTATACTTGCAATACGCGTTCCGATGCAATTTGCGGCGTCACGCCGCCAACGGGCACGCCTGCGATCGTCATACCGGCGGGATAGTTATTCCGCTGGCGACTGTATCCGATCAAGCCAATCACCACCAGGACCAACGCGACGGATAACAATCCGATGGAAACGCCGCGCAAGACCGGTATCGAACTTCTGTTTCTCACATTACCTCCGGTGTGCGAAAAAAAGTATAACACACCCAAAATTATCTTTATGCTAGAATAGCGGCGCATCTTGCGCATCGCTCTATTCACCTCGCGCAGATTTAAACCACTTGCAGGATGGGACGATGCTGCGAAATTTTTTGATCTATCTTTCCAAAGCCGCCTGGGCGCAAAAAATGATCACGAGTTGGGGCTTTGCCTGGAGAGCCGCTTCGCGTTTTGTGGCGGGCGACACAGCCAATGACGCGATTCGCGTGGTGCGCGAATTGAACGCAAGGGGCATCAACGCCACGCTCGACCAGTTGGGCGAGCACACCTCCACCGCCGAAGAAGCGAACGCCTCGGCAGACTCCATTGTGCAAGTTTTACAGGAAATAGATAAAGCGGGGGTTAAAGCCAACGTCTCCATTAAATTGACTCAGATCGGCATGGGGCTGGACGAAGAAACCTGCCGCCAGAATCTCGTGAAGATCCTTGAACAGGCAAAGAAAAGCAATAACTTCATCCGCATTGACATGGAAGACACGCCCTATACCGACATTACGCTTGCGATGTATCGTTCCATGTTGGAGCGAGGCTTCACTTCGAATCAAGTTGGGTTGGTTCAACAAGCGTATCTGTTTCGCACAGAAGCCGAAGTCCGCGAACTGCTCAACAGCGGCGCGCGACTCCGTCTCGTCAAGGGCGCGTACAACGAGCCGCCCGAAAAAGCCTTCCCGAAAAAAGCCGACACCGACGCGAACTACGACTTGCTTGCCAAAGTGATGATCGACGCGACGACCGCGAAAGAAAATAATTCCGTCAGCGCCGATGGACGCACGCCGCCGTTCATTGCCATTGCCTCGCACGACGACAAGCGCATTGACTTTGCGAAGAAGCACGCCGAAAAAATGAACTTGCCGAAAAACGCCATCGAGTTTCAAATGTTGTACGGCATCCGCCGCGATCTGCAGGAGCGATTGGTGAAAGACGGTTATCCCGTCCGCGTGTATGTCCCGTTCGGGGCGCAATGGTATCCGTATTTCATGCGCCGTCTCGCTGAACGCCCCGCAAATATTTGGTTCTTTGTGTCAAACTATTTCAGGAAGTAAACACGGAAACAGGTAAACAAGTAGACACGTATCCATGGAAAAACTTGCACTCGTCACCGGCGGCGCGCATCGTTTGGGGAAATCCTTCGTGCTGACTCTTGCCCGCCTCGGATACGACATCGTCCTTCATTATCATTCGGCTGTGGAGGAAGCGATTCAAACGCAGGGGATGCTTGAGTCGCTCAACGTCCGCGTTACCCTAGCCCCAGCCGACCTCACCGACCCTCAACAAATTCAATCTCTAGTCTCTAGTCTCCAATCTCTGAATATTCTCGTCAACTCCGCCGCCTTCATGCCCAGCGGAAATGTCGAATCGCTTTCGCTCGAAACCTGGGACTCGACTCTCGACCTCAATCTCCGCGCTCCGTTTTTGCTCGCGCAAGAGTGCGCTAAAAAAATGACCGATGGCGGTCTCATCGTCAACATCACGGATGTGGGCGCGCAAAAAGCGTGGAGCCGGTATCCATCGTACACCGTTAGCAAAGCCGCGCTTGAATCGTTGACCAAAATTCTTGCGCGCGCGCTCGCGCCGAAGATTCGCGTCAACGCCATTGCGCCAGGCTTCGTCCTGCAATCGGACATTGTTTCTGCCGACGTGTGGGAAAAGTTAATCAGCCGAGTCCCGCTCAAACGTCCCGCAAGAACCGAAGAAGTTGCATCCGCTCTCGAATTTTTAGTCAAGAACGAGTATATTACCGGTCAGACCATTGTTGTGGATGGTGGTTATTCGTTGGTGTGATCCGCGCTGAGCGTCCTTCGACTGCGTTCGACGTGGCGCCGCAGCGCCACTCCTCACTCCGCTCAGGACGGAAACGTTTGTATAGGAGAAATCATCATGTCCGAAATAAACGAACTTGCCGACAAATTAAAATCCGAGGGCGAAAAGTTTTATTCCATCTTCGCGGGCTTGAGCGACGAGCAATGGCAGGCGGAGGTCTACACCGAAGGCGCGACGTGGAGCGTCCGCAATGTGCTTTCGCACTTCGTCACCTCCGAGCGCGGACTGGTCAAACTCTTCGAGCGCATCCGTACGACTGGCGAGGGCGCCTCGGATGATTTTTCGATTGACCGCTATAACGCAACGCAACAAGAACGGACAAGAGACCTGCCGCCGCGCGAACTGCTGGAACAATATAAAGAAGTCCGCTCGAACTCTGTCGCGTGGGTGGCGGGGTTGAATGAGGAAGAACTTGAGATCGAAGGACGACATCCGTTTTTAGGCATGACCAAGATCCGCGATATGATCAAGATGTTGTACATCCACAACCAGAATCATTATCGTGATATGAAGAAAGTTCTAAAACCTTAAACACAAAGGACACGACGAGCACAAAGGCTTGCCCTGAGTTTATCGAAGGGAAAATCTAAGGAAAGGCGATTCGCTCGCGATTTGCCCAACCTTAGTGACCTTTGTGTCCTTCGTGGTAAAAAATGAATCTTTCCCCTTTCAAACTCGAACGTTATTTCGCCAAGTACGAATTCAATACGGAATTTTTACTTTGTTCATCGGACTGCGAAGCCATGCCCATCGCGGATTTGCTTGCCATGGAAGCAGGCGCGGCGGAAAAATTTCAACAAACATGGCTGGGATACACCGAGTCGCTTGGGCATCCTGCTTTGCGAAAAGAGATCGCTAAAATTTACGAAACGATCCAGCCCGAAGAAATTTTGGTTCACACCGGCGCGGGCGAGGCGATCTTCCTGTTCATGCTTGCCGCGTTGAAAGAGAACGACCACATCATCGTCCATGCGCCGCATTATCAATCGCTGAGCGAAGTGGCAAAAGGGATGGGGTGCATGGTCAGCCCATGGCGGGCGCGCGAGGAAAATAACTGGTCGCTGGACCTGGACGAACTGCGTCATCTCGTCCGCTCTTCGACGAAGGCGATCGTCATCAACACGCCGCACAACCCGACGGGTTATCTCATGTCGAAGTCGGATTTTGAAGCGGTGAACAGATTCGCGCAGGAAAAGAATCTGCTATTGTTCAGCGACGAGGTCTACCGCGAATCGGAATACGACCCGTCGCTTCGACTCCCTGCCGGCGCGGACATGGGCGCGCACGCCGTCTCGCTGGGCGTCACGTCCAAAACCTACGGCTTGGCTGGCTTGCGGATCGGCTGGATCGCGGCGAAGAACAAGTCAATTTACGAAAAAATGGCTGGGCTGAAAGATTACACCACCATCTGCAACTCCGCGCCGAGCGAATTTCTTGCCGAGGTCGCGCTGCGGAATCGCCAAAAACTCGTTGCGCGGAATGTCGGCATCATCAAAAGCAATCTCGAGATCGTTGACGATCTTTTTGCTCGTCATTCAAATCTGTTTGCATGGGTTCGTCCCGCCGCTGGCTCAATGGGATTCCCGAAACTGTTGACGGGCAACACAGAAGATTTTTGCGATACTCTGGTGAAACAAGCCGGCGTTCTCCTCCTGCCCGGCTCAGCCTACGACGACTCAAAAAACCACTTCCGCATCGGGCTGGGACGAAAAAACCTCCCGCAAGCAGTGGAGCGGCTGGATCAATTCTTGAACAACAATTAACCGCCAAGTCCGCAAAGACCGCGAAGTTTTTCTTTTGTTCCATTCACCCTGCGCTCATTGCCATTCACCTTCGTTTCTCCAATGTCCAATCGAAAATCGTAAATCCAAAATCGTAAATCGTCAGTCTCCAATCTCCAGTCTCCAATCTCTAATTCTCCAATTCTCTAATCCCCACCACTTCCCCCCTCATGCCCCTCCACCTCCTCCTCACCGCCCTCACCTACACCTTCGGCGCAAGCATCGCCGACTACCTCGGCAAACCATTCCTCGCCGCTCCGTTCTGGTTAGGACTGCTGGTCGTCCTCCTCGCGCAAACGACAATGAGTCTCTTGCCCGAAGTCTTTCGCTTGGACGCGGAACCTCTGCTCGAAAACGAGACTCGCTCCAAGCGACAGATCCTCCGCAATAATCATCTTTACACATCATTGGCATGTATCGTCATCATTGCCCTAACCGCGTACATCCTCTTTGCCAATAACGCCCTCCCACTTTCCACTTTCTTCTTTCTTCTCCTCTCCCTCGCCATCGTCTTCACACACTCCCTCCCTCCCTTCCGCTTCGTCAATCGCGGCGCGGGGGAATTTCTCCTCGCCATTCAACTCGCTTATGTGATTCCCTCCATCGCCTTCACGCTTCAAGCGGACAAAACTCATCGCTTCCTCGTCCTCGCCATTCCACTGACCCTCCTTGCCTTTTCCTATTTCATTGCGCGAAACTTTCAATCCTTTGCGCAAGATCAAAAATACAACCGCGTCACTTTCCTCACGCGCCTCGGCTGGGAGCGCGTTGTGCCTCTGCATCATCTCTTCGTCTTGCTCGCGTATTTTCTCTTTACCATGTCGCCGCTCTTCGGCATCTCGCTTTCATTGATCTGGTCTGTGTTCCTCACGTTCCCCTTTGCCCTCTTTCAAATTTTCCTCCTGCGCAACATCAGCCTCGGCGCCAAACCCAACTGGACTCTCCTCCACGCCGCCGCGCTCGCCGTCTTCGGACTCGCCACCTACTTTCTGACTCTCACCTTCTGGCTCCGCTGACTTGTAACTCGTATCTTGTATCTCGCGACTTGCCTCCCCATGCCCGAATTCCTGACTCTCCTCCCGCCCGATGAAGCCCGCGCCCGCCTCCTCTCGCATCTCCCCGCAGGGACAGTTGATTCGGAACCCGTCAACGTTATCGCATCGGTGGGCCGCGTTCTCGCGGAAGACATCCACGCGCCGCATTCACTGCCGGAGTTTGAACGCTCAACCGTTGACGGCTACGCCGTCCGCGCGCGAGACACCTTCGGCGCGTCCGATTCACAGCCCGCATATTTGACGCTCATCGGCGAAGCGCCGATGGGCGTCGCGCCCGCCTTTGAGATCGAGCCGGGTCAGTGCGCGTTGATCCACACCGGCGGCATGTTGCCAGGCGGCGCAGACGCGGTGGCGATGTTGGAATATTCGCAAAAGACCCGTGAGGTCTCCAAAGACCTCGCGGGTCTATCGCAAGAAATCGAAATCTTCCGCGCGGTGGCGGAGGGGGAGAACGTCATCCGCGTGGGCGAGGACGTGGTTGCGGGTCAGGCGATCCTGCCGAAAGGGCGGGTGATGCGTCCCGCCGAAATTGGCGGACTGCTCGCGCTGGGGATCACCTCCGCGCGCGTAGGCAGATTAGTACGGGTTGGGTTGATCTCAACAGGAGATGAAATTGTTGATCCGAGTCAACATCCACACGCGGGACAAGTGCGCGACGTCAACTCGTATACATTGTCCGCGCTGATCGAAAAAAGCGGGGGCGTGGCAAAACGCTTCGGGATTATCCGCGACCAGTTCGAGGCGTTGAAAGACGCGGCGGCGCGGGCGTTATCCGAATGCGACATGGTCGTCATCACCGCGGGGTCGTCCGCCTCCACGCGCGACATGACCGCCGACGTCATCCGCTCGTTGGGCGAACCCGGCGCGCTCGTTCATGGGATCAACACCCGCCCCGGCAAACCGACTATTTTAGGCGTGTGCGACGGCAAAGCCGTGATCGGACTGCCCGGCAATCCCGTCAGCGCGTTGGTGAACGGCTATTTATTCGTCCTGCCGGTGATCGAAAAATTATTGGGCGCGTTGCCAAGACCAAAACCAACTGTGCCTGCGCGCCTCACAGTAAATTTGCCGTCGCAAGCAGGCCGTGAAGATTGGTGTCCCGTGAATTTGATCGTCAATCGTCAATCGTCAATCGTCAATTACGAGGCTGACCCCGTCTTCGGAAAATCGAATTTGATCTTCACGCTGGCAAACGCCGACGGCTTGTTGCGGATCCCGCCGGACGCGACGGGGTTGAGCGCGGGCGAACTGGTCGAGGTGATATTGATATGAACCGCGGAGAGACTCCATGATCGAACTATTCAACAAGCCCGTAGGATTCTTCCTCCTCATCATGACGATCATCCTCGTCACGCCTCTGCTTTCAGAGCGCGTGCGTTTGCCGGGCATCGTCGGCATCATCCTCGGCGGGATGCTCATCGGTCCCCACGGACTTGGACTCATCGAAGACGGCGACCGAATGCAATTCCTGTCCACGATCGGGCTGGTGTACTTGATGTTCAGCGCGGGACTGGAAGTGGACATCAACACCTTCATGCGCGTGCGCGGACGCGCGGTCGTGTTTGGCGTCATCACTTTTATATTTCCGCAACTGATGGGCATGGGGCTGGGATATTTGCTCGGCTTGAACTGGCTCGGCATGATCCTGCTCGGCTCAGCGTTTGCCTCGCACACGCTGATCGCGTTTCCCATCCTCACGCGCCTCGGCGTGACGCGCAACGAAGCCGTGGCAGTGACGGCAGGCGCGACCGTCCTCACCGACATCGGCGCGTTCATCGTGCTGGCAATTGTGTTGGGCGCGTCGAACGGCGGCATCACGGTCGGTTACTTCATCGAGTTATTCATCCTGCTTGCCATCTTCGCCGCGCTCATCATTTTCGGTTTGCCGCGCTTGAGCAAATTTTTCCTCCAACGTTTCAGCGAACGCGCGGTTGAATTTCAATTCATCATCGTCGCGTTGTTCGTCGCCGCGTTCGGCGCGGAACTCATCGGCGTGCATGAAGTCGTCGGCGCGTTTCTCGCGGGGCTGGCGGTCAACGCCACATTGCCGCGCCATAGTTCCGTCACGGGGCATGTGCTGTTCATGGGCGAATCATTTTTCATCCCCGTGTTCCTTTTGTACAGCGGCATGATCACCGATCCGCTTTCGTTCCTCGACGACTCAAAAACCATCGTCGTCGCGCTCGGCGTCACGATCGTCGCATACGTTTCAAAATTTCTCGCGGCATGGCTCACCGCGCGAATTTTCAAATACACCAAAGCCGAATTCTGGACGGCATACGGACTCTCGCACGCGCAAGCCGCCGTCACCATCCCGACTCTCGTCATCGGTCTGCAAACGCAACTCTTCGACTCGACTCTCTTCAACGCCGCCATCTTGATGATTCTCCTCACCTCGATCACCTCGCCGCTCCTTGTGCAACGCTTCGCTCCGGGACTTCAAACTGATTCGGCTGACGACCAGCCTTCGCCCCTCTTCGGGCGGATTCTCGTTCCCGTCAGTAATCCCAAAACGGAGGGGCAGTTGGTCGGGTTGGCGACATTGTTGGCAAAAGTCCACGATGGGAAAGTGATCGCCGTCAGCGTGGCGAAAGACCGCGGCGCGCAGGAAAATAGTTTGATGCTTCACCGCGAAATGCTCGGGCGCGTCCACGATGCGTTGCAAGATCCCGAAAGCGAGATCGAGTTGATTCCGCGTCTCGCCGCCACGCACGCGCAGGGAATCTTATACACCGCGTCCGAACAGAACGCCTCGCTCATCGTCATGGGCTGGCGCGGCAAACGGACTCTGCGCGAATCGCTCCTCGGCTCCGTCTTGGATGAGGTCGTCTGGGGATCGGATGCGCCCGTGATCGTCGGCAAACTACCGATGCCATTGAACGGAACTCAACGCGTCGCGTTCGTCTTGCCTCGCAAATCCATTCCGCACATTGCCCTGCGCCGTATGATCGAAGCGAATCTTTTAATCGCGCAGGCGCTCAATGTCCCTCTGATCATCCGCGCCGACGCGAGTTACCTGCAATCCATCGAGGCGTTGCGCGTCGCCATGGAGACAGACTATCCCGTCAGCGTTGAACCGTTGAAAGACCAACTCAAACCTGCCGCGCTCGAACAGGAAAGCGTCAGCAGTTTCATCGTCGTGCCGGGATTCGGCTCGCGCAAACGAGTTGCGGACACGCTGGGCAACCTCCCCGAACAACTCGCCGCCTCGTTTGAAGGCAATCTGGCGATTTTGCATTTTGATCGATAGGCGTTGGCGGTAATCAACTCAGACGCCCGACAAATCCGAATTACATGTCTTCGTCGTCCTCGTAAAGGTCTTCCGGTGTGATGATGTCGAGGTTGACGCGCCCTTCGTCGAACGCCGCATCGAGCGTATGCTTGATCTCTTCCTCCATGCCCATCTTCATCAGAAAGTGGATCAAATACGCGTTCACAGATGGATCGAACGTTTTTGTATTTCCGAGTATTTTTTCGAAGCCTCTGACAATTTTATATCCCATTGCGTTGTTGTCTTCAGCCAATTGATGCAGACTGTCTGCCGCCAATCCGCGTTGCTTGATTGAGGCGGAAGGATTTTCGAGGATCATCCAGAGCGACGGTTCGACTTCTCTGCCCATGTCTGCCCAGATATGCGGAAGATGATCGGAGAGCCAGTCATCCTCAAGGTCGGCGAGAGGCGCGAGCGCGGGAGCGGATTCCCATGCTTGCAGCGCGCCGAGCGCATGGATGGCATGCCAGGGCGCCCAGCTTTCCCTCTCTGCGGGCCAACCGTTCAGTAGACCGGGGTCCAGCGCCATACGCGTGAGCGCGGGAATATGTTTTCTCCAATGCGCGAAATCCGCCTCGTCTGTGAATTTGTGCGATCTGTGCAAATCAGCGCCCCATTCGAGCAGTTCGTTGATCGGCGCTGGATAAGCGGCCGGCTGGGGCGCGTTGAAATCCTCCGGGCGCGGCGGAACGGCGGGCGGCGTGATATCTTCCCAATCGCGCCAGCCGTACAAGAGCAGTTTGTCCAGCTCGTTCGTTTCACCCGGCTTGCCTGCCTCTCTGAGGGCTTTGACGTGCGATTCGTATAACTCGTCTTTCTCCCTGTTCGTATAATACCTCAACCCTGCGCCGAAACGCGCATAACGGTGGCGATAGTCCCGATAACTTTTTGCGTCGTCGGCGATGAGCGTCGACAGATTCAAAATCTCGCCGATCGTTTTTGTGGCTCGCTCCACTTCCTGCGCGCCATATTTATCCGCCAGCCGATGGACCCGGTGTTTGTCGGGCTTTTCGCCCATCGCCATGAGTTTGACGAGTTCCAACATAAGTTCTTTTCGCAGGAGGATGATCTGCTCCCGCTCTTCCGGTGATGGATACCCTGCGCGGTGTTTCAGCCATTCGATTTGCGCCGTTCCTGTTCGTTTGACTGCCTGTCGTCTGTGCTTGCTCATGACATACTCCTTTTTTGGCGATGATCGTCGGTGGACCGCAGAAATAAGTTCTCGACGCAGTCGCGCTGCGTCAAGGTAGGCGACGCGGTTTGCCGGGCAAATCGAACCGCATTCCCAGCGCGAGAGTGTCGGCTACACATACAGGTCATTAAAGTAATTGACCAAAAACACGTTACATAACTCGTCGGGTAGATTGTCCAAGACTTCATTGATGAACGCCATCTCAGTCGGGAGCTCCGCGCCGGAGAGTCCCGCGCTGGCGGCGAGTTGACCGAATGCCGCCTCGGGGTCTGGGCTTTGCAGTGTCGCGGCGATCATGCTTTTGATCATCTCTGAATCGATCGGCGGCTTGGACTTCACGATCTCAACGCATGCTTTCAAATCCTTGAGCAGCAGCTCGGCGTTATCCGCGTTCCCTTGGCTGACCGAGATGTGCAAGTTGCGGGGAATCGCGGGCGTGGAGAACTGTCCCTGCAAGTACCAGCCGCGTTTGCCCATCTCATCCGCCAGTTGATAGACGTTCAGCGAATCGGAGGCGAAGGAAAACATGCTCATGGCGGGTTTGCCCAAGACGTACAACTCGTCCATGGCGTCGATCCCGTCCATTAACTTTTTTGCGGCATCCTGAACTTTTTGAATGATCTTTTTATAACCGTCTTCGCCCAGAAAATTCAGAACCGCCCAAGCCCCCGCCATCGGTCCGCCAGACTTGGAACTCAACACGGTCGGGTTGATCAACGTGTATCCAGTCGTATCGGTGCACGCGAAGATCTGGTATTTGCGGATGGACCTGTCGCGGTACATGATGACCGAACAACCCTTGGCGGCATACCCGTATTTATGCAAATCCGTCGAAATGGACGTGACGCCATCCACCGTGAAATCAAAATCGGGAATGTCGTAGCCCAATTTCCGCATGAACGAAAGGTGCAGTCCGCCGACGCATCCATCCACGTGAAATAACAGATTGTGTTTTTTTGCGATGGCGCCGATCTCCGCGATCGGGTCGATCATCCCTTGCGAATAACTCGGCGCGGAAGCAACCAATAAGATGGTATTTTCATTGACCGCTCCTTCCATGTCGCTGGCTTGCACCGTAAGCGTTTTTGGATCAAGATCGACGACCACAGGCTTTACGCACAAATAGTGCGCGGCTTTATGGAAGGCGGCATGAGCGTTCCTTGGCACGATCATTTCAGGATGTGTGATCTGCGGCTTTTCAACCCGCGCCTTGTCGCGCGCCGATTTGACCGCCAACATGATCGATTCGGTTCCGCCGCTCGTCAGGTGACCGACCGCGTTGGCATCGCCGCGCAGCAAATTGATGACCATTCGCGCGACATCGGTTTCCAATTTCAAGATGGACGGAAACACCGACGGGTCAAGTCCGTTTTCGCTCAGGAAGGACGCGTACGCCTCTTTCGTGACTTCGCTCGGGTCTTCCCCCGCGTCGTAGACATAACACCAAACCTTCCCGCCTTTCCAATCCATGTCTCGCGCTTTGAAGGCTTGCAGTGTGGAGAGTATCTCTTGCTTCGATAATCCTGTTTGTGGGATGCGCATGTAGTTTCCTTAAGCGGATGAGTTCTTTCGGCGAATTATACTTGGCGCAACTCGCCCGCGTCGAATTAATCCCATCGCTCCGATTGTCGCAGATGAAAAAAGTGACTGTCATCTTGAAGATGACAGTCACTTCGCGCAACTCATCCGCGCCGTATCAACCCCATCGCCCCGATCATCACGACCGCGCCGCCTACCGCGACTAAAAATCCCATCACACTAAACCCCACAGGGACAGCCATCCCCAACGTGTTCATGATCCCCGCGCCGATGAACGCCCCGAGGATACCGACGACGATGTTCGCCACCGGTCCCATCCTGCGGTTCTTGCCCGTGAGAATGCTGGCAACCCATCCCGCCAATGCCCCAAAAATTAACCATGCGATGAAAGTGATCATGTGTGCCTCCACGATTTTATGAGATTGTTTTGATGTGCGAATATCCGATAATCCGTTCATCCGAAGTGACGAGCGGACAATTATGAATTCTTGCAGTGGCTACGATGATTTGATCGGCTGGGTCGCGATGAAATTCTCCGGGCAGGCGGGTCGACTCTACCGAGATTTCAGGAGAAAGTTCCAAGAATCGGATACCTGGATAATTCAAAGCCTCCTCGATCCATTTTTCAACAGGAGTGGACAGTTCTAGCCGACCAAGTTCAACCAGTTTGGCAACTTCCCAGCAGGTGATTGCGCTGATTCCGATCACATCATCTTCGTTGGCTTGGATCGCGCTAATTTGATTTTTCGTGAGCTGTTCTCCCCCGTGGACCCACCAAACCCATACGTGTGTATCCAGAACGATCATTTCATCGCTTCCCAATCGTTTACTGCCGCGCCTTGAAACGGCTCACGATAAACGACGGGTTTTCCGCGCAACGGATATTTGCGCGCAGATTTTTTTCCTTTGCGTACTACGACCTCCACCGTTTGCCCTGGTTTGAACGGCAGGTCTTTGATGGAAATGCGTCCCTTTTTTGTAATGGTAGTTTTTGTGTAATACGTGCGTTGCATGTGTGCCTCGCTTTTCACAAATTATACCTGCATATTTGATTGGCTTCCCCACGGTAACTTGCCCAAATCCACATTCCCGCCACTCAAGATTACTCCCACCTTCAACCCCGCGAGATCAACTTTCTTTTCCCACAACACAGCCACCGCCACTGCCGACGATGGCTCGATGACGATCTTCGCTCGCTCCCAGATAAATTTCATCGCCTCCACAATTCCCTGCTCGCTCACAGTGACGATTCGTTCCACGCGCGATTGAATGATCGCAAATGTTCGTTCGCTCAGCGACGTGAGCAGACCATCCGCGATTGTTTTCGGATGTTCCGACGGCAACACGTTCCCCGAGTGTAATGAGCGAAACGCATCGTCTGCCATTTCGGGTTCGCCGCCCAGCACGCGGATTCCCTTTTTGGTTTCCGTCGCCGCGATGGACGTTCCGCTCAACAATCCGCCGCCGCCGACGGGCGCGATGATGGCGTCGAGGTCGGGGATCGAATCAAGCAACTCGAGCGTGGCAGTTCCCTGTCCAGCGATGACGCGCTCGTTGTCAAACGGGTGGATGACCGCCGCGCCGGTCGCTTCCGCCACACGACGGAGAGTCGCTTCGCGCGCCTGTACAGTTGATTCGCAGTAGGAAATTTTTCCTCCATACCCAGCCACCGCGTCCTTCTTCACCTGCGGAGCGTTCTCAGGCATGACGATGTGCGCCGCGATACCGCGCATCCGCGCCGCGAGCGCCAACGCCTGCGCATGATTCCCCGACGAGTGTGTGCAGACCCCATGCTTCGCTTCCTCGTCGCTCAATGAAAAGACCGCATTGCACGCGCCGCGAAATTTAAACGCGCCCACCTTTTGAAAATTCTCGCACTTGAGAAACACCTGCGCGCCGACTCGCGCGTTGAGGCTTTCATTCGTCAACACAGGCGTGCGATGCGCGTACGGTTTGATCCGTTCCGCGGCTTGCTGAATGTGAGCGAAAGTGACGGTCATAGTTTCTTGTTCATATCCTCGTTCAAAATCAACTCGATAGATCGGCGGCTCGACCTCGCTCCGCAGGCAAAAATTTTTAACGAACAGCCGCGCGATGCCCGGTGATGTATTTTTGCTTACATGCCGCCAAGTTGAGTGAGCATGAAAGCGTTGAACTCGATGGCTCTTGGAATATCTTTCACGCGGATGTGTTCGTTCGGGGCATGCGCCCCGCTGCCATAGTACGCCGGGTTTCCCGAAGTAGAGATGCCTAGCACGCCCACATTATTTTTCATCGCGCCGAGCAAGGGCAGTGTTCCGCCAACCAGCGGCGTGATCTCCGGTTCCTGTTCGGTGAACGCCCTGCCAATTTGGATCATCCGTTGGACGAACTCGTCTTCGATTGGCGTGACCACCGGATCGCCGTCGCCCAATTTCTTGACCCGCACATCGTCGAAGCCTTGCGCTGTGAGATAAGCCCTCAACTTTTGCAGAATATCGTCCGGGCGTTGATTTGGCACGAGACGAAAATCCATCTTCGCCATGGCTTTTGCAGGCAGGACGGTTTTGATCCCCGGATCCGTGTAGCCGGTTAAGAAACCGGCGATATTCGCCGTCGGCTCAAAGACGGATATCTCCAAATCGTATCCGCTTCGGTCGCGGAGGAACGACTCGATTCCATACATGGCTTTGGTTCTGGCTTCCTGTTCAAGGTCAACGTTATCCCTGGATGCCTGTTTTTCCATCTTTGTCGGTTCGCGCGCGTCATCGTAAAAGCCGGGGATCGACACTTTGCCGTTTGCGTCTTTCAAGCTGGCAAGCGCTTTGACCAAGCGCCATGCCGCGCTCGGGAGGGCGTGCGCGCCGCCCGAATGCGCGTCTACGTTCATCTGCTCCACGCTGTATTCCACATACAACAACCCGCGGAAGCCAAGCGCGATCGCCGCCTGACCTTTCTCGTTGAAGCCGCCGCCTTCCCATAACGTGCCGTCGGCTTTGAGCAGGTCGCCATACTGGCGCGTCATCGCATCGAAGTGTACGCTGCCGATCTCCTCTTCGCCTTCGACGATCCATTTGACGTTGATGGGCAGTTCGCCGTTCACCGCAAGCAACGCGCGGATGGCGCAGATGCGTGAGATCAGTTCCGCTTTATTGTCGCAGATGCCGCGCGCGACGAGTTTGCCGTCCACTTCGGTTGTTTCAAACGGCGGGCTGTTCCAGAGTTCTAGCGGCGCTTCGGGCTGAACATCGTAATGGTTATACAGCAGGAGGGTGAAGTCGCTTTTCCCTTTGAGCGTTCCATAGACGTAATTCGGCGCACCTTCCACTTCCAATTGACGGGTTTCAAAGCCCGTGTCTTTGAGCAGTTTCTCCACCCAGTCAGGGGTTTCCTTCATCATGCGGTTCTGCGCCGCGACGCTTTCAAAGCGGCAATATTCCGCGATCAGCTTTCTAAACTCTTTCACTTGAAAATCTAATTCCTGCTGTAATTTTTTGTTCATGCCTGCCTCCATTGTGAGTTTATCTTCGTATGGTTGCTTCGCGCTCGGGACCTGTGCCGATCCACTTGACAGGAACTCCCGCCGCGTCTTCGATCATCGTCACATACGTCTGCGCGTTCGCAGGCAACTCGTCAAACGATTTCGCCTTGCTGATATCTTCGTTCCAGCCTTTGAACGTTTGATACACACATTCGACTTCGCCCAATCCGTACGCGTCCACATCGGCATATGTTACATCTTTCCCGTTTAATTTATAACCAATGCAAACTTGAATCTCATTCAACCCGCTCAACACATCCAACTTCGTGAGGCATAGTTCGATCACGCCGCTGAGTTGCGCCGCAGTGCGCACGATCTCCAAATCCAGCCAGCCGACTCGGCGCGTGCGTCCCGTCGTCGCGGCGACTTCGGCAAACTTTTTGTACACGTCCGATTCAACGTCGTGGATTTCCGTTGGCAACGGTCCTGCGCCGACGCGCGTGGTGTACGCTTTCGTCACGCCGACCACGTCGGTAATGTAGCGCGGCGGAATGCCGAGTCCAGCCGAAGCGGCGGAGGGAATCGTCGTCGAAGCCGTCACGAACGGGTACGTTCCCCAATCGGTATCCAGAAAAGTTCCCATCGCTTGTTCGAGCAAAAAATGTTTGTTCCCTTTCAAACCGTCTTGCACTAATGGAAATAACTCTTTGATGTAGGGTTTCAGTTTCAAATAAAACCCGCGATACATTTCGCGCACGTCTTCATACTTCAACGCTTCGCCGCCCAATGCGGTGATGATCTTGTTCTTCAAAGTCAATTGCATTTGCAAACGCGACTCAAACGCGTCGCTCGCAAAATCCGTCCAGCGGATTCCGTTGTAACTGACCTTATCCGCAAACACAGGACCGATGCCGCGCCGCGTGGTTCCCGTCGCGCCCGCGCCTTTTGCTTCCTCATACAGCCCGTCTAAGATTTTGTGATACGGCATGATCAAATGCGAACGCGGCGAGACCCATAGCCGTCCATCCACGCCGACGCCGGCTTTGTTCAACAAATCAATTTCTTCGATCAACACAGCGGGATCGATCACCACGCCGCCGCCGATCAACGCCGTTGTGTTGCGCGCAAAAATTCCCGAAGGCACGAGATGAATTTTGAACGTCCCGAATTCGTTGATCACCGTATGCCCCGCGTTGTTCCCGCCGTTGAATCGCGCCACATAGTCCGCGCGCTCGGCGAGATAATCAACCACCTTCCCTTTTCCCTCATCGCCCCATTGCGAACCGATCACTGCTGTTACGCTCATTATGCCTCCACTGTAGTGACGACTTCAGTCGTCCCAATATTCAGCGACTGAAGTCGCTAATACGAATTGCACTATCTGTTATTTCGATCGCCAAGCCGATATACGACTCTGGCGTTAGACTCATCAACTTCGCGCGCGTTACTTCGGGGACGTCTAACGCTTCGACCCACGATTTATAACTGTTTCTATCCATGACGCGTCCTCGCGTCTGCGATTTGAGCGACTCGTACGCGTCGCTTCGTCCCGCCGCGCGGAGGATCGTCTGCGCCCCCTCGCCGACGACTTCCCAATGCGCGTTCAACTCCGATTTGATTCTCTCCTCATCCGCCTCCACGCGACTCATGCCGCGAATAATGTTATTCCACGCGAGAAGCGTATGCCCCAGCGCTACGCCGAAAGTTCTGCGCACGGTTGAGTCGGATAGATCGCGCTGTAATCTTGAGATGGATAACTTCTGCGAGTAGTGGGTGAGGAGCGCGTTCGCCACGCCGAGATTTCCTTCCGCATTTTCAAAGTCAATCGGGTTGATCTTCTGCGGCATCGTCGAAGAGCCGACCTCGCCTTCGACGGCTTTTTGCTTGAGATACCCGTCGCTGATATATCTCCAAATGTCCTGCGCGAAGTCTATCAGGATGGAATTGGTCAATTGAATGGAATTGAAATAACGGATCCAATTGTCGTACGGCAATATCTGTGTGGTGACGAGATTCGGTTCAAGCCCAAGACTGCGGATAAAATCTTTGTTGAATGAAATCCAATCCACTTGCGGCGCGGCGGCGTGGAGCGCGTTGAAGTTGCCGACCGCGCCTGTGAGCTTCGCTTCAAATGTGTGGCTCGCAATTTCATCGCGGCATGTTTTCAAGCGTAAGTGATAAACCGCAATTTCTTTTCCCAGCGTGGTCGGCACGGCGGGCTGACCGTGAGTCCGCGCGAGGGCGGGGAGGGCGCGATATTGTTTTGCGAAGTCTCGCAGGGAGGATATGAGATTGTCTAGCGCGGGGAGCAGGACTTGATCACGCGAGTCTTTCAGCGCGAGGGCTTGCGCGATGTTGTTGATGTCTTCAGAAGTTAATCCGAAGTGGATCCATTGATGCAATTCTTGCGGCAGTTTATCTCTTAGGAAATATTCAATCGCTTTCACGTCGTGCCGCGTCGTTTTTTCGTATTCTTGAATCTTGCGCGCGTCTTCCTCTGTGAACGAGTCGAGAGAAATGTTGGGGGGTGGGCAAATACCCGCTACGGCGAGCGCAGACAAAAAGTCGAGTTCGAAGCGCGCGCGGGAGCGGAGGTATGCAAATTCGGAGAAGAAATCCCGCAGTGTGGAAGTCTCTTGTTCGTAGCGTCCATCCAATGGAGAAAGCGCGTGAAGTCTCATCGTCACGCATTATAATTCGGGCGTTTGATTTTCAGAGGAGATTGAGATGAAAATTTTGACCGATGTCGCGCTGACGTACGACGATGTTTTGCTCGTGCCGCAATATTCCGATGTGGATTCGCGGCGCGCGCTTTCCACGAAAAGTTATTTGACGAAACAGATCGAGTTGCAAACGCCGATCGTTTCCGCCAACATGGACGTGGTGACGGAGAGCGAGTTGGCGATCACGATGGCGCGCGAGGGCGGGATCGGAATCATCCATCGTTTTATGACGATTGCCGAGCAGGCGCGTCAGATCGAGCGCGTGAAGAAAGAAGAGTCGTTTGTTGTGGATGGTCCCATCACGATGAACGAGGCGAACACGGTGGGCGATGTGAAGCGCGTGGTGGAAGAAACAGGCACAGGCGGAATTTTGATTCTGGACGCGAATGAAAAATTGATCGGCATCGTCTCGCCGCGCGATCTGTTGTTTGAAGACGACGATAGCAAACCTGTCACTGCCATTATGACGCGCGAAGTTCATAGCGCGCCGCCCGATACGTCGTTGAAAGAAGCGGAACGCTTGTTGCATGAATATCGTGTCGAAAAATTGCCGCTGGTGGGTAAGGACGGTCGCGTGGCGGGGCTGGTCACGTTGAAAGATATTATGAAGCTCACGCAGTTTCCCAAAGCGACGAAAGACTCGAAGGGGCGGTTGGCTGTCGGCGCGGCGGTGGGCGTGCGCGATAAAGAAATGCACCGCGTGGAATCTGTGTTGAACGCGGGCGCGGATTGCATTGTGGTGGACATCGCGCATGGCGATTCGCACCTTGAGATCGAGATGATCAAAAGCATCCGCAAACATTTTGGCGAGGCGCAAATTATCGGCGGCAACGTGGCGACGGGCGATGGAACAAAACGACTCATTGACGCGGGCGCCGACGCGGTGAAGGTCGGCGTGGGACCCGGCTCCATTTGTATCACACGGATCGTGGCGGGCTCGGGCGTTCCGCAATTGAGCGCGGTGATCGAGTGCGCTGAAGCGGCGCGTTCGTTCGGCGTTCCGATCATTGCCGACGGCGGGATTCGCCAGCCGGGCGACGTGGTCAAGGCGATTGCGGCGGGCGCGTCGAGCGTGATGATCGGCTCCATGTTGGCGGGCACCGATGAAAGCCCGGGCATGATCCTCACTCGCAAAGGTCATCGGTATAAAGCGTCGCGCGGCATGGCGTCGCTGGAGGCGAATATCCTCCGCAACAAGCGCGAAGGCAATGACTTATCTCACGAAGAGATCGAAGAATATGTCGCCGAAGGTGTGGAAGCCGCAGTGCCGTATCGCGGCAAGGCGCGCGAAGTGTTGAATCAATTGCTTGGTGGTTTACAATCGGGCATGAGTTATAGCGGCGCGCATTCGATTGAAGAGTTGCGACAAAAAGCGATCTTTGTGCGGATGACCGGCGCGGGCTTGAAAGAGTCGGGTCCGCATGATGTGGAAGTGATTGGATGAGTTTCAAGTGTCAAGTTCCAGGTTTCAAGTTTCAAGTTTCAAGTTTCGAGAGGCTTGTTCATGTGATAAATCTTTGCTACGGATTGACACGGATTTCACGAATTTTTTAAACCAATCAGTGTCAATCGGTGTAATCGGTGGCTGAGGTTTTCTCGATACGATGGTAGACCTGATAAATATTTTTTGTGGAGTAAAGATGACAAATCAAACTACAAGCAACTGGCTCGAAAAAGATAAAAAGCAATTGCATCCTGTCTATCATCCGAAATCGCACGCCAACGCGCTCGTCGTTGAACGCGGCGAGGGCGTGTGGCTGTACACCGCCGACGGAAAAAAGATCCTCGACGGCATGGCGGGCTTGTGGAACGTCAACGCGGGATATGGACGCGAAGAACTCGCCAAAGCCGCGTATGACCAGATGAAGGATTTAGCGTTCACCTCCAACTTTGCAGGCATGACGAATCTTCCCTCCATTCGGCTTGCCGACAAGTTGGCGGGCTTTGCCTACCCCGGGCTGAACACAACCTTCTTCACCTCCGGCGGATCGGAATCAAACGACTCGGCGTTCAAGACCGCGCGTTATTATTGGAAGCGCAAAGGCAAGCCGACGAAGTACAAAGTCATCGCGCGAAAAGGTTCGTACCACGGCGTAACGCTTGCCACGACATTTGCGACCGGGCTTGAAAAATATCAAACGATGTTCGGTCCCGCCGTGGAGGGATTCATTCACATCCCCGCGCCGAATCCGTATCGCTATGAAGGGGAGATGAAAGCGGGCGAGACAATCGGTCAAGCCGCCGCGCGAGCGCTCGAAGAGGCGATCTTGCGTGAAGGCGCAGACACGGTCGCCGCGTTCATCGCTGAACCGGTCATGGGAGTCGGCGGCGTCATCATCCCGCCTGACGATTATTTTCCGCTCGTCCGCGCGATCTGCGATACATATGAAGTCCTGTTTATTGCCGATGAAGTCATCACAGGGTTTGGGAGAACGGGGGAGTGGTTCGCGCTCAAGCATTGGAACGTGAAGCCAGATATTCTCTCGTTCGCCAAAGCCATCACCAGCGGATACGCCCAACTCGGCGGCATCCAAATCTCAGACGAGATCCGCGAGACGATGGAGTCTGCGGCGGAGAGCGAAACTTGGATGCACGGCTACACTTATTCAGGTCATGCCATGGCGTGCGCGGTCGGCTTGAAGAATCTCGAGATCATGGAAGCAGAAAATTATCCTGCGCGCGCGAAGGAACTCGGCAAACGCCTGCTTGACGGGTTGAACTCGCTCAAAGAATTCGGCTTCGTCGGCGATGTGCGCGGATTGGGTCTCCTCTGCGCGGTGGAAATTGTCTCGGATAAAAACGCCAAAACCGCCGACCCCGCACAAGCGATGAAAATCTTCAAAGCCGCGCAAGAACGCGGGTTGAGGACACGTCCCGTTGGCAATTCGCTCGCCTTCGCGCCTCCGCTGGCTATCAATGAAGAGGAAGTGGATGAGATCGTGAAGAGGTTGGGTGCGGCGATGGATTCGGTGGGGTAGGTTATGAGTTACGAGATACAAGTTACGGGTTACAACGTGTTTACCTGTGCACTCAGCCGATCGCCAATCGTAAATCGCAAATCGCCAATCGTAAATCGCCAATCGTAAATCGTAAACCGCCATGTCCATCTACCTCCACGACATTCCTCTCCCTCAAGCGCAAGCGCGATTCCAGCAAGCCCTTGAAGAGGCGAATCTCTGGCGCGTGTTGAGCGTGGAAGTCATACCGCTGGATGAGAATGCGCTGGGTCGCGTCACTGCCGAGCCGATTTGGGCGAAAATGTCATCGCCGCATTACCACGCCTCCGCCATGGATGGCTTCGCGCTTCGGGCGGTTTACACGAACGGCGCGTTACCGTCGAAGCCGATCACGCTTCACCTCGGACCCGAAGCGGAGTACGTGGACACGGGCGACCCTCTGCCACAGTGGGCAGACGCGGTCATCCCCATCGAAAACGTCGAATCGCTGGACGAGCATGGAAACATCACAAAAGATATCCGCGATCCCGCCTCGATTCGAATTCGCGCTTCCGTCGCGCCGTGGAGTCACGTGCGCCCGCTGGGGGAGGACATTGTCGCGACGCAGTTGGTGCTGCCCGCCGGGCGCGTCCTTCGCCCGGTAGATTTGGGCGCGATCGCCGCGGCCGGGCATCAAGAGGTCAAAGCGGCGCGCAAGCCAAAGGTGGCGATCATCCCCACCGGCACCGAACTCGTCCCCATCGGCAGTCAACTCAAAGCGGGCGATATTCTCGAATACAACTCGCTGGTCATCGCCGCGCAGGTTCGCTCCATGGGCGGCGAGGCGACGCGCTACCCCATCGTCCGGGACGATTTTGAGTTGATTTGCGAGCGGGTTCTCGAAGCCGCGCAATCCCACGATTTGATTTTATTGAACGCGGGTTCCTCCGCCGGTGCGGAGGATTTTTCGGCGAAGGTAGTTGAAAAACTGGGGACGCTCCTTGTTCACGGAGTCGCCGTCCGCCCCGGTCACCCCGTCATCCTCGGTCTCCTCAATCGCCAATCCCTAATCGAAAATCGTAAATCGCAAATCGTAAATCGCCAATCGCCAATCGTACATCGTAAATCGCAAATCGAAAATCATGAATCGCCCAATCCGGAGCCTGAAACCTGGAACTTGAAACCGATCATCGGCGTCCCCGGCTATCCCGTCTCTGCCGCGCTCACGGTCGATATTTTCGTCGAACCCATCCTTGCAAAATGGCTGGGGCGTAGACAAAAAGAATTGCCTGTCGAAACCGCCGCGCTGACGCGAAAACTCGTCTCGCCGGCGGGCGACGATGATTTTGTGCGTGTCGTGGTCGGTGAAGTGGGCGGGAAACTGCTTGCCGCGCCGTTGTCGCGCGGGGCGGGCGTCATCACCTCGCTGGTTCAAGCGGATGGTCTAGCCCTCGTCCCAAGCGGCGCGCAGGGCATCGAAGCGGGTGAAAAAATCCAGGTGCGTTTATATCGCAGTAAAGCCGAAATCGAAAAGACGATTTTCTGCATCGGCTCGCACGACCTCACCCTCGATTTGCTCGCGCAGTTCTTATCCGAACATGATCGCAGGCTGGTGTCTGCCAATGTCGGCTCACAAGGCGGATTGATCGCATTGCGGCGGGGAGAAGCGCATCTCGCAGGCTCGCATTTGCTCGATCCTCAAACGGGCGAATATAACATTTCGTCTATTCGTCGCTACATGCCCGGTAGGCCGGTCAAAGTGATCGCATTGGTGGGGCGCGAGCAGGGCTTGATCGTGAAAAAGGGAAACCCCAAAGGGATTACAGATCTGAGAAGCCTGACCAGTTCGCAAGTCAGGTTTATGAATCGCCAACGCGGCGCCGGCACGCGCGTCCTGTTGGACTATCATTTGAATTCAATGACAATCCCGTCCGAGTCCATTGTTGGCTACCATCAGGAAGAGTATACTCATCTTGCTGTTGCGGCTTCTGTGGCATCGGGTCGCGCCGACTGCGGGCTTGGTATCGCCGCCGCCGCCCAAGCGCTGGATTTGGATTTTATTCCGCTGTTTCAAGAACGCTACGATTTGGTGATCCCGAAAGAATACGCCGAAGACGAACTGCTCGCGCCTCTCTTCAGACTTTTGGCTGATTCGCCTTTTCGTGAAGCCGTTTCGCAACTGACAGGATACGACGTGTCTGTGATGGGCAAAATTATTTTGGAGGATGAATGACCGAAGCGCTTGTTGTGGATGATAATCGTCAGACGGCTGATGCCTTGCATCAGATGTTGGATGTGTTGGGTGTGAAGGCGCGCGTGGCGTACGGCTCCAGCGCGGCGATTTCGATTTTGGGAAGCGGCTTCACCCCAAACTTGATCTGTCTTGACGTGAACATGCCCGGCATCGATGGCGTGGAGATTCTCCTCTATTTGCGGCGCGAGCCTCGCCTGATCTCTGTGCCGGTCATTGTGATCACGTCTGATGATCAGCCGGAAACGCGGCGCAAGGTGATGAGCGCCGGCGCTACCGAGTTGCTCATCAAGCCCGCCACCATCGATGCGCTGGAGAGCGCGTTGAAAAAAGCGAAGATGTTGTAGAACACGCCTCGCTTGATTATGTCGGTACGCGCCTAGCGTCGCGACGAAGTTCAAACCCATCGCCGCTGTCAAGCGCAAAGCAAGGTTTGCGATCCTCGGCGATCGTTTTTTTGTCTAATTGTTGGCTCAACGTGTATAATGGGGAAAATTTTTGGACGCCAACCCCAATGCCAATTTCTGCTGGAATCTCCGCCCCCGATTTTGAATTGCATGACGATACGAATATCGCAAGAAAACTGTCCGAGTATCGCGGCAGGAATGTGGTCTTATATTTTTATCCCGCCGATGATACGCCGGGGTGCACAAAGGAAGCCTGCAATTTCCGCGATGATTATTCCGCGTATGAACAAGCGGGCATTGTAATTCTTGGCGTCAGCCCGGATACGGTCGAATCGCATGTGAAGTTCAAGAAAAAATTTATGCTCCCATTCCCGTTATTGGCTGACGAGGGACATCGGGTTTGCGATCTCTATCAAGTTTGGGGACCGAAGAAATTTTTAGGCAAGTCTTATGAGGGCGTATTGAGGACAACTTTTTTGATCGACGGCAACGGAATGATCGTGAAAGTGTTTGAGCAAGTGCGCCCGGCGCAACACAGCGCGGAGGTTCTTGCGGCGTTGGCAGAGGCGCCCTAGGCTGAATCAGCCGTCCCTGCGGAGGAAGCGCGGGGTTTCCTCCTTGTGAAAATTGTGACAATCTGCGAATTATGATAAACTTAGGCGGCTTCTGATCGAGGGTCTCCCTCATCAGATTTTTGTTTCAGGAGAAGAGTATGCGACATTTCATCGTTGTGGGAATATCAACCATTCTGGCGTCGGTCCTTTTGTACATGGGGCTGAGCGCGGCGCACTTGATGCCTGTGGCGGCAAGCGCGCAGGCGGTTCCGATCGATTGGATGTGGAACCTGATCTTGATCGTGATGTCATTTTTCTTTTCGCTCATTGTGGTGCCAATGGGGTACAGCCTGATCGTGTTCCGCCGCCGGCGCGGTGAAACCGGGGAAGGCGCTCACTTTGAGGGGAATACCACGCTTGAGTTGTTTTGGACGGCGATCCCTTTGTTGATCGTGGTTTCTTTTTCGGTGCTTGGCGCGCGCAATTTAGCCCAAACATTGGCGCGAAACCCGCAGGCTCCTGTTATTAAAGTAACAGGTTTGCAATGGTCGTGGAGGTTTGAGTACCCTGCCGATCCTGCGACCGGTTTGGTTGTGGTTTCCGATCAGTTGCACATACCGGTCGGGGAGCAGGTGTTGTTGCGAATGACCTCCTCGGATGTGATTCATTCCTTCTGGGTTCCTGAATTCCGCGTCAAGCAAGACCTGGTGCCGGGGCGGTTTACGGAATTGACCATCACTCCCACTGAAGTGGGGAGTTACAAGGTGCGTTGCGCCGAGTTGTGCGGCACAAAGCACTATTCCATGGAAAACCCGGTCATTATTCAATCGCAAGCAGAGTATGATGCTTGGTTGGCGGGTGAATTGGAAAAAGCGAAACTCGCCGCCTCTTCGCCGGAGGGATTCGGGCAGTTGCTCGTTCAGCAAAACGGTTGCACGGCTTGCCACTCGCTTACCGGGGGAACGTTGGTTGGTCCCACCTGGTTTGGGTTATACGGCTCGCAAGTTGAACTCTCAAACGGCGCCACCGTAACCGCCGACGACGCCTTCATTACCGAGTCGATCAGCAACCCGCAGGCAAAGATCGTCAAGGGCTTTGAAACGGTTCAGATGGTTCAATACACATTTACTCCCGACGAACTCTCGGCAATCGTCGCATATATCAAAACGATCAAGTAGGCGGTGGAGGTTTCATGAAAATAACACTTTAGGAAGGGCTTTCCTTCTTCTTGTCATTGCCGGCGCGATCGGATACGGCATCGGTCTTGGCATTGATGCTGCGATCCGTGGCGAGCTGAAATTCTCGGCTTCTGTTCCTTCCGCATTCGCGTTGTTGTTTGGGTTTACGGCGTTCTTCTTTGGTTTGTACGGTTATCGCGGCATCACGCGCGGATTGGTCTTTCAAGTTGTCGGCACGGTGATCGGCGCGGCGCTTGTGACCGGTATCCGCGCGTTGATGGGACTGGAAAGCATTGGCGCATTTCTGTTCACCGAACCGGCGTGGGTGTTTGGAGCGTTGGTGGGCGTGGTCTCTTTCTTCTTCGGCGTCGGCGTGATGACCGATTGGGTGAAGTGGGCGCGGGGATCGACACGCCCGACCATCATGAAGACGAGCCGGGTTGGCAAAAATACTTTGGCGTATCGCTGGATCACAAAGTCATCGGCATTCAATATACCGTCACAGCGTTGTTCCTCCTCGCGGTTGGCGGTACTTTTGCGCTAATCTTCCGCTCGGAACTTGCCGCATCGGGCTTGGATTTCCTCACCCTTGAACTCGATGTCTTCAATCAGAACGGTCCTCAGATCTACAACACGCTCATGTCGCTTCACGGCATGATCATGATCGTCTCGATCCTGCTCGGTATCTCGGGCATTATGAATTATGTCGTTCCGCTTTTGGTGGGCGCGCACGATATGGCATTCCCGCGCATGAACGCCTTCGCGTACTGGGTGGCTGTGCCAGCTTCTGTTTTATTGTTGCTTGCGTTGATCCTCGGCGGTTTTGACACGGCTGGACTGGTTATCCTCCGCTTTCCTCGCGCGCCCCGCTTGGCGTGCAAATGTTCTTTCTGGGCGTGTTCACAGCCGGTTGGTCGTCCATCCTCGGCGCGTTGAACGTGATCGCCACGGTCGTCCGTATGCGCGCGAAAGGCATGACCGCCATGCGGATGCCGATCCTCGTTTGGGCATCCGTCGCCACCTCCATCATCGCCCTGACCGCCACGCAGTTAATCGGTCTTTCCTTCCAATTGGTGATGTTCCAGCGTTTTGTGGTGTGGGCGCATCACATGTTCACCTCCGGTATGAACGAATACCTGCGCGTGCCGTTCATGTACAGCACCATGCTGGTGGCTGTTCCCACGGGCGTGAAGTTCTTCTCGTGGGTGGCAACCATGTGGGGCGGAAAGATCGAGACGCCAACCCCGATGCTGTTCGTCCTCGGGTCTATTGTTGTATTTTTGCTGGGCGGCGTCACGGGTCCTCCAAACGCGATGGTCGCGCTCGACCTCCACTTGCATGACACCTACTGGGTCGTTGGACACTTCCACGACACGATCTTCGGCGGATTCGTCTTCCCGTTCTTGCCGCCATTTATTATTGGTTCCCAAAGCGACCGGCAGAAAATGAACGAGTTCTGGGGCAAAGTGCACTTCTGGTTGATGACCCCTCGTTCTTTTGCGCTGACGCTCGGCATGATGTTCATCGGTCTGCGCGGCATGCGCCGCCGTATCGTGGATTACGATCCGCCCTCGGTTCGATGGCGCGCAATTGTTCCTGACCGTTTGCGCCTTCCTCATCGCCATCTCGATCTTGATCTTCTTCATCAATTTCTTCCGAAGCATCAAGCATGGCGAGCCGGCCACAGGAAATGCGTGGAATTCTCGCTCGCCCGAATGGCAGGTTCCCTCGCCGATGCGGCTCCACAATTATGAAGTTCCATTCTAGCGGTTGGCGGAACTAATGACGTTACCGCTTCCGGCTCTGAAATTTGTTGAATTCGCGGCGAAGTCAGCTGGAAACATTAACTCAAAGGGCAGGTAGCCGTTCATGTCGAACAAACAACAACATCCTAATTTACTGTCGCAGGGCGTGTTTATTTTCGTAAATCTTGCGGTGTTGACCGCGCTGGAATTCTTTGTCGCATCACCTTCAACTCGGTCGTTATTCTTGTGGCGGTGGCGATTGTCAAAGCCGCCTTGGGTGCTCTGGTATTACATGCACGTAAACAAGCTGAGGAAAGCGAGAGAGCAACTACGAATCGTACGCCTACAAGAGGGATCAACCGCCCCGGCTTTGGCTCTTTCTCGTCTCCGACTCGTTCGTGTTCGGCGGGTTGATGGTGATGCGCCTCAGCCTGCTGGGCATGACCCGCCCAGACCTCAGCCAAACCCTCGGGTTCTTTGTGACTGCGGTGCTTCTCATCTCCTCATCTTTATGAACTGCGGCGAAGTTGAACCGCACAACGGCAACCGCCAGGGATTTTACGAAACATCATGGTCACCTTTGTGCTGGATCGTTCTTCCTGCTGGGCGTGATCCCATTGGAGTGGCACACCGTGCCTGCCATTGCCGAACCAATCCTTCACTTATTCGGCGAGCCGGGGGAAAACGTTATTGAAAGCTCGTCGGGATTCGCAGGAGCGGCGTTTCTTCATGATGACGGGAAAGGCATGCCTTTCGCGTGTTGACCCGGCTGATCTCTCCTCTCGATCATTTGATCAACGGCAAAGAGGGCTTTACGATGAGAAGCAGTGCGGTCGAAGCGCCGCGGTGTACTGGCACTTCATCGACGTGGTGTGGATTTTCTTCTCCCCGCTGTATCCGATCGGGACAGCGGTCTAACGCAAACCAAGACGGCTTTCGGCGCGACACAATATGAACGCGGGGCGACCAGCACAAGGGTCGCCGTTTTTTGATGAAAGGTCAATTCATGGATCGAAAAATTCTATTGGCCGGGGAATCGGCGTTGTCATGTCTCATCACGATCATCACAGCCGTGATGATCTTTGCAACCAGACGAATTTCGCCGCGCGTATTAGCGTCGAACCGTACCCGCTGGCTGGCGAGATCGAATTAGCGCGCCTACGGCTCTGTGTTCAGGTTAAGCGAACAGCGCGGCGGTGTTGTATTGCTCTTCTTTGGCTACACCTCCGCCCCGGATCATGCCCAACCACGCTCGCGGATGGCGAAACTCGCCATCGAGGGGGTTAAAACCCACAAGCGCAACAGATCAAGGTGGTGTTCGTTACCGTCGACCTGAACGTGACACGCCCCAGCGCGTGCAGGAATATGTGGATCATTTCAGCGCGTCGTTCATTGGCTTGAGCGGCGACGAGTCTGAGCTGGCAACCGTTTGGAGCGATTATGGTATTTTCCGCGAAGTCATGGACAGCGAATCGGCCACCGGGTATCTCGTCAACCATACGGCGCGCATCTTGCTCATCGACCGCAACGGCAACCTGCGCCTCTCTTTTCCGTACGACGCGCCGGTGGAGGATATCATCCACGATTTGAAACTGGTCTTGGAAAGATAGCATGACCAGCAAAAATTTACATCAAACGGATCGGCATCTCCTTGTTCCTGGGCTTGCCGATCGGAAGCTTTAACCGAAACGCCCATCTTTTTACTCGGTCAGCAACTCGCGCGCCGCAAGAGATCGTTTTGACCATACCCAACGGAACGTCGGAGCAAGTGGGCGCGCGGCGAACAGCCTCCATCCATTCCGACAAACATGATGTTTGTTGTGGGCGATACGCTGATCGTCAACAACGAAGATGTGGTCGACCATAAATTGGATCTCCGCTGTGGATCCCGCAAAGGCTTCTGCCCGTTTATCTTTCAACCAAGGGAAAGCCTCACGTACGAATGCACGTTTCAATCGGGGAATTACTTTGGGCTTGAAGTGCGACGCGCTGACGCCGTATACGCACCTCGTTGGAATTCTCGGCACGGGTCTGCGCTTGCCGAGGCTGATCGCGTTGTAATAGCCTTGTGATGCCGTTGAAAAAAAGACCATGCTCCTGCGTGAATGAACAGCCGCGCGTGGCAGTCGACCAACCCTCCGTCTTCGCCGGAACGCTGTTGGTTTTGTCCGCCTCGGCATCCGGCAACTGGATCACTGAAACGCGGGCGCGGACAATGCGCATTACCTTGAAATGGATCCACCACCGCATCGATCTCAATGTTGAAATCCCCGA
>JADJWS010000006.1 GCA_016716235.1 Candidatus Defluviilinea gracilis
CCGCTGTCAAGCGCAAAGCAAGGTTTGAGTGATCCTCGGCGATCGTTTTTTTGTCTAATTGTTGGCTCAACGTGTATAATGGGGAAAAATTCTTGGACGCCAACCCCAATGCCAATTTCTGCTGGAATCTCTCCGCCCTGATTTTGAATTGCATGACGATACGAATATCGTAAGAAAACCGTCCGAGTATCGCGGCAGGAATGTGGTCTTATATTTTTATCCCGCCGATGATACGCCGGGTATTAAAGGAAGCCTGCTACTCTGCGATGATTATTCCGCGTATGAAATGCTGGGTATTGTAATTCTTGGCGTCAGCCCGATACGGTCGAATCGCATGAAGTTCAAGAAAAAAATTTATGCTCCCATTCCCGTTATTAATTGACGAGGACATCGGGCTTGCGATCTCATCAAGTCAGACCGAAGAAATTTTTAGGCAAGTCTTGCGAGTGGCGTATTGAGGATAATCACCGACGGCAACGGAACGATCGAAAGTGTTTGAGCAAGTGCGCCCGGCGCAACACAGCGCGGAGGTTCTTGCGGCGTTGGCAGAGGCACTAGGCTGATCAGCCGTCCCTGCGGAGGAAACGCGGGGTTTCATCCGCTGTGAAAATTGTGACAATCTGGGAATTATGATAAACTTAGGCGGCTTCTGATCGGGGGTCTCCTCATCAGATTTTATTTCAGAGAAGAGTAGTGCGACATTTCATCGTTGTGGGAATATCAACCATTCTGGCGTCGGTCTTTTGTACATAGGGGCTGAGCGCGGCGCACTTGATACGCCTGTGGCGGCAGGCGCGCAGGCGGTTCCGGGATCGATTGGATGTGGAACCTGATCTTGATCGTGATGTCATTTTTCTTTTCGCTCATTGTGTGCCCAAAGTGGGGTGCAGCCTGATGCGTGTTCCGCCGCCCGGCCGAGGTGAAAGCGGGGAAGGCGCTCACTTTGAGGGGAATACCACGCTTGAGTTGTTTTGGACGGCGATCCTTTGTTGATCGTGGTTTTCTTTTTCGGTGCTTGGCGGCACAATTTAGCCCAAACATTGGCGCGAAACCCGCAGGCCCTGTTATTAAAGTAACAGGTTTGCAATGGTCGTGGAGGTTTGAGTACCCTGCCGATCCTGCGACCGGCTTGGTTGTGGTTTCCATCAGTTGCACATACCGGTCGGGGAGCAGGTGTTGTTGCGAATGATCTCCTCGGATGTGATCATCCCTTCTGGGTTCCTGAATTCCGCGTCAAGCAAGACCGAGTGCCGGGGCGGTTTACGGAATTGACCATCACTCCCACTGAAGGGGGAGTTACAAGGTGCGTTGCGCCGAGTTGTGCGGCACAAAGCACTATTCCATGGAAAACCCGGGCCATTATTCAATCGCAAGCAGAGTATGATGCTTGGTTGGCGGGTGAATTGGAAAAAGCGAAACTCGCCGCCTCTTCGCCCGGAGGGATTCGGGCAGTTGCTCGTTCAGCAAAACGGTTGCACGGCTTGCCACTCGCTTACCGGGGAACGTTGGTTGGGTCCCACCTGGTTTGGGTTATACGGCTCGCAAGTTGAAACTCTCAAACGGGCGCCACCGTGACTGCCGACGACGCCTTCATTACCGAGTCGATCAGCAACCCGCAGGCAAAGATCGTCAAGGGCTTTGAAACGGTTCAGATGGTTCAATACACATTTACTCCCGACGAACTCTCGGCAATCGTCGCATATATCAAAACGATCAAGTAGGCGGTGGAGGTTTCATGAAAAATAACACTTTAGGAAGGGCTTTCCTTCTTCTTGTCATTGCCGGCGCGATCGGATACGGCATCGGTCTTGGCATTGATGCTGCGATCCGTGGCGAGCTGAAATTCTCGGCTTCTGTTCCTTCCGCATTCGCGTTGTTGTTTGGGTTTACGGCGTTCTTCTTTGGTTTGTACGGTTATCGCGGCATCACGCGCGGATTGGTCTTTCAAGTTGTCGGCACGGTGATCGGCGCGGCGCTTGTGACCCGTATCCGCGCGTTGATGGGACTGGAAAGCATTGGCGCATTTCTGTTCACCGAACCGGCGTGGGTGTTTGGAGCGTTGGTGGGCGTGGTCTCTTTCTTCTTCGGCGTCGGCGTGATGACCGATTGGGTGAAGTGGGCGCGGGGGATCGACACGCCCGACCACCATGAAGACGAGCCGGGCTGGCAAAAATACTTTGGCGTATCGCTGGATCACAAAGTCATTGGCATTCAATATACCGTCACAGCGTTGTTCCTCCTCGCGGTTGGCGGTACTTTTGCGCTAATCTTCCGCTCGGAACTTGCCGCATCGGGCTTGGATTTCCTCACCCTTGAACTCGATGTCTTCAATCAGAACGGTCCTCAGATCTACAACACGCTCATGTCGCTTCACGGCATGATCATGATCGTCTCGATCCTGCTCGGTATCTCGGGCATTATGAATTATGTCGTTCCGCTTTTGGTGGGCGCGCACGATATGGCATTCCCGCGCATGAACGCCTTCGCGTACTGGGTGGCTGTGCCGGCTTCTGTTTTATTGTTGCTTGCGTTGATCCTCGGCGGTTTTGACACCGGCTGGACTGGTTATCCTCCGCTTTCCTCGCGCGCCCCGCTTGGCGTGCAAATGTTCTTTCTGGGCGTGTTCACAGCCGGTTGGTCGTCCATCCTCGGCGCGTTGAACGTGATCGCCACGGTCGTCCGTATGCGCGCCGAAAGGCATGACCGCCATGCGGATGCCGATCCTCGTTTGGGCATCCGTCGCCACCTCCATCATCGCCCTGACCGCCACGCAGTTAATCGGTCTTTCCTTCCAATTGGTGATGTTCCAGCGCCTGTTTGGGATGGGATTCTTCGACCCCGGCAAAGGCGGCAACCCGGTTCTCTTCCAACATTTATTCTGGTTCTACTCCCACCCGGCGGTGTACGTTTTCGTTCTCCCCGGCTTGGGCGTGATCTCTGAACTCCTGCCGGTCTTCGTCCGCAAGCCGTTATTCGGGTATCGCTGGGTTGCGATGTCCTCGTTGGGCATTGCGCTGGTCGGTTTTGTGGTGTGGGCGCATCACATGTTCACCTCCGGTATGAACGAATACCTGCGCGTGCCGTTCATGTACAGCACCATGCTGGTGGCTGTTCCCACGGGCGTGAAGTTCTTCTCGTGGGTGGCAACCATGTGGGGCGGAAAGATCGAGACGCCAACCCCGATGCTGTTCGTCCTCGGGTCTATTGTTGTATTTTTGCTGGGCGGCGTCACGGGTCCTCCAAACGCGATGGTCGCGCTCGACCTCCACTTGCATGACACCTACTGGGTCGTTGGACACTTCCACGACACGATCTTCGGCGGATTCGTCTTCCCGTTCTTTGCCGCCATTTATTATTGGTTCCCCAAAGCGACCGGCAGAAAAATGAACGAGTTCTGGGGCAAAGTGCACTTCTGGTTGATGACCCCCTCGTTCTTTGCGCTGACGCTCGGCATGATGTTCATCGGTCTGCGCGGCATGCGCCGCCGTATCGTGGATTACGATCCGGCCCTCGGGTTCGATGGCGCGCAATTGTTCCTGACCGTTTGCGCCTTCCTCATCGCCATCTCGATCTTGATCTTCTTCATCAATTTCTTCCGAAGCATCAAGCATGGCGAGCCGGCCACAGGAAATGCGTGGAATTCTCGCTCGCCCGAATGGCAGGTTCCCTCGCCGATGCCGGCTCACAATTATGAAGTTCCATTCGAAGTGGTTGGCGAACCGTATGATTACGGCTTGCCCGGTTCGAAATTTGTTGAATTCGCGGCGAAGTCAGCCGGGAAACATTAACTCAAAGGGCAGGTAGCCGTTCATGTCGAACAAACAACAACATCCTAATTTACTGTCGCAGGGCGTGTTTATTTTCGTGTACCTTGCGGTGTTGACCGCGCTGGAATTCTTTGTCGCGATCACCTTCAACTCGGTCGTTATTCTTGTGGCGGTGGCGATTGTCAAAGCCGCCTTGGTGCTCTGGTATTACATGCACGTAAACAAGCTGAGTGAAAGCGACGAGAGCAACCACGAATCGTACGCCTACAAGAGCGGGACCAACCGCCTGGGCTTGTGGCTCTTTCTCGTCTCCGACTCGTTCGTGTTCGGCGGGTTGATGGTGATGCGCCTCAGCCTGCTGGGCATGACCCGCCCAGACCTCAGCCAAACCCTCGGGTTCTTTGTGACTGCGGTGCTTCTCATCTCCTCGTTCTTTATGAACCGCGGCGAAGTTGAACTGCACAACGGCAACCGCCAGGGATTTTTACGAAACATCATGGTCACCTTTGTGCTGGGCTTGTTCTTCCTGCTGGGCGTGATCCTGGTGGAGTGGCACACTGTGCCTGCCATTGCCGAACCAATCCTTCACTTATTCGGCGAGCCGGAAGGGAAAACGTTATTGAAAGCCTCGTCGGGTCCCGCAGGAGCGGCGTTCTTCATGATGACGGGAATGCATGCCTTTCACGTGTTGACCGGCTTGATCCTCCTCTTGATCATTTGGATCAACGGCAAAAGAGGCTTGTACGATGAGAAGCAGTACCCGGTCGAAGCCGCCGCGGTGTACTGGCACTTCATCGACGTGGTGTGGATTTTCTTCTACCCGGCGCTGTATCTGATCGGGACAGCGGTCTAACGCAAACCAAGACGGCTTTCGGCGCGACACAATATGAACGCGGGGCGACCAGCACAAGGGTCGCCCCGTTTTTTGATGAAAGGTCAATTCATGGATCGAAAAATTCTATTGGCGGGAATCGGCGCGTTAGTCCTGCTCATCACGATCATCACAGCCGTGATGATCTTTGGCAAACCAGATCAATTTCGCGGCGCGTATTATGTCGAACCGTACCCGCTGGCTGGCGAGATCGAATTAGCGCGCGCCGATGGCTCTGTGTTCAAGTTAAGCGAACAGCGCGGCGGTGTTGTATTGCTCTTCTTTGGCTACACCTCCTGCCCGGATGTATGCCCAACCACGCTCGCGGATATGAAACTCGCCATCGAGGCGTTAAAACCCACAGAAGCGCAACAGATCAAGGTGGTGTTCGTTACCGTCGACCCGGAACGTGACACGCCCCAGCGCGTGCAGGAATATGTGGATCATTTCAGCGCGTCGTTCATTGGCTTGAGCGGCGACGAGTCTGAGCTGGCAACCGTTTGGAGCGATTATGGTATTTTCCGCGAAGTCATGGACAGCGAATCGGCCACCGGGTATCTCGTCAACCATACGGCGCGCATCTTGCTCATCGACCGCAACGGCAACCTGCGCCTCTCTTTTCCGTACGACGCGCCGGTGGAGGATATCATCCACGATTTGAAACTGGTCTTGAAAGAATAGCATGACCAGCAAAAAAATTTACATCAAACGGATCGGCATCTCCTTGTTCCTGGGCTTGCTGATCGGGGTAGCCTTAACCGAAACGCCCATCTTTTTACTCGGTCAGGCAACTCGCGCGCCGCAAGAGATCGTTTTGACCATACCCAACGGAACGTCGGAGCAAGTGGCGCGCGGCGAACAGCCTCCATCCATTCCGACAAACATGATGTTTGTTGTGGGCGATACGCTGATCGTCAACAACGAAGATGTGGTCGACCATAAATTGGGTCCGCTGTGGATTCCCGCAAAGGCTTCTGCCCGTTTATCTTTCAACCAAAAGGAAAGCCTCACGTACGAATGCACGTTTCAATCGGGGAATTACTTTGGGCTTGAAGTGCGCGACGCGCTGACGCCGTATACGCACCTCGTTGGAATTCTCGGCACGGGTCTGCCGCTTGCCGTGCTGATCGCGTTGTATAGCCTTGTGATGCCGGTGAAAAAAGACCATGCTCCTGCGTAGAATGTTCAGCCGCGCGTGGCGGCTGACAACCCTCCTTGTCTTCGCCGGAACGCTGGTTTTGATTCGCCTCGGCATCTGGCAACTGGATCGACTGGAAACGCGGCGCGCGGACAATGCGCATTACCTTGAAATGCGATCCAACGACCGCATCGATCTCAATGTTGAAATCCCCGAAGCCCTGGGCGAGATGAAAGACCGCGCCGCGACCGTGACAGGAAATTATGATTTCGAAAACCAGGTCGCCATGCGGAATCAGGAACGCCTTGGGCAATACGGATATCACCTCTTCACCCCGCTTCGATTCGACGGGATGGCTGTTCTGGTCGACCGCGGCTGGATTCCCGCCGACGGGAACGACACGCCCGATGACTGGCGCAAGTACGACGAGACCGGCCCGGTTGTTGTAGAGGGGTGGATTCAGCCGGGGCATGGCAAACCAGCCTTCGGTGGAATCCCCGACGCGCTTCCTCAGGATGGTTCCCCGCTCGAATTTTGGATCAACCCCGACGTGGCGAACATCGCCCGTCAGTTGCCGTACCCGATCCTGCCGGTCTACCTCCAACTTGCGGCTGTTGCGAATGATACAACGCCGCCGATCGCGCCTGCGCAAGCCGAAAAGGATTTGACAGAAGGTTCGCATTTTGGGTATGCTATGCAGTGGTTCACCTTCGCCGCCTTGTTATTCTTTGGCTACCCTTATTTTATAAAGAAACAGGATTCACTTTCCGCATGAAATTCACACTTCGCTCTTCTTTTGCACGCTATGTTGTGACGCTTTTCGTTTCCGTGATTGCCCTCACGGTGGCTGGGCGCATTGTCACCCTTTCAGACGCCGCGCAGTTTTGCGCGGGCTGGCCCCTGTGCATTCCCTCCGCGCCGGTGGGTTGGTTGAAACTTGCTCATCTTTCGCTGGTCGGTATCGCGTCGGTCTTGATGGCGCTTGTGTTTCGCAAGGCGTGGCGGGAACAGCGCTCACATCGCTTGATCCTTCCGTTGACAACGATTTTAGGCGTGATGTTCTTTGGGCAGGCTCTGGTTGGCGCGGCTTTGATCTCGCAATCGGAAGCGCGGCATTTGTTCGTCTTGCATACGTTGACAACGATCGCGTTGTGGATTTCGTTGATCTTGCTGGTGTATGCGTCCGGCGTCAGCCACGAAGCAGAATCGGTTCCCCCGAGGACCGGTAAACTTCAGCGCGCCAAGGACCTGTTCGCGTTGACGAAACCGTTGATCGTGGGCTTGCTTTTGATCACAACGTACGGCGGATTGGTGATCGGCATGAAGGCAATCCCGTCCTTTTCGCTGACCGTCTGGACGTTGCTCGGCGGGGCGCTCGCGGCGGGCGGTTCGGGCGCGCTGAATCAATACATCGACCGCGAGTTGGACAGGCGTATGCAACGCACTGCAAAACGTCCGATGGCAGACGGGCGGTTAACCGACGCGGAGGGGCTCGCGTTTGGGCTGGGCATGTCGCTGATCAGTTATTACATTCTCGCCTGTTTTGTCAACGACCTTGCCGCGTTGCTTTCGCTGGCGGGAATTGCGTATTACGTGATCCTGTATAGCATGTGGTTGAAAAAAGCGACGGTGCAAAATATCGTCATCGGCGGAGGGGCGGGGGCGATCCCTCCGATGGTGGGCTATGCCGCCGCCACCGGTCACCTCGATTGGACGGCGTGGATCCTCTTCGCCATTATCTTCATGTGGACGCCTCCGCATTTTTGGGCGCTCGCCATCGTCCGCATGAAGGATTACGAACATGCGGGCGTTCCGATGATGCCAGTTGTGCGCGGCGAGATGGAGACGCGCAGGCAGATCTTCGTGTACACCATCGAGTTGGTGATCGTCACGTTGTTGTTACCCATCCTCAACCTGGCTGGCTCTTTCTATCTGGTCTCGTCGCTTGTGTTGGGCGGTGCGTTGTTGTATGCCGCATGGAAGGTTTGGAGAACAGGCGGCAATAAAGTTGCCTGGCGTATGTACAAGTGGTCGAGTAGCTATCTTGTTTTCATCTTTATCGCCATTATGATCGATTCGGTGTTATGAAGCAAAAGAAGCCGATCACGCGCGAGGAATGGGGGACGCTGATTCTGATTCTGGCGTGCGCGATCGGCGCTTACATGCGCTTCAACCCGACTCTGCTAGCAGGGTTCGCCATCAACGACGGCGGCATGTTCGCCGCGATGGTAGACGACTTGCGAGCGAATCGTTTCGTTCTTGCCGCATTCACAACGTATAACCATCTGAATATCCCGTATGCGTATCCGCCGTTGGGGTTTTATTTCGGCGCAATTACCTCGCTGGTCTTTGGGCTGGATTCAACGCAAGTGGTCCGCTGGCTTCCCGCTTTCTTTGCGACTCTTTCGATCCCCGCATTTTATTTTCTTGCCTTGCAATTGCTCAAAAATAAATTCCACGCGGCGGTCTCGACCTTCTTCTTCGCCTTGATGCCGCGAGCGCTGTCGTGGTTCGTGATGGGCGGCGGGCTGACGCGCAGTCCCGGTCAATTTTTTATGCTGCTCACACTGGCGGTGGTGATTCGCCTTTACGAACAGAATCGCCGCTCCGATATTTTTCTCGCGGGCATCTTCGGCGGGCTGGCGGTGATGAGTCACCCGGAAGCGGCGGTGCATACGTTGGTCTCTGCCGTCTTTTTGTGGCTCATGCTTTCACGAACGCGCAAAGCGTTTATTCAGTCGATACTTGTTGGGTTGGTTGTGGCGGTCGTGTCCGCGCCGTGGTGGGCGTCGGTCATTTCGTATCATGGAGTCGCTCCGTTGTTGAGCGGCGCGGCGACTGGCTCGAAATTTGCGGCGGTGTTCAATTTGCTCTTCTTCGTCTTTACGGAGGAACCCTATGCGACGGTGATCGCCGTCCTCGGCTTGATCGGGATCGCCCACCGCCTCATCCGACGGGACTACCTGCTTCCGTTGTGGATGGCGATTCCCTTCTTCATCGAAGGGCGGAGCGCGGCGGGTCCTGCGGCGATTCCGCTGGCGATGCTTGCCGCGCTGGGGCTTGTGGAAGTCATCCTACCGGCGATCCAGCCTGTCCCGTCGAAAGAAACGGAAGTTTCCTCCACAGAGCGGAATGTTTTTATTTATCTCATCCTGTATCTGATATTTTCCACCGCGCAATTCGGCTTGCAGTTATCCACTGCAACCCTGTATCCACCGGACGAAGAGGCGATGCGTTGGGCGCGAGAGAACACGCCCGACGATTCGCGCTTCCTCGTGTTGACCGGCACAACGTCAGCCTCGTGCGATTCGGTGATGGAATGGTTCCCCGCCATCAGCGGGAGGAAAAGTTTGTTCACCGTGCAAGGCACCGAATGGACGAAGGGCGCGGGATTCAACGATTACGTGCGTTCGACGTATGCGGTGCAGGAGTGTTTGGCGAACAGCGACATGGCTTGCCTTGACGAACTTGTTGACCGCGCGGACTATGATTACCTCTATGTTTCGAAAATTTTGCGCGTGAACAATTGCGGTCCGCTTGCGCCGCAGAGAGTGTTTCCGTATTTTGTGGAGAGTCTCAAATTGGATTCGGGGTTTGATGTGGTGTACGAATCAGATGGCGTTCTGATCTCGCGGCGGAAATAACTACTTCCGCTGAATGATGACGGCTACGGGGTCTTCATACAAAACTGTCCAGCCAATCTCTTGCTCCAATTGATTCGCCAATGGCGCGTTTGAGGGAATGATCGCCCATGTGATTTGATACTGATTCAGCAGGTCACGCCAATTATTTTTCGCATACATCATCGTTTCATAATCGCGCATCAACGGCTCGCCATAGAAGTCGCTTTGACTGTCCACAAAAACAAGATTGCGGGGCCACAAACGATAAAGCAGGTAGCCACCCCAGTTGAACTCGTTGAACATGTTGCCCTCGATTGGATTCTCCTTTAGCCAATCTACTGCCTGGACGGGAAATACCTGCGGGTTGAACTGATAAACTTGCCTGCCTTTTGCGTGGCTGTAGGCAAAAAATCCAACAGAAAGAATGATCAAAATTGCTGGAAGCAGAAATGATCGGCTAGGCGTGGCGAGGTTTACAAAGCGTTCATCGAATCGTTTCCACGCGGGGAATTGATTCGCTTTCGTAGCGATCCATTCCGCCAGAATCGGCGCGCAGACAATTGCAAACAACGGGATATTTCTCGTCATCATCAATGCCAAGACGGCAAACCCGCCGAGCAGGAAAACATGCGCCGCTGAAATGCTCTGCCAATTGGCTAGTGAAAAGAACACAGTGAGCAAAAGCAGAATAACGAAGGGCGCAACGGACGGGTCCGATAAATTCGGCGGCATCGTCTCGACAGTGCGGGTGAGGATGAACGAACTGCGGTTGTTGAGAACCGCCTCCCAGTTATGCCAAAGATCGGGGGTGAGGATCGAAGCGGGGAGGGAATAAATGCCCGCAAGGAAAAGTTTTTTGCCTGATTCCATGCTTGCTCGATTCCGCCATTTGTCCCATAGCCAGCCTGCGAAGTACGCGGCGAACGCGAGAAAGCCGAAGATAAATCCGCCGTGCAAGTTTGCCCAAAACAGCATGATGAGGGGGAAAAAGTAAATTCTTATTTGCTTGCCAGTTCGGAGTTTTTCAAGGTTGTGAATCCAAATGGCAAGCAATAAAAAGGTGATGACGTGTGGACGCGGAAGCCAATGAATACTCGTCGCGCCAGTCGCAATCAAAACAACGAGAAACGAGATCAACACCGATTGACTTCGATTGAAGCAATGTCGGTACAGAAGAAGGATGACCGCGCTGAGGAGGATTGCCGTGAGCAGGATCACGCCGTCTAGTCCCAGCCATTGATTTGCGATCTCAAAGATAACTTGCGAGAGCCACTCGTACGGCGGACGGGATTCGCCGGTCAGGGTGTGCGAAAAAAGATCATGGGTTGGGATGACGCGCTGTTCGAGGATGTGCTTGCCAAGTATCAAATGCCGCCCCAGGTCGCTGTCTATGCTGAGCATTTGCCCGCCGGAGATTAAAGAGAGCATTAAGATAGCCGCGAAGAATATGGTGGGTATCTGAATGAGTCTGGGGTGGCGCATGGCGTGTGGCTGTCGATTGCATTCATTGGGCAGGACTTACGCAGTTGCCGGGCAGTTGTACTGCCGCCGCCGCAGTGCAACTACGGAGCAACAGGTTCCACTGCGTAAATCCTATTGGGTTACAGGTATAACAACTTCGATCATTTGGTTTTCTTGCAGAATGCTTTACCTGGGTATTTTGTATAAAATATACCCTGTTGCTTCTGATGCGAATGGATCTGAAAGCAGCGCCATGGTTGCCTGGAACTCCGCCTTTTGGTCCGGCGTATTTTGAAAGACATACTCCACGCCTTGCGCGTTCAACAGAACATGAGTATATCCATCCCGTTGCCATGCCTTAAGTATGGCTTGTGGATTCTTGTGGAGAAACAGATCATGGCTGAAATTATCCAGAATAGGGTCGGGCTGAACCTTGCGCGTCATCCCGTAACTGCGGGGTTCGAAGAGAAAATAAACGCTGGCGTCTTCCGGCAAGCGGGAGATCATTTCTAACGCAGAGGCGTAACCCGGTTGATATTTTTCGAGATACGACTCGCGTGTGACGATCCCTGTTGCGAGCGCGAATGGGTTCCTGGCGATCACGCTCAATCCCATGTTGATGAGATTGAGCGCCATGCTTGCGATCAAAAGCCCGGAAATGATGAATGAAGCCTGAAATTTATTTGAGTCGAATTCCCTTATCGCGGTCACTCCGATTGCCGCCGGTATGGCGAAGGGGATCATGGCGGGCATCAGTAAACGAGCCTGCCACAACCCCCGCGATGAAATATATCCATAGATCCAAAAGGCGGCGCTTGTGGCTATAAATATTCCGATAGCCGTCAGCGCGTTCCGTTTTATTGCGTCATACGCTTTGATACGGCGCATTGCCAGTAACGCCAGGGGTAGCGCGGTTAACAACAGCGGACCGATATCCGCGTCAATCGAGTTGGCGTCCTGATATCCAAGCGTGACGGTGATCGGAAGTAACAAGATCGCTTCCCAATCCCAGCCGATGCCTGTTCCCGCTCCTGAAAATGCCTGCGCCCTGAACGAGTCCCAATACCTGCCGCCGAATACAAACGGGTAAAACGGATTGCCCATCCAATACCAGTTACGGAGATACCAGACCGACCCTGTGACAAGACTGAATAGACTGAACTGCGCGACTGCGCGAATCCATTCGCGCGGCGATTGAAACGTCCACGCTGTGATGATAAGCGCGGCGCTAATGGGCATGACGACGCTCGTGTATTTGACGCCCATTGCCATACCTGCCGCTATGGCGCTTATCTTCCACCATCTTTTATCATCCGTTTCTATTCCCGCCCATAGGCAATAAAGCATCGCAACCCCGTAGAATGAAAGCGCCAGGTCGGTGTATGCCCACGTGGCAAGCAACAACATAGATGGCATGGAGAAGATCAATAATACAGCCCATGCGGCGGCGATGTCCCCGAAGAGTTGCCTTGTCCAATGCCAAATCAACAACGTCAGGAGAAACGCCCATAGGAAATGGGCTTGCTGTGAGACAAGTTCGGATCCCATGCCTACTCCCCAGAAATATACGCCTTCGACGATACCTGGAAACCAGTAATGGGGAATGTTGTATGGTTGTAAGCCTCCATCCGCAAGCCATAGTTGAGGGATTCTCAAATGGTAGAGAAGCGCGTCGAAGGCGTCAACAGGTGGAAGGTAGGTGCGAAGCGCTGTGAGGGCGAAGGCGATGGAGGCAAACCATACCATCCAAACAGGGATTTGTGTCGCGGATTCTTTGATCTCCCGGCGGAGAGTTCGAATTTGATTTAGAGTTTCTGTTACCTCGCCGCGCCGATAGAAATAAACCAGGATCAAAACTTGCGCTCCCAGCAATATTCCTGTGTGCGTTGCGCCAACCAAGACCATCCCAAAACCAAGGATACCGAGCCATCCCAGCCCCATGCCGCCTGCCAGGAGCAGGGCTGGCGTGTTGCAGGCGCTGTTGGGAAGCAAGCGCCGTAAGGTGAGGTTGCCAAGCGCGAACGCATTGATTGTTAATAGGATTGTGATGATCAGTGTCCAGACAGAATAGGCGACTTGACCCGCCACTTGGATTATTAGAGGTTTGTGCGAAACAAAATATGCCCCCATCGAAAAACCCGCCCAGGCAATGACGAGAATGCCGATGAGTGGCGAAACGAGTTTCTTGTCCATGCCTTGATTATAAGTTACGAATCAAAAAAGCGATGACGTTTCAGCGTCATCGCTTTCGAATTATTCTCCTAAATAGTCGCGCAACTTACGGCGGATGGTCGGGTGTCTTAGCCGGCTCAATGCCTGCGCTTCGATCTGGCGGACGCGTTCGCGCGTGACGCCCATTTTGCGACCGACCTCTTCGAGGGTGTATGCCTGCCCGTCGAGCAAGCCGTAGCGCAGTTGCAAAATACGGACTTCGCGCGGGGGCAATCCGTTCAACACTTCGCCGAGATGTTCTTTGAGCAGGTTATACGTAGCGGTGTCGTCGGGAGGGGGAGCCTCGTCGTCTTCGATGAAATCGCCCAACACCGAATCTTCTTCATCGTCGGTCGGGGTTTCCAGCGAGAGCGGACGCCGCGCCACCTGGATCATGTTTTCCACTTTCTTCGGCGGCACGTCAAGGGCTTCTGCGATTTCTTCCACGCTCGGTTCGCGCCCGAGACGTTGAGTCAACTGGTGTTGCACGCGCAGGAGTTTATTGATCTGGTCGCCCATGTGGACGGGGACGCGGATTGTGCGCCCCTGGTCGGCGATGGCGCGCGTGACCGCCTGGCGAATCCACCATGTGGCATACGTGGAAAATTTATGTCCGCGGCGGTAGTCGAATTTCTTGGTTGCGCGGATGAGACCGATGTTGCCTTCTTGGATCAAATCGAGGAAGGGAACGCCGCGTCCCATATATTTTTTAGCGACAGAGATCACCAAGCGCGAGTTTGCCGTGATGAGATGTTCGCGCGCCGCCCAGCCGTCTTCGATGAGTTTGCGCAAGTCGGCGCGGCGGCGAGGCGTCGCGTTGCCTTTTGCGAGTTCTTCGCGCGACATGCGTCCACGCTCGATGCGTTGGGCGAGTGGCACTTCTTCCGTCGCGGTCAACAGCGGAACGCGGCTGACCTCTTTGAGGTACAAGCCGATTGTGTCGTCCGTGTCGATGTTGGCAAGATAATCGTCGAGCGCGAGATCGACTTCCGGCTCAGCCTCTGTGGCTTCCACTGCCACGAGTTCGTCCTCGGTGGGTTCAGAGGTGTTGGTATCCTCCACGAAGGGAATCCCGGCGCTCAAAAGAGCCGAAAAAGCTTCTTCGAGTTGCTCCACATCCTGCTCGGCTTCGGGGAAGAAGTGCAGGATATCATCGAGCGTGACGTAGGATTTTTGTCGTCCCAGTTCGATCAAACGCGCGATCGCGGGAAATTCTTCCTCTTCGTCAACCATCAATATTTTTTCTACATCCATTCAGGTTATGTCCGCTTTCTTTGTTATGACTTTAGGGCGCAAAATCAAGAGGGTTCTTATCAGAATACACATTTTCCAAACGAAATTCAAGCCCTTTCGTTGCTCTCTTTCATAGACGCTCCAAGGTTGGAAATGTTACGGCTGAAGAGTGCTCGTGGCCTGGGGTTGGGGAGCCAACCTCACTCGTGGGTGGAAGCGGAGTGAAAGTTTCTGTTGGCACTGGGCTGGGCGTGGGCGCTCTCCAAATATGGCGGGGCGGCAAGGAGTCCAAGAAGCGGATCGAGGCTAAATTTGTTGATGATCACCACATCGCCATCCGGGCTGAGCGCGTAATATTCATTTTCTGTTGGGGTGATAACACCGACGCTTGCTTTTCGTTCCACGCCGCTTTTGAATTGGACAATTAAAGTATATTCAGGCGCGTCCAAGCCGATCACATCCAGAGGGATATCGGTGATGGTATCTTCGATGCGCAACGTGGTGACTTGACTGGCTGCCGCTTCTGCCGCCGCTTGATCTGCGGAGGCTTCGATCGGCAGGATCAACTCCCACGCGCCATCCTCGCCTCGCGCCACCTCGACCGTTTCGCCCGTTTTTGATTCAATGCGAATGTTGCTGGGAACGCCGTCCGCCGCGTTAAATAGATACGATGCAATTTCATCTGGTTCGAGCGTGATGGCAATCTCGGTCGGTTTCTCGCGGTTGTTGATCAGGTAGTACGCTCCCAGCGCCACGGCGAGGATGAGCAGGTATACCAGCGTTGTGTTTCGTCGCATGTTATCCCTGTTTCCGGCGCTGAAGCCAGGTCATCACGCCGAGTACCACGAAGATACCGGGCATGAGAATTGCGACGATGAACATTAAGAACAGGATTCGTCCCTGCGAGGCGGGGTTGAAACTGCGGGTGACCGGTTGTTTGGGCGTTAGTTCGATCAGGTTTTCTTGTTGGGCGGCCCAATCCACCGAGTTGGCGAACAGATCGCCGTTGCCGTATTGGTCAGTTCTGGTCGGTGGCAAATTGTGATGTGCCGAATACAACCACGCGGCTGTTGTTGGCGGTATTGTCTGCCGCGACGGCGAGCGTCATGGGTCCCGGAATATCTGCGGCTTCATCAAATGCGACGTTCGACTCTGCCGTATTTGTTTCGCCCCACGATTTTGGAGTGGTTTGGATCAGCAGGCTGGCTTGAACGTTTTCCGGCGCGGACGCAATGGTGAGACTGCGCGTGAGCGGGAAGTAGGTGATGATGTTGTTCATCTTGCGGGTGATGGCGTGCGCCCAGGGTAAAGATGCCGCTGTGCCAATCATGGAGTCTGAGCTGTCGAGATCGATACCACATCATTGTTGATGGAAATGCCCCAGTCGTCGAGCAGTAGTTTGGCAAGCGGGTCTGCCTGGTCGCCGAAGTCGGTCACAATGAGCGGGTCTTCCATGACGATCAGAGAACCGCCTCCCGCTAGATACTCGCGCAACAATTTTTGTTCGTTTTCTGTGATTGGCTGGACGGGTCCCGCGATAATGATAAGGTCGGCGTCGTCGGGTATCTTGTTTTCGGCTGGCAGGTTGAGCGTTTTAACGGTGTAATTCTTGCTTTCCAGAATTTCTTTAGCGCGGGTCATCGAGCCGGGTTTCGTGATTGTATTCCTGCGTGTCGCGCTCGCCATGACCGATCACGCAGTAGATCGCCCTGGCCTTCCGGGGTCGATTAACCGCAATAAGGCTTCAAGATTTCTGTCTCCGATGCGGAGGCGGCGATCTCTTTGCGTCCGCTCATCTCA
>JADJWS010000007.1:300000-403817 GCA_016716235.1 Candidatus Defluviilinea gracilis
AATGCGAACGCGTAGATGACCGTTATTTGATCTATCTACGCGTTTAAGAAACTTAAAATCAACAACAACTGAATCGGTCAAGAGACGATCCTTGACCGATTCGAAGTATTCGGCGATATTCATTTCTGGCTTTCGTTGGAAAGGAATTCCAGACGTTGTCGTAGATTATCCGCCATTTGAGCCAGTGACGCCCATTCGACATAATCCATGCGGTCGTCGGTTTTGCCCGCCTGCCATCTCTTGAAAAAATCCGCTGTGGACATGTTGTGTTGACGCTCAAAGTCGCCCAGGTCTTTTTCGGTAGCCGCGAGATCAGACTGCAACTGGCTGAGTTCTAAATCTAGAACCTTGTTCAAGTTACGCGCAGTTGTTTCGCTTACCTGCCCGCTTTCGTAGAGTTTGAACAAATTACCAACTTGTTTTTTTGTATTGGCTGACGTGTGAATAGTCATAGCGCGCCTCTGTTTCAATTATACAACCACAAGCCTGTCTTTTCGCAATTCATCCAATGTTCCCGCGCCTGAGGTGAACATCGCCACCTCGATCTGTCGCTTCGTTAACTTCATCGTTTCAGTTTGTGGATGGCTGATGCGATCTCATCAAGCACGTCGAAGATATTGACAAGTTTGCCTGAAGTCACATCCGTTTCGCTGATGTGGATGTGATGCGGAAAGTTTTGGAGATCAGGGAAGTGTTTCGCATTATCCCAGCGACGAATGAGATGTTTATCTTTATCCATCCAATGATACCGGTAGCTGGTTAATTCCAAATCGTCCAGCCATTGTACGAATTCAGAGAAATCGAGGATATCGCCGTTGGTCAAATTTGCTCGAACACGGATAAACCCCTCCTCAAGGCTGGCAAACTCCCTGATGACATCAAACCTGATAACAATAGAGTCGGTCGAAAGGCGTTCTTTGACCGACTCCACGTATTCGATCGGGTTCATTCCGACGATTCGCTAAGAAGTTCGAGTCGCTTGCGGATGCTGTTTGCCATTTGAGCAAGCGACGCCCATTCGACCGATTCGGCGCTATCATCTGTTTGTCCTGCCTGGTAACGCTCGAAGAATTCGGGAGTGGACATTTTGAATTGTTTCTCGTAGTCGGCTAATACTTTTTCAATCTCGTCTAATTGAGATTGCGATTGGCTGACCTCGTACTCGACTGCTTTGTTGAGCGTTTGCGCGGTCAAATTGCTGACTTGTTTTTTTTCGTAGAGTTCAGCTAGCCAGCGGACACCTCTGGCGTATTTTGTGTTGGGCGTAGTTTGAATAGTCATGCAACACCTCTGTTTCAATTATACAACCACAAGCCTGTCTTTTGTTAGCTCTTTCAATGTTCCGGCACCCGAAGCAAACATCGTCACCTCGATCTGCCGCTTCGTTAGTTTCATCATGTCAACTGCTTGCTCGGTCGAAATTGCCGCGGCTTTGAGGAATTGACCTGCCATGCCGCCGAGCGTTGCGCCGAGGGCGATGCACTTGGCGATGTCGAGTCCATCTTTGATGCCGCCGCTGGCGAAGATGGTCATGTCGGGGGTTGCTTTCTTCACATTCAAAATTGAATCTGCCGTTGGGATTCCCCAGCCAACAAACGTCGCGGCGAGTTGACGGGTGAATTCGTCGGGGGCGCGGTGCATTTCCACTTGTGACCAACTTGTGCCGCCCGCGCCTGCGACGTCAATGGCGGAAACGCCGCAATCGGATAATAACTTTGCTGTTCGTTCGGAGATTCCCCAGCCGACTTCTTTTGCAATGACGGGGACCTCGATTTGTTTGCAGACTTCCTCGATTCGTTTTGCAAGCCCATCAAAATTTGTGTCGCCCGCATCTTGCACGGCTTCTTGTAACGGATTCAAATGGAGGATCAACGCGTCGGCTTGGATCATGTCTACGGCGCGGCGGCAGTGGTCAATGGTGTAGCCGTAATTGAGTTGTACTGCGCCAAGATTTGCGAACAATAAAATATCAGGCGCGACGCGGCGGACTTGAAACGTCCGCGCTTGTTCGGGGTGTTCGATCGCCGCGCGTTGACTGCCGACTCCCATAGCGATGTTCATCTCTTGCGCGGCTTCGGCGAGACGCAGGTTGATGGTCTCGGCTTCGGCTGTGCCGCCCGTCATCGAAGAGATGAGGATGGGAGCCGCTAGAAGTTTGCGAAACAGGCTGACCGTCGTATCGAGGCGGTTTAAGTCCAGTTCGGGCAATGCTTCGTGGATGAATCGGTAATTCTCCAGTCCTGTTGTCAGCGCAGAGCGGACATCCTGCTCTAAGTTGATCTTAATATGGTCTGCTTTTCGCTGGTCTATCGGCGCAACTTTTGACATGGGGCAGTGTTCCTGTGGTTGTATTATCTAGTACAATAGAAGAAATTCTCTGAGGAGGTTGTCATGTCTGACACATTTAACGACGTAAAGGCGATTATCAAGGATTTACTGGGCGCCGACGAGGCGAAGATCACACCCGAGGCTCGCTTCCGCGAGGACCTTGAGGCTGATTCGCTCGACTTGGTGGAGTTGATCATGGCGTTTGAAGACAAGTTCGGCGCCGAGATTTCCGACGAAGCCGCCCAAAAGATCGCTACCGTCGGTGACGCCGTTTCGTACATCGACTCGCATAAGTAAATCCTTTTGGCGATTATAACCGTAGAGCCGTCCGATAAGGACGGCTCTACGTGTTTAATTTAAACCTTTGCCACGGATTTCACCGATTCTCACGGATTGGTTTTAAAAATTTGAGAAAATCTGTGTAATCGGTGGCTGGGGTCTTACTTCAATAGCGACGGAATCTCCTCGGGATGTTTCGCTACTTTGACTCCCGCGGCTTCGAGCGCTTTGACTTTGCCTTCCGCAGTCCCCGCGCCGCCTTCGATGATCGCGCCCGCGTGACCCATCCGCTTACCGGGAGGGGCGGTCTGGCCTGCGATGAATGAAACGACAGGCTTGGTCATCTTCGATGCGATAAATTCTGCGGCTTTGTCCTCATCCGAGCCGCCGATCTCGCCGATGAGCACAACTTTTTCGGTGTGCGGATCGTGTTCGAACATTTCCAGCACGTCAATGAAATTCGTTCCATTGACCGGGTCGCCGCCGATGCCCACGCACGTGGATGCGCCCATGCCGACGAGTTTCAACGCGTACAACACTTCATACGTGAGCGTGCCTGAGCGCGAAACGACTCCCACGTTGCCGGGGATGGCGATGTTGCCGGGGATGATGCCAACTTTTGATTCGCCGGGGGTCAGCATGCCTGGGCAGTTCGGACCAACCAAGCGAACGTTTTTCTGGTCGAGATAATTTCGCACGCGCATCATGTCTTGCACAGCGACGCCTTCGGTGATGCACACGACGAGGGGAATGCCCGCGTCTGCCGCTTCAAACATCGCGTCGGGCGCGAAGCGGGCAGGGACGAAGATCACCGCGCAGTTCGCGTCGGTCGCTTCTTTTGCGAGTTTGACCGAATCGAATACGGGGACTTTTCCATCCAGCACCCATTCGCCGCCTTTGCCGGGCGTCACACCCGCGACGAGATTTGTTCCGTATGCCAGCATTTGTGTGGAATGAAAGAGTCCTTCGTTGCCGGTGATACCCTGCACGAGAAGTCTTGTGTTTTTGTTGATCAGGATGCTCATCTCGCCGCCTCCACTGCCTTCTTCGCCGCGTCGGCAAGAGTCTCTGCCGTGATCATTTTTGCAGATTTCAAAATTTCGCGTCCTTCTTCCGCGTTCGTGCCGACGAGCCGCACGACCATCGGAACTTTCGGTTTGACTTCATCCATGGCGACCAAAATTCCACGCGCCACTTCGTCGCAACGGGTGATGCCGCCAAAAATGTTGAAGAGAACCGCTTTCACGTTGGGGTCGGACAAAATGATTTTCATCGCCGCGGAAACTTTATCCGAGCCTGCGCCACCGCCGATGTCCAGGAAGTTGGCGGGCGAGCCGCCGAAGAGTTTGACGATGTCCATACTAGTCATTGCCAAGCCCGCGCCGTTGACCATGCACCCGATGTTGCCATCGAGTTTGATGTAAGAGAGTCCGTACTTCCGCGCCTCGGTCTCGGCGGGCTCTTCTTCGTCAATGTCGCGCATCTCGTTCAAGTCTGTGTGACGGAACAACGCGTTGTCGTCAATCATCATTTTGCCGTCGAGCGCGACCAATCGTTTGTCTTTCGTGATGACCAGCGGATTGATCTCTGCCAGCGTCGCGTCGGTTTCGAGATAGGCTTGCCACAGTCCCGCCGCGATCTTGCTGAAGTCGCGCCAATGTTCGCGCGGCAGGTCAATCGAAGCGGCGACATCGCGCGACTGGTAATCGCGCAACCCCAACAGCGGATCGATATGCACCTTGATAATTTTCTCAGGTGTCGTCGCGGCTACTTCCTCGATGTCAATGCCGCCTTCGCCCGAGGCGATCATCACAGGTTTTTTCGCGGCGCGATCGTTCGTGATAGCAAAATAAATTTCATGTTCGATGGCGGCGGCTTCGTCCACCAGCACTTTTCGAACGGGCAAGCCCTTGATCTCCATCGCGAGGATCTGTTGTGCGAGTCCCTCGGCTTCTGCCGCGCTTTTGGCAACTTTGATGCCGCCCGCTTTGCCGCGTCCGCCCACCAGCACCTGCGATTTAACAACAACGCGGCCCCCCAGCTCTTCGGCGATGTGTTTCGCCTCCACTGCGGTAGCCGCCACCCGTCCCTTGGGGATCGGGATTCCATACTTTGCAAAGATCGTTTTGGATTGATACTCGTGAAGTTTCATGTGTCCCTTCAAGTTCTTCAAGATAAAAGCACGGGCATTATACCACCGTGATGTTTGCGACGCAGTTGCACTGCGTCGCGTTCATGCGACTGACTCGCCGTGATGTTCGTGACGCAGTTGTACTGCGTCACCTCTGGTGGCAGTGCAACTGCCACCAGAACAGAAAAATAATTTATGGTATCCTTTCAAGCCCGCTATGAAAAATTTACTCAGAACTCGAATTTTCCTCAAGCCATACACATGGCAGATCCTTGCGACTCTCTTGATGCTGTTCATCATGACCGCGCTCAACCTCCTCGTCCCGCGCATCATTCAGACAGCGGTGGATGACGGACTCACTCGCCGCGATATGCGACAGATCACACAGTCCGCGCTTCTCCTTCTCGGACTTGGGCTTGGTTCGGCTTTCCTCAGCCTGGTCAACCGTTACACGACTGAATGGATCGCGGCTCACGTTGGCTATGACCTGCGTAACCGCACGTTCGATCACATCCAGCATATGACGTTTACGTACCACGATCATACGCAATCGGGACAACTCATCTCGCGTTGTATCGAAGACGTCCGCTCGATAGAAAAATTTTCAGGCACGGCGGTTTCCGACCTTGTGAAGTTTGTCATGCTCGCCGTTGGAGTGATCTATTCGATGGTCGCGGAGAATCCATTCCTGGCGGGGATCGCGCTCGTGCCGATGATTCCGCTTGTGTTGATGACCTCCAGTTTTGGCACGAAGATCGGAAAATTATTCTTCATCGTGGATCAAGCAATGGGCGAGGTCTCGAATCGCTTGCAGGAAAATGTCGTCGGCGTGCAAGTCGTCCGCGCGTTTGCGCGTGAGAAATACGAGATCAAACGGTTCACCGATGCGAACAATGTCGTTTTCAAATCATGGGTGCATGTCATTGACGAGTGGTCGAAGATCATGCCGACCACCAACTGGCTCACGACGGTCAGCGTCATCTTGATCCTGTGGTTCGGCGGGCAGATGGTCATGGACGGAACGTTGACCATCGGCGCGATCGTCGCGTTCAACGCGTACATCTTGATGATGGCGGAACCAGCCCAACAGTTGACGGGACTCGTCAACGCGGGCGGGGAGGCGGCGGCTGGCGCGCAACGTGTCTTCGAAGTGTTGGACGTGGAGCCAGCGATCCAGTCCGCGCCGAATGCGGTGAAGATGGAATCCCTGCGCGGCGAGGTCGAGTTCCGCGATGTGCGGCTGAATTACAAAGGCGAAAAAACCGTCTCGTTGAATGGTGTCAGCGTAAACGTCAAACCGAATCAGATCATCGCATTGATCGGACCGACGGGTTCGGGCAAAACCTCATTCATCAATCTCATTCCGCGCTTCTACGATGTGACCGATGGCAGTGTGTTCGTGGATGGCGTGGATGTCCGCGAAATGGATTTGGTGACTCTGAGAAAGCAAATTGGCATCGTTTTGCAAACTTCGCTGTTATTTTCCGACTCGATTAAAGCAAACATTGCCTATGGCCGCCCCGAAGCGACGATGGACGAAGTCATCGCCGCCGCGAAAGCCGCGCAAGCGCATGAGTTTATCGAAGGGTTTACCAACGGCTACGACACTATCGTCGGCGAGCGCGGCGTGACGCTTTCAGGCGGACAACGTCAACGCGTGGCGATTGCGCGCGCGCTGTTGATGAATCCGCGCATTTTGATTCTCGATGACTCAACTTCATCGGTGGATACTCAAACTGAAAAACTAATCCAAGCCGCGCTGGATACGCTGATGGAAGGACGCACAACGTTCGTGATCGCGCACCGTTTATCTACAGTGAGACGCGCCGATTTGATCCTCGTGCTGGATAAAGGTCAAATCGCCGAACGAGGCACGCATGAAGAACTTCTCAAACGCGGAGGACTGTACAAAGAAATCCATGACCTGCAATTGGTAGATCACGCTGGTTTTGCGGAGGAGATGGAGGAAAACTTCCTCGCTGAGCGGAGCGAGCCGATAGGCGAGCGCAGTCGAAGCGAGAGCAGTCAGGAAGCATAAAATTCCTTTTGAAACATGTCCTTCGACTTCGTTCCTCGCTGAGCGGAGGAAGGGTGCTTGTCCGTTCCCTAGTCGAAGCGTGCGTGCCCCAATGTCCTTCAACTGCACTCGTCGCAACAACTGCTCCTCGTTCCGCTCAGGACGGAGAAAACAATATGCCTTATCTTGTTTATATCCTTGAATGCGCTGATGGCTCCTTTTACACAGGAAGCACTGACAACATCAATAAACGACTCTGGCAACATCAAGAAGGCGTTGAGTCATCCGCGTACACTTTTTCTCGTAGACCTGTGAAGTTGGTTTGGGCTTCGGACGAAACAAAATATTATTACGATGCCCTCCGATGGGAGCGACAGATCAAAGGTTGGAGCCGCGCCAAGAAGCAAGCATTAATTCGCGGTGACTTTGATGGAATTCACGAGATCGTAAAGACTGAAAGAAAGCAGAGAGAAAATAAAAAGAAACCTCCTCGCTGAGCGGAGCGTAGCGAAGTCGAAGCGTGAGCATGAAGCCAACTTTTTTTCATGAACACTTGTCCTTCGACTGCGTTCGTCGCTATCGCTCCTCACTCCGCTCAGGACGGAAATAGATATGACCACCAAAATTATCCCTCCCCAATTTATCACCCAATCGGAAGAGACAGCTCGATAAGGGCTACGACCCCAAGGTTGCGCGTGGATTGCTGCGCTTTGTGAAACCGTATGCGCCGCGCATGTTCTTTGCGTTGACCCTGATGATCATTGTCACTGCCGCGGCTGTGTCGGGACCGTACTTCGTCAAACTTGCGATTGACGAAGGCGTCGGCGCGAAAGATGCCCACGCGTTGAGAAATATCGTGCTGGCGTATTTGATTGTGTCGGTCGTTCAACTCGTGACTAACTTCTACCGTGTGCGGATCATGTCTCGCGTGGGGCAACACGTGTTGTACGATGTCCGCACGGCGATGTTCGAGCATTTGCAGAATCTGTCGTTGAGTTTTTATAACCGCTACAGTGTGGGGCGTGTCATCACGCGCGTTATCAATGATGTTGGCACATTGCGCGAGTTCATCACGTGGGCGGTGCTGGCAATTGTGCGGAATCTGCTTGGCATCATCGGTACGTTGGTTGCGATGCTCGCGCTGGATGTGAAGTTGTCATTGCTCACGTTTACCGTTTTGCCGTTCATGGTGCTGGCGACGATCATCTTCCGCAAAGCCGCGCGGCAGAGTTATCGCAAAATTCGCGCCGCCGTTTCGTGGACGAATTCGGTGCTGGCGGAGAATGTCAACGGGGTGCGGGTGGTGCAGGCGTTCTCGCGGCAGGAGAAAAATTATTCCACCTTCAACGGGTATGTGAATCGTTATTATCTCGAAACGAGTCTCGATGCGGCGAAGGTCGCGTCGCTATTCACGCCAGTGGTGGATGTGCTCGGCGCGATCGCAACTGCCATCGTTGTGTATGTCGGCGGGAAATATGTGTTGAATACCGAGATCACTGCAGGCGTGTTGATCGCGTTCATTTTGTACATTGACCGCTTCTTCGAGCCGATCCGCGATATGAGTCGGCGCTTCGACACGCTTCAATCCACGATGGCGGGCGGCGAGCGGATTCTCGAACTGCTCAGCCAGCCCGTCGAGGTGCGGGATGCGGAAAATGCCAAAGGGTTAGAGGCAATCGTCGGCGGCGTCCGATTCGAAGATGTCCAGTTCCATTATTCCGATGATCCGACTCTCGTCCTCAATCAAATTAATTTAAATGTGGATGCGGGGCAGACAGTGGCGTTGGTCGGGGAGACGGGCGCGGGCAAGACGACCATCGTGAAGTTGCTGGCACGCTTCCATGATCCGACGTCGGGCTGTGTGCGCGTGGACGGCGTCGACCTGCGGACGGTGACTCAGGCGTCGCTGAGGCGGCAGATGGGGATGGTTCTGCAAGACCCGTTTCTGTTCACTGGCACGGTGAAGGAAAATATTTTGTTCGGTCGTTTGGATGCAAATGATGAGGAAGTGATCCGCGCGGCGCAGGCGGTGGGCGCGCATGAGTTCATCATGGGCTTGAAAAATGGATACGAGACTTCGGTGGAGGAAGGCGGCGCGACGTTGAGCGTGGGGCAGAGACAATTGATCTCGTTCGCGCGCGCGTTGCTCGCCGACCCGCGCATTTTGATTTTAGATGAAGCGACCTCGTCGGTGGATACGCAGACCGAGCAGATCATCCAACACGCGCTGGCGACTCTGTTGAAGGGACGCACATCCTTCGTGATCGCGCACCGCCTTTCAACCATCACATCCGCAGATAAAATCGTGGTCATTCACGATGGGAAGATTGTTGAGCAAGGTTCGCATACCGAGTTGCTGGCGAATCAGGGGATGTATTACGAGTTGTATCGGACGGGGTTTCAGGAGTAGGTAAATAAACCTGACAGGTTTCCTGTGCGACATGATTGACCCAGCCGTTCGCGTGGACGCGGATTCACGATTGGGGCGGTTATGTGAAAACCTGTCAGGTTTGGATGAAGTGCTATAATTTGAGATGAGGTAACTATGGCTATTCCTAGAATCCTTGAAGATATTCAAAACCTTCCTCCCGAAGCGCAAAAACAAGTTTCTGATTTTGTGGCTTTTCTAAAAGCGCGCTACAGTGAAGTTTCGCGCAAAAAGTCCAAACGCGGAAAACTCGAAGATGAGCCTTTTATTGGGATGTGGAAAGATCGCGAAGATATGCGTGATAGCGTGAGATGGGTGCGGGAATCTCGCGAACGTGAGTGGGGAAGTAAATGAGCATCGTGCTCGTAGACACTGACATACTGATTGACGCTGCCGCTCAAAATGCTGATGCGATTGACTGTTTGAAGCATTTTGAGGGAAAGTCAACGCTCGTGGTAAGCGCAGTGACAGAGTTGGAACTTCTGGTTGGTTGTCGAAACAAAATCGAATTACAAAACACAGACCGATTGCTTGAGCGATTTCAGGTTGTCCCACTGAACGAACAAATTTCAAATGGAGCGGTTGGTTTAATTCGTAAATACCGCCTGAGTCATGGGTTGCTTCTTGCAGACGCTTTAATCGCGGCAACCGCGCTCGTTGTGGACTGTGAATTCGTTTCCAAGAATCAGAGGGATTATCGGTTTGTGTATGATCTGAAACTTTTACCCTATCCATTGAGGTAGCCATGTTCAAGTGCCATGTATGCGGTTCGACAGAATACCGCGAAGAAGTAGTGAACGAGGTATTTCAAATTGACGGCAAACCTGTGCTCGTAGAAAAAATCCCTGCGCAGGTATGTACTCGTTGTGGTGAGGAAATTTTCAGCCGCGAAACGACCGAGAAAGTACGCCTGCTGGTTCATGGGAAGGCGAAACCGATCAAGTCTGTGCAGGTAGATGTGTTTGCGTACGCCTGAGGTAAGTGATGGAGTTGAAAATGGAAACTATTCAAGTTAACGTGACATTTGACCAGATCAAGCAAGCCTTGCGCAAACTGCCTGCGCAGGAAAAGGTTGAACTTTGGCGGTTGTTGGACACGGAGATTGATCGCGTTGTGCTCGAAAAGAAATTTGTCGCGACTGTGAGCGCGATTCGGAAGAAATATTCCCGCTATAGCGAAGAAGAAGTGATGTCGGATGCCGTGAAAGCCACACGCGAATCTCGCAATGCGCGCCATGGCAAGAGTCGTTCTTGATACGAATGTGTTAGTCAGCGGGGTAATTGCTTCGGGTCATTCTGCCCGAATTCTTTATTCAGCGCGGCAAAACAGGATAACGCTCGTGACATCGCCACATTTGCTGGCGGAATTCAATGATGTGATCGCGCATCGCCTTTCGACGATTACATCCGCAGATAAAATCGTGGTCATTCACGATGGGAAGATCATCGAGCAAGGCTCACATGCTGAGTTGCTGGCGAATCAGGGGATGTATTATGAGTTGTATCGGACGGGGTTTCAGGAATGATATCCTTAACAGCTTTTCTTAGATTTGATTTAATTTCAAGATTAAGTAACTTTAATCCATTAATCTACCATTGCTATTAAATAGAAAATTATATATACTCGGTAAAATCGTTTTCGCCTAATCGCAGAAAGGGAGTCGGAGTTATGAAAGTAACCATGTTGGGTTTGAGCGGTTCAGGAAAAACCAGCTACATGGCTGGATTATATGAGGTTCTTGGGGCTAACTCTCTTGAAGGTTTCAAGATACGCCCAACATCCTTAGGCCCAGATGGCGATTGGATAGCCGAAAGCGGAAAATTTGAGAAAATATCATTTGGAGCTCGCAATTTTGATTATCCCCCAGGTACTAAAAAAACTACTGTTTGGTCATTTGACTTACTCTACGAGTCGTCCTTTGTAACATCTATTAGCTGGATAGATTATAGAGGTGGTGTATTAAAGGTTCAGCCTGATGATGCCCCTGAGGATCCAGAAATTTTGGAGAGTTTACGGGAAATAGCCACTCATATTTCTATTAGCAATGCAGTAATAATTTTTGTTGATTCTGTATCCTTGACAAGTTACAAGAATCTAAAGGAAGCAAGTTTTAAGAGCGGGGTAAATCGTCTAGTAAATGTTCTCAGCAGATTTGACCAACAGTTTCCGTTTCGACCATTGACTTATGTTATCGCCTTATCTAAGGCTGATGCTGTGGACAAGAAGTGGCAAGAAGATAATTTTGGGAAACTTGTATCCTTAGCGCAGGATACTTTTAAAGAATTGATTGATCTTCATAAACGTAATGTTTCACATTGGACGGGTGCAATAATTCCTGTGTCAGCTGTTGGTCTAGGAAATGCTGAAAATCACATACGCCTTCCTAAACATCTACAAGATTCACTTGAAATGAGCAGTAAGTTGATATCGTTCCCAGAGCCCTTAAACGTTGCCCATGCTTTAGCGTTTTGTATTTGCCAAACTTTGCGCAGGTCAAGAGATGTTGCACAGCAAACTTTATCTGATCAACGAGACCAGATAGAGAAATTATTAAAAGCTTCAAACTGGGCAAAAAACTTATGGTCTGCGCTAACGGGTAAGCAAACATCGCAAGAAATTGCATCCGAAATCTACAAGCAGCAACAATCTACATTTGCGAGTCTACAGCAGTTCGAGAGATTTATTGAACCACTTTGTCGAATGGCTGAATCGGAAATTCGAATCATTCGCGTGTAGGAAATAGGGTTCTCGAATTATGCACTATTATCGCTTTTTATACTCTCGATCATATTCAGAAGATTATCGGTGGATGATGGTTCCGCCTGTCGCGCCTGAAGATGAATTGAAGAGCCTGCTGAGAATATACGATTCCTATGATGATGTAAAAGAAATTAACAGCATAAATAGTTCATTTCCATCTATATATTTGCTTCAAGAGTTGAAGATGCTTTATTTATTTAAATGCAGCCCGTTAGATGTGGTTGATAGATTGGAAAGGCAAATTTATGGCATGGAAGGCGTTGCTATTGAGAGAGGTTTTTGGAGAGATTTTTGGTGTATCCTTCCAAAGGTGTTACTAAATCTTGATCAGTTGTTCTTAAAACAGCGAGATCTAAGCCCAAAACGTAATGATAAATTGAGAAGAGTCTCTTCTGATAAAGAGAAACTCGATTCGAAGATATTGTCTTCGACGAGTTATTTTGAAATATCGAAAAAAGAAGAATTAGCTGTCAGAGATAACAACCCCATTATTCTCCCTTTTAATAAAACTGGGTTTGAAAGTCTTGTAAAGATTACCTCATCTCCTCATCTTCCACTTGTAAATTTTGCATTTGGTGCAACAAATCAAATTCAACAGGTAGCAGATTTTAAGATACTTGCGTTCATAACTCATTCAGATGCAATACTTGAAAAACGAGAGTTTGCCGAGGCTGGCACTAAGGTTAGTCAAATTGAAACATCTAAAGCGAATCAAACTTTTAATAGTAAACAAGTTGAGCATTATGTGGAATATGAAACCTGCGAAACTCAACTGTTTTCCGCAATGTCTGGAGGCTCTAGATTATTTAATAAGCCAAATGTAAATTGGGTGTTTGTCGCTGTTTCTACATCTAAGAAGGGTGGAGTAATTGCTCAATCTGAGGTGGTGGAAAAAACATCTTATTCTGATGAGGCCCCGAATATATTACAAGTTGCCAAAAATGTTGAAATTTTACGAAAGATGCTTGATGAGATGGAAACTCTTGGCTGGAAGGTTTATTCACGCGGGGAACCATGGTGGCGGGTAACGCTGAGGAAATATAGATCATAATCGCCCATGGAAAAAAAGGATTTATTAAGCACCCTTTTTCGTGTAATTATTCGTGAAGGTGGCGAAGATGTTGTGTTTGGCGGGCTCAATAAATTCTTGGTTTTGTTGTTTGCATCGAGCTTCCAGCTTGCCTTTGGGTCTTTCGCACTTGCCTTGCCAATTGCGGCACTTACCACTTTTGGACTTAAGGCAGGATACATAACTGCGCTGGAAATGAGTAGAGTAAAAGCTCTCGGTACCGCCTACAGAGTGTCTGTATCTCCGAAGTCCAAAATTCTCGTTGCGCAAAACATCCAGCCTGCAAGCTTGGCAGATTTCCCCGTTCCCTTACCGATTGAAGCTAGTTTTTATCCAAATGATTTGATTAGAAAAACCTTGGAATCGAATCCACAGGCGAGTATTTTGGACAAACTGGCGGTTCGGCAACTTGATGTTAGACCTATTTATAAGTCGGTTAGCGAGTTGCTTTATAACGAATCGGGCTCAAGATGTGTTGAGTGCGGTAAAGCAATTTATTTACTAGAAGGCTATCAAGTGGGGCATATATCGTCGTGCTCAAGAAACCCCAATCGTTATTTTGATTGGTGTGATGATTGCTTTACTGATTTGACAATATCGAAACATAAAGTTACCTGCATTAGATACTCTTCGTGAAGAAATTATATACACGTTGTGTTGGATAATCAAGAGATCCCTTTCATTGCCAATTCTAAAACAGGAGTTGAGGCTGAATTACGTCACCAAATTTCAAGAAGAGAAAATTAGCAAACATGAATCGCCGTAGTTATCTCTTCTGCTTTCTCCTCCTCACCGCCTGCCAACCCTCGCAACCTCCTCCAACCCGAACCCTGCCTCCGCCTCATGTTGTGATTGAGGCCATCACGCCTGTTCCTCTTCCAACGGATACGCCGCTCCCTTCGCCGACTCCTACAATTGAAGAAATAATTTATCCCTACACCATCGAGGGACTGCGCCAGCATGAGTATCAAAGCGGGGAGGTTCGCATCCTCGAAACGTTGACCGAAACGGACAAGTACACCGCGTACCTGATTGATTATCCCAGCGACGGGTTGACGATCACGGGTGTGATGCAGATTCCGAAGGGTGAGGGTCCGTTCCCTGTCATTGTGATGAATCACGGATTCTACGCGCGGAGCATTTACACGTCGGGCGATGGCACAGATCGCTCGTCCGTGTTTCTGGCGGAGCGGGGATACATCACCCTCGCGTCCGATTATCGCAGTTGGGGCGGGTCGGATGTGGGGGAGAGTCTCTTCTATTCAGGCTTGGCGATTGATGTGATCAATTTGCTCAATGCGATCCCGTCCATTCCGCAGGCGGATGCGACGCGGGTTGGGATGTGGGGTCACAGCATGGGAGGGGGAGTGACGATGAAGGTGTTGACGATCCTCGGTGGTCGAGTAGCCCCGAGCGATAGCGAGGGGCGTATCGAGACCACTGTGAAAGCCGCTGTCCTCTATTCCTCCGTCAGCGCGGATCATGCGGATGTGATTGCGCGTTGGGGCAATGGTTGTCTCGGCGACATCGCCGCGGGCGAGCAACTTCTCGGATGCAATTCGGCGGATGTTGTCCCGCTTGAGTTGCCGAACAGCCTGCTCAACGCGTTTCACAACGCGCCGAGCGACTCGGAGTTGATGAAGAGTGTCTCGCCGATCTTTCATCTTGATTCTATTGACGCGCCGATACAAATCCATTATGGGTCGAACGATGGACTCGTGTACAGTGGCACGCCGCCTGAATGGTCAATCAAGTTGGATCAAGCGTTGCGCGATGCGGGGAAAGATGTTGAACTGTTTCGCTATGAGGGTGAGGGTCATTCGTTTGTGGGTCAACCGTGGTTTGATTTTATGATCCGCGTGGTGGATTTTTTTGATGAATATGTGAAGAGTGGGTAGAAAAAAGCAATTCGCGCTGAGCGGAGCGTCCTTCGTCTTCGTTCATCGCAAATTACGCTCTTCACGCCGCTCAGGACGAGTACAAACAAGCAAAGAGCGTAGACGAAGCGCGCGTTGCATGGAAACTCAACACAACTTGAAACATGCGCTTCGTCTACGGGACAGAAGAACACTGTCCCTCCGCTCAGCGCGAAAAAATTGGAGAATATATGAACAACGTCCGACCGCAGATGAGGTTGTTGAGTGAGTCGCAGAGGGAGGAGATTCATCAGTACACGTTGCAACTGCTCGCGACGACGGGCGTGCGTGTGGACTCGCCGTCGGCGGTGGAGATGTTGGGGAAAAGGGTAGGCAGGTCGAACGTCGAGGGAAGAACCGTGCGGATACCGAGCGAGGTGGTCGAATGGGCGATAAAAGCCGCGCCGCGCAGAATCCAAATCTATGACCGACGAGGGAATCCGCAATTCCAAATTGGGAATGAAGAAGACCGCGCGCGATTCGGAATCGGAGTCACCGCGTTGTTTTATCAGGAGCCAGAGACCGATACGCCTGTGGAGTTTCAGCGTAAACACATGCAAGACATGGTGCGCGTCGGAAATAAATTGCCGCTGTACGACATGGTCTCGACGATCGGCATTTGCCGCGACGTGCCAGATTATCTGACCGATCTGCTTGGCTCGCTTGAACATTTTGCGAACGGCACGAAGCCGATGGTGTTGTTGTGTTCGGACGAAAAAAAATTCGACGATGTGTTGAACATGATCCAGCATTTGCACACGCGCGACCTGGGCGACAAGCCTTTTATCATTCCGTATTTCAATCCCGTCTCGCCGCTGGTGATGAACGAAGGCACGGTGGACAAAATGAAAATCGCCATCGAGCGCGGACTGCCCGTCATCATATCCAATTACAGTTTGTCGGGCGCGACCACGCCGATCACGCCCGCAGGGACGATCGCCGTGTTGATGGCGGAGTTGCTCGCGGGCTTGGTCATCGGGCAATTGTATAAAGAAGGCGCGCCGATGTTCCTCGGCATGTTGCCCGTGTATCTCGACATGAAAACACTGCAAAATTTTTACGATCCGCAAAGCGTGTTAGACAGCCTCGCCTGCGCCGAGATGATGGCGCATTACGGCATCCCGCATTGCGGCACGTCGGGGAGCGGCACAGGCTGGGGCATGGACTTGCTCGCCGCGGAAACATTTTGGATGAACACGCTGATGATGACTCTGACGAAGGGCGGCATCGCTCCGTTCATCGGCGATACGTTGGGATCGAAAGCCGTCTCGCCGTTGACGTTTATCTACTGTCACGAGATCATTGATCAGGCTCTACGCTTCTCTTCGGGATTTCAACTTGACTCTGCTTCGGTGGGCTTGGACGAAATCCACGCGGTGGGACCAGGCAAGGGATTCGTCTCCGCGCCGTCTACGTTGAAAAATTACAAAACGGGATACTACGTCAGCCGCATCTTCCCGCGCTGGAGCATGGAGAAGTGGCTGGAGGCGGGTCAACCGCATGTGCAGAAACGGTTGAAGGAATATTCGATTGAGTTCTTGAAGGATTTACCTGTCCCTGAGGATCATGAGGAGGTGATGAGGAGAGGGGAGAAGTGGGTGGAGGGGTGGGAGAGGAAGAGGTGAGGAGTTATCAGTGAACAGTTATCAGCCACGATTGGATTTCGGCGGGTCGCGCAGCATCCTGCCTCAGTTCGTGGAAGTCCGCTCAAGCGGACTCGCGAGCGTCGCCGCGAGATCAGCCCGAAGGGCTTCCATGTGCTGAGCAAGCGGCTTTAGCCCTGCGAATCCCATCCTTGAAATGGACCCGACCTATGAAAAAACCAGTAACCGCCGCGCGTGATAAAATTGAACCACTGAGTTGAAAGGAAGCACAAAATGGCTCTGGAAACTTTGGAAAAATTACTGAAACAAGCAGATCGCCTATCTCCCAATGAACAATTGCTTCTTGCCACGCGGTTGATCGAGCGGGCAAGACAATCCGTCAAACCTATGAAAGCAAGTGACTTGCTCAAGTCTGGCTTAGTGGGTGTTTGGTCGAAGCGGCAGGATATTGGCGATAGCGTTGCGTTCGCTCGCAAGTTACGGTCACAGGCACAGACGCGGAGTCGCGCCTCGTGATTTTGCAAGACCAAGATAGCAGAGGTCGTTTATGAATTGTTATTACCATCATGGTGTTCCAGCTATTGGATTGTGCAAGAACTGTCACAAAGGCTTATGTCGGGAATGTGCTGTAGATGTGGGAAACGGATTAGCGTGTAAAGATAGCTGCGAAACAGCAGTTAATGAAATAAACGACATATTTCAGCGTACGAAAGGTCAGTACTACCGTTTGGGTTCTAATTATGTGCGCGGAGTTTGGCTTGCGTCAATATTTGGAGTCACCTTTTGTTTGGTTGGGCTTCTTTTGTTGTATTTTTATCCGCACAACTGGCCCGCGGCATTGCCAACGATCGTAATCAGTTTCTTTGCCTTCTATGGTGCAATAACTAATTATCGGGAAAGCAAAAAACACAAGAACTCTTTGTAGTTGTCACACATGCTGAATTCATACGATGCCCTAATCATCGGCGGCGGGGTGACGGGATGCGCGACCGCGTACTATTTGTTGAGGGACGATCCGCGCATCAACGTCGCCATCCTTGAAATGGACCCGACCTACGAGAGAGCGTCCACGCCGCTATCGGACGGGAATACGCGCATCCAATTCAACATCAAAGAGAATATTCAAATGTCACAGTACGGGCTTGAGGTTCTCAAGACCTTTGCCGACGAGATGTCCGTTGGCGGCGAAAAGCCCGACCCTGCATTTCGTCAGCAGGGGAATCTGTTCGTGCTGGATGAAGCCAGCCGCGATGAATCTCATGAAGGGATGCTTCTGCAAAAGAGTCTCGGCTGTGAAGTCCATTGGCTGACGCCAGATGAAGTTCAACAACATTTCCCGCTTTACAACTTGAAGGATTGCGTCGCTGGCGCGTTCGGTCCGCACGATGGGACGATGTTACCTATGGCGGTGTTGGATGGTTACAAAAAGAAAGTGATTTCGCTCGGTGCGAAATACATCCAAGCCGAGGTGATTGAAGTTTTGAAAGAGGGGAATCAAGTCTCTGGCGTCAAGCTTGTATCTGGCGAAGTGTTGAATAGCAACATCGTGATGAACGCGGCAGGGGCATGGGCGCCGAAGATTGCCAAATCCCTTGGCGTGGAACTGCCGATCGCGCCGACGAAGCGACAGGTCACGATTGTTGAAACGAATTATCACGGCGAGGGAGTTTTACCCGTCTTGTTTTTGCCCTCAGGCTTGTACGTCATTCACGAAGGTGAAGGATTGTTCATGGTCGGCAAGTCGTTCCCCGACGATTACATCGGCTACGATGACTTCCGCTGGGAGAAAAACATCTTCGAGAAACGGATCTGGTCCGAACTTGTGGACAACATCCCTTCGTTTGACCGACTCAAAATCCTGCGCGGCTGGGCGGGGCTGTACGAGGTCAACACACTAGATGGCAACGCGATCCTCGGCGAATGGACTCAGTTGAAAGGTTTCTACCTCGCCAACGGATTTTCAGGGCACGGGTTCCAGCAGTGTCACGCCGTGGGGAGGTACATCGCTGAATTGATGCTGGGCAAAACGCCGACTCTCGACCTGTCCATTTTTTCGCCGCAGAGGATTTTGGAGAATAAGCCTGTATTTGAGAGTAAGAGGAAGATAATATAAGTGAAAACGGTGGTTGAGTAGTCCCGCGATGCTCGTCGCGGGACGTATCGAAACCACAGGTTCGCGTACGAACTTTTGTAACAAGATTTGCTTTACGATGTGGTGGTTTCGATACGAGCCTCACTCCGTTCGGCTCTTCTCGACCACCGATTTTTCCTTGACGCAAAATTTCCCCAGTGATAAACTCCGAACATCTTAACCAACCCTGAAAGGAGGCATGTTGCCATGAAAGCCAGCGTATTATCCACAACCCAAGTTTTGAACGCGCCTCCTGTCGGCAAATCGTAGTAACGACTTCAGTCGTTTTATGTTGCATGTAACCGCAGGCGCATTCACCTGCGGTTTTTGTTTTAACCCATTATAGACATGTCATTCTGAGCCGCGCTCTTGCTCTTTGCGGCGAAGAATCTCCGTGATAATCATTGAGACCCTTCGCTAGCGCTCAGGGTGACATACCAAGAGGGCGACCGCAGGAAAACGTATCCACCTTTTCAATTTCATCTGTAAACAAAATGGACACAAAACACTACATACAAATTTTCGACGAGTTGGACGATGACGACCGACTCGACAATGAAACAAAAAACGGACGCAAACAAAAATATCCGCTTCGCAACCCGAAGAAAGAATCGGAGTCGGATCATGCATTCAAGTCACAGCAAGACGACTCGGCTGGCACATACAAGTTCACCTACAAAGCCGCGCGATTTGAAGAGTGGTGGCTTCTCGATTCCATCGGTCCGTTTTACGAACACAAACTCATCAGCGATGTCCTGCGTCGGCTCAAGGGCGGCAAAGAGGCGTCCGTATATCTGTGTCAAGCATCCACTGAGTCCGAACCGTCTCTCCTCGCGGCGAAGGTGTATCGTCCGCGCTCGTTGCGCAACCTCAAGAACGATCAAATCTATCGCACGGGTCGCACCGACCTCGGCAAAGACGGCAAGCGATTGGTCAAAGAGGCAGACATCAACGCCATCATCAAACGCACGGCATACGGCGAAGAAGTGCGTCACACATCGTGGATCGCGTACGAGTTCAGCACGCTCGAGATGCTTCACGCCGCGGGCGCAGATGTGCCGAAGCCTGTGAGCATGGAGAAGAATGCGATCCTGATGGAATACATTGGGGATGTTGGCAATGCCGCGCCGACTCTCAACACGGTGACTCTCGAGCGTGATGAAGCGCGCGAATTGTTTGACCGCGTCATTCGCAATTTGGACCTGCTTCTAACCCTCGAGCGGATCCACGGCGACTTGTCCGCCTACAACATCCTCTACTGGGACGGCGACATCACGCTGATAGATTTCCCGCAAGTGACGTTCGCCGAAGCGAATCCCTCCGCATGGACGATCTTCTTGCGCGACGTGACTCGCGTGTGTCAATATTTCAAAACGCAAGGCGTGGAATGTGACACCAGAAAACTCGCCGCCGATTTATGGACCTCGCACGGGCATCAAGTTGTAAAAGAAGTCCATCCGTTATATCTCGACGCCGAGAAAAAAGAAGATCGTCGTTTGTGGGAAAAACAAAAGTCCACCATAAAATAAAACTGTGCCGCGATCCCTCAAAAGTTCGCGGCACAAAATTCTCCAATTCTCCGCCTCTCAACGACCCCAATCTCCAGTCTCCAATCTCTAAGGGTCGGTAAATTAATAACTTCCCGTATGTTTGTTCGCTTGCAGTTGCACTGCGAGCGGGATGTAGTGCAACTGCACCCGCAACAGGGAATTTATATTTTTACGAACCCTAATCTCTGCTCTCGACTGCCCGAGTCTCGACCATCAAATTACCAATTACCACTTACCACTTACCAATTACCAATTACCAATTACCAATTACTTCCCCTTTCCCCAAAGCCCATACCCCTCATTCCGCCTCGTCTCGCGCCTCTCATGCTGTTCATGGATCTGCTCCACGTGATCCGCTTTCTCTTCAATGGCGGCTTCGAACCATAACTTACCTTTCTCCGCAGTGGCATGACTCCCCGCGCCGTACGCGCCTGTCCTCGTGTCATCATCCCACGGTGGATTCGCAACCAGCGCGCCGCCTTCGATCCAATCCATGTAGTAATCAGGTGTGGCGACGAAATCGGTTTCATCTACAACTCGATCCATGTTGCAAAGGTCTGGGCGCAAATGAAGCATGTACGAAGTTTCAAGTTCGCCCGCGTGACCCATCCCGCCGATCTTCGATGTGCGATATTTCGGAATCACTTCTGATCCAATTCTGCCTGATGTATGAAGGAAGGAAGTTGCGCAAAAGATTCTGCGATGACGTTCACCCGCATACTTCACAACGTTGACTAAAAACGATGTATTGCCTCCATGTCCGCTCATTAGATAGAAGCGATCAAATCCGCGCGAGGCGAGTAAGTCAATCACTGCGACCCAAAAATCTTCAAACGCGCGACCGCCTGCGTTCATTGTCGCCGCAAAAGATGAACGGTGTGTGCTGACTCCGTACGGCATCACTGGCATTGCCCAACAGCGCGTAGGCAATTTAGACGCAGTGCCTTTTGCGATTGAATCAATGATGATGGTGTCAACCGAGAGGGGAAGATGGAATCCATGTTGCTCGGTGTGACCAATGGGGATCAATATCACTTTTCCGCGCTCTGAATCGGGCGGTAAGAACGTTGACGCCGTGAAAAGAGTAGGGGAGGGGAGGCGAAGAACCGAGGATGAATTTTGCAAAATAAATGTTGATTGCGGATCAATGCCCGATGGCGCGAGACAATACACGCGCGAAAATCCGTCGTCGCGCAGACTGTCCAACAAGTTGAAAACGTATTGCGCGAAAATCTTATCGGGCAATTCGAGTCCACTTCCGCGCCAGCCGAATGGGAACGGCGGCAGAAGGCCCGCACGTGTTGGACTCCCTAGCTGGCTTGCGACCAGGTTCCAGTCGAAGCCTGAACCGAGCGGCAGAACGAGCGGAGTGTCGCGCGGCAACTCGGCTACTTTATCCCAAGCCATTTCATCGTATCGAAAGAAAGAAGTCATTTATGTGTCTCCTTATAATTTGCGCGTAGCCAAATACATCACTTTATTTTTCTACCCTTTTATCCCTTCAAACAAGTGATCGTTCGAAACAAATTATAGGGTAGGGGGCGTTCTCTAACGTCCCTGTTGGCGTAAACGCCGACTGCACAAACGACCACATAACTCCAAAACAATCAGCATCGTGCAACTCAAGGTCGAGACTCTTCAGAGCGCGAGTAGCCATTAGAGGAACACGTCACGTATTTGGACGCTGATAATCGCAGAAAACGCCGATTTTTTCTTGAGTCAGCGTTCATCAGGGTTTTTCTGCGTCCCCATACTTTTATCCGAGAGAGTCTTCTATGATGGATGCTCCTAGACAAAACAGCATCAAATTTCTGTGCTCGTTTGATGCAAGCAAGTGAAACGATATGAACAAACGAAAAACCTCACCAAGATTCTTTGAACGCCTGCGCAATGAACTCACGCTGTCATTTGTCCAGTTGATTATCTTTCCTCAAATCGGAATATACAGTAGAATAATTCTCAATGTACTCGACCGAAAACTCAGTACGCGCGTTTCACCAAGTATAACAATGGTTTACCCCGCATCGCGGCTCTACAGGCTTGCGATGCGGTTCTCATTAAACTAGAGGAGTGAATGATGAAAACCAGACATACCTTTTTTGTTGCCATAACCCTGTTGGCGTTGATCTTATCCGCATGTGGAGGGGGAGCGCCTGCGACGCAAGCGGCGACAGATGCGCCTACAACCAATGACGCGCCGTCGGTGTTGAAGATCGGGTGGCTCGGCGAACCTGACACGCTTAACCCAGCCTATGCGTTTCTCACCGAGGCATACGCTATTTTCGATCTGGTCTATTCGCCATTGGTGACTGAAGATTCTTCGGGGGAATACGTTGGCGCGCTAGCGAAAGAATGGAGCGCGTCGGAAGACGGCTTGACGTGGACGTTCACACTGAAAGACGGATTGAAATGGCATAACGGCGAGGCGCTCACTGCCGACCAGATAGCATGGGCGATCAACGCAATCATGGCGGACCCCGACGGCTGGGCGGCGCTTTCAGGCTACGTGGGCGGATTCAGCGAAGTCACCGCGCCTGATGACAAGACAGTTCAGATCGTCACAGAATATCCAATCGCGAACATGGAGTACAGACTGTCTTTCTTGTATGCCGTGTATCCGCCTGATTTTGAATCGTTCACGACGCCGGAAGATTTGCAAAACTTCACCAACGATAAGCCGATTGGCACAGGTCGATTCAAACTCACCACATTCGATAAAGACACCGGGGTGGTAATCCTTGACGCAAACCCAGATTTTGTGGACGGCGCGCCGTTCATTGATCAGGTGATCTATCAAAAGTTCGATTCGGCCGACGCGATGATTCAAGCGCTCAAGGTTGGCGATATTGACCTGCTCTCCGACGTGCCCGCCAGCGCGTTCGAAACCGTCAAAGGATTCGATGGCGTCACCGCGGTCGCATTCGATGGACGCAGTTTCGATGAATTGATCATCAATGACGTTTCCGAAGATAACGATCCCGCGCCGACAGGCAACCCAGCGTTGAAAGACCCCGCTGTGCGCCTTGCGCTGGAAACCGCGATGAACCGGCAGGATATCATTGATATTGTTTTGCAGGGTCAAGGCACGCCAGGCGACACGATCGTTCCGCCCACGTTAGGCGGCGGCTTCTGGCACAACCCGAATATCAAAACACCGGAATTCAGCATCGAGAAAGCCAACCAAATCCTTGAGGATGCCGGGTATGTCAAAGGCGCTGACGGCGTCCGTGAAAAAGACGGCGTGCGGCTTGAGTTCCGCTTGCAATTCGATGTGGACTCTTCAAACTATCCGCGCATTGCCGACCTGCTGGCTGATTGGTATAGCCAGATCGGAATTAAGGCAACTCCCGAAGGCGTCAACTCGGACACGCTGATCGCCGCGACCACCGGGGTTGGCGACTACGATCTTGTGATCTGGGGTTGGGGCGCGGACCCCGATCCCGATTTCATCTTGAGCATCATGTTAACCGACCAGTTCGTCATTGGCGGCTGGAGCGACGCCGGGTATCACAACCCCGAGTACGACCAGCTCTATCTCGATCAACAAACCGCGGTCAACAAAGAAGAGCGGCAGGAGATCATCTACAAGATGCAAGACATGGTCTACAACGACCGCCCGTACATCGTCCTCTATTACAGCAACTATCTTCAAGCCTATCGCTCCGACCGATTCACCAACTTTATCGAATCGCCTCTGGGACTCGACGACGATGCCTCGCTTGCCCAGGCAAAACCTGTTCAGTAACATCAAAACGTCCCGAAGGTTTCCTTGAAAAACTTTGTTGTGCCACACCAACCTTCGGGACGTTGTATAAAAGAGAGCGCATTTTACACGCATGAGAAAGAGCCTCAGCCGCAGAGAACATCGAGTTCAGGGAGATTTCTAAAAGTTTTTTCTCAGAGTTCTCTGCGCGCTCTGCGGCAAAGAAAGAGTTAACAAGATGGCGCGCCGCGATTATTTACTCGGCAAGTTTGGCATTGCCCTGCTGACATTGCTATTCGTTCTTCTCCTCGATTTCATCCTGTTTCGCGTTCTGCCGGGCGACCCCATCCGCGCAGTGATCGGGCGGAACGTTCGCATTTCGGCCGAAGTTCAGCAATCGCTGCGCGAACAATTCGGCTTGGATAAGCCGGTCTTCCCCGACCAATTCGTAGATACGCTCGGTCAATGGGCGCAGGGCAACTTGGGAGTCTCATGGTCGCAGAGAAAGCCGGTCAGCGAGATTTTGATTTCCAAACTTTGGAATACCCTGTTGCTGATCGGTTTGGGACAATTGCTTTCGATCATCCTGGGCGCAGTGTTGGGACTGCTTGCGGGATGGAAACGCAAGACGCCATTCGATGTCGGCGCGCTCACGTTCTCGTTGATCGCGTGGGCGACGCCGACATTTTGGCTGGGAATTATTCTGCTGGTGGCGGGCAGCACATGGCTCGGCCTTCCCACAGGCGGCATCGTCAGCCCCGAAAATGTCGGCAAGCCTCTGCACACCGTCATTCCCGACCTAGCCCGTCACCTGATATTGCCCACGCTGACATTTACAATTCTTTACTTGGGGGAATACATGCTCATCATGCGTTCGTCCATTTTGGAAGTGCTAAGCGAAGATTACATCCTCACCGCGCGCGCGAAAGGGATGAGTCACTTTCAAGTCCTCACCAAGCATGGATTGAAGAACGCGATGCTTCCCATGGTGACGATCATTGCGTTGAACCTTGGCTTCACTGTTTCCGGCGCAATTTACATCGAAACAGTTTTTTCCTACGACGGCTTAGGCAACCTTGTGCAAACCGCGCTCGTCAAACAGGATTACCCGCTTTTGCAAGGAGCGTTTCTCTTGCTTGCGGTCAGCGTGATCGTCGCCAACATGCTTGCCGATATTTTGTACACTTACTTAGACCCGCGCGTGAAAGCGAATTGACATGGGCGAAAATTGGAATCTCCTCTTGCGCAACCTCGCGGAATTTTGGAAAACGTTCCGCCGAAACAAACTGGGATTGGTCGGCGCTTTTTTGGTGGCGACCGCGGCGTTCATAGCCATCTTCGCTCCTGCGTTGACCTCGTACGACTCTAGCGAGATCATCCGCGATGCGAATAACCGCGCGCTGACGTTTGCTCCTCCTTCCGTTCATGGCGTTCTCGGCACAGACGACGCGGGGCATGATGTTTGGTCGCAGCTTGTGTTCGGCTCGCGCATTTCGCTGGTCGTAGGATTCATGGCTGGCTTCATTGCAATGTTCGTGGGCAGCGCGTTGGGAATTGCGGCGGGATACTTCGGCGGCGCCATAGACAGCCTCATCATGCGAATCACCGACGTGCTTCTGGTGATACCCGACCTGCCTCTCATGCTTGTGCTGGTGGCAACCATCCGCCAAATGGAGCTGAAAATTTCCCCGTTGGCAGTGTTGATCGTCGTGATCGGTCTGCTCTATTGGACAAGCACCGCGCGCTTGATCCGTTCGCAAACGCTGACTATCAAAGAGCGGCAATTCGTAGCGCGGGCAAGAGCGATCGGCGCGGGACATTGGCACATCATCCGCAAACATATTTTGCCGCAGTTGATGCCGTTGATCGTGGCGAACACCGTGTTGATCCTGTCCACCGCGATCTTGATCGAATCAGGCTTGGCGTTTCTCGGGTTGGGCGACCCAACTCAACCGTCGTGGGGAACGATGTTGAACTTTGCGTTCGACCGAAGCGCGATATCCAATGGCGCGTGGTGGTTTTATCTCCCGCCCGGCATCGCCATCTTGTGGGTGAGTTTGGGGTGCATCCTGCTCGGAAATGTCCTCGAGGAAATGTTGAACCCGCGTTTGGCGGCGCATCATCTTGAAGGCGAGGCAGGCATGATTGCAATCGCGGATGTGGAGTCTAAAGGATGAACAACGGGAAACCACTGCTCAGCGTGCGCGGACTGACGACGGAGTTCGTCACACCGGAAGGCAAGATCGCGCGCGCGTTGGAAGACGTTTCATTTGATGTGATGCCCGGGCAAACGATCGGGCTGGTCGGCGAATCGGGTTCGGGGAAGACGACCACGCTCATGTCGCTGATGCGGCTGTTACCCGCTGGCGGAAAGATCACCGCAGGCAAGGTGATGTTCAACGACACGAATTTGCTGTCGTTATCCGAACGCGAGATGCGCGACTATCGCTGGAAGAGCATGGCGATCGTGTTTCAGGGAGCGATGAACGCGCTCAACCCGGTGATGAAGGTGGGCGACCAGATCCATGAAGCGATCATGTTGCATAACTTGATGGATGAAGACGCGGCGGAAAAACGAGTGAGAGATTTGTTGGAGATGGTCGGCATTGCGCCGACTCGCCGCGATCAATATCCGCATCAATACTCGGGCGGGATGCGGCAACGCGCGATGATCGCCATGGCATTGGCGTGCGCGCCCGACCTGCTATTTGCCGACGAGCCGACCACCGCATTGGATGTGATGATCCAGGCGCAGGTGCTGCAACTCTTGAAAGAAATTCAAAAGTCGCTTGGGCTTGCGATCGTGTTGGTGACGCACGATCTGGGAGTCGTTGCGGAAGTGTGCGACTCGGTCGTGGTGATGTATGGCGGCAAAGTTGCCGAATACGGAACGGCGGATCATATCTACAACGAGGCGCAGCATCCCTATACACAAAAACTCCTCGAGGCGTTCCCCGATGTGACCAAGCCGGGCGATACGTTGGCGTCCATCCCCGGTACGCCGCCGCGCTTGACGAATCTCCCGCCGGGTTGCCGCTTCGAGCCGCGCTGTCATTTGAAGATCGAGAAATGTTCGCAGATCAATCCTCCATTGCTCGAAGTTTCTCCCAAGCATTACGTCTCGTGCATTTTGCGCGATGGCGCGGAGGCTGACCTATGACGACGCAGACTCCCATGCTCGAAGTGCGCGGACTGTTCAAATATTTCCCGGTGCATCAGGAAATCCTTGACTCACTGAGACGCCGTCCACATTTAAACGTCAAGGCGGTGGACGATGTTTCATTTTCGCTCGCGCGCGGTGAAGTGCTGGCTGTGGTGGGAGAATCGGGATGCGGCAAGACAACCATTGCGCGGACGTTGATCGGATTGGAAACGCTCACCAAAGGCGAGATCGTATTCGACGGCAAGTCTGTCAACACGCATTCGCAACAACCGCATATCGGCTTGAAGCAACTGCGCAAACGCGCCCAGATGATCTTCCAAGACCCATATGAATCATTGAACCCGCGCGCGACGATCTTTGAAATTGTCGCCGAGCCTTTGGTCGTTCATGGACTCATCAAAGACCGGCAGGAACGGGTCGCGGCGGTCAAATCAGCGTTGGAGGATGCGGGGTTGCGTCCCGCCGAAGATTATTTCACGCGTTATCCGCACGAACTTTCGGGCGGACAACGCCAGCGCGTGGTGATCGCCAGCGCGATGGTGTTGCAACCGGAGTTGTTGATCGCGGACGAACCCGTCTCGATGCTCGACGTTTCCATCCGCGCCGAGATATTGAATCTACTGCGCGACCTGCGCCAGAAGCGCGGCATCAGCATTGTATTCATCACGCACGACCTCAGCACGGTCGCTTATTTCGCAGATCGAATCGCAGTGATGTATCTAGGTCGCATGGTAGAAATTGGACCCGCGCGCGAGGTCTTGCAGAATCCACAGCACCCATACACCAAGGCGTTGATCTCTGTCGCGCCTGTTCCAAATCCGCGTTTGCGGCGGGAGCGGGTGATCCTTCAAGGTGAAACGCCGAACCCGATCAACTTGCCGACGGGTTGCCGCTTTCATCCGCGCTGTCCCGTTGCGATTGATATTTGTAAAGAGAAAGACCCGCAGTTGATCGAACTAAGCGAAACGCATCGAGCCGCGTGCTTGTTGCTTGAACAATGACGGACATTACCAGTCTCCAAAATTCTCGGATCAAACACATCGTCAAACTGCGCGAGGATAAAAAGACTCGCAACGAAGACGGCTTGATGCTGGTGGAGGGATTCGACGAGATTCAACTCGCCCTCGCGGCTGGACACACCCCGCAGACGGTTCTCTCCGCCCCTGAACTTGTCTCGCGCTCGTTGACCTTCTCCGCCCGTGAGCATTTGACCCTCTCCCGCGCGGTCTTCGAGAAGATTTCGTATCGTGAAAACCCTGATGGCTGGATGGGAATCTTTCCGATCCCTCAAACATCGCTTGACGATTTGAAGTTAAGCAAAACGCCGCTCATCATCGTGGCTGAGTCCATCGAGAAGCCGGGCAACCTCGGCGCGATCTTGAGGACAGCCGACGCGGCAGGCGTGGATGCGCTTCTCGTCTGTGACGCGCGCGTGGATGTGTGGAATCCCAACGTGGTGCGGGCGAGTCGAGGCGCGGTGTTCAGCGTGCCAGTTGTCGCTTGCGAGAATGCTGAGGCGTTGAAGTGGCTGAAAGGCGGAAAGATGCGTATCGTCGCGGCGACTCCGTCTGCCGATGAAATTTATTCCAATGTAGATTTGAGTCAGCCCGTCGCCATCGCGGTGGGGACAGAGGATGAGGGGCTATCCGATTTTTGGATGACGAACGCGGACGTGAAAGTGAAAATCCCGATGATGGGAAAAGTGAATTCGTTGAACGTGTCGGTTTCGACGGCGTTGATTTTATATGAGGCGGTGAGACAACGCGGATGAGTTGGGCAATGACATCGTTTTGAATTAGGGGCAATCCAATGAAAAATGGCAAACCTTTTGGGCTTGCCATTTTTTGTTACGCGTGTGTTATTTCTTCAGCGCGTTGATCTCTGCCAGAACTTTCTTTACCATGTCTTCGGTGATGCCCGCCTCTTTGGCTTGCGGCATGGCGATCAGGGTTTTGAGGGTCATGCCCTTTGCCAGCCCGATCATGGGATTTTTGGAAACGCCCGGAGCGTACTTCTCCAGGACTTTCACCGCCCCCGTGTCTTTCAAGATGTCACCGACTTTGGTATCCAATGTGTAAGCCATTTGAATCTCCTCATTTTGGGTTTCGCGTGCATGCTTATTATACTGCGTTCGTGTCTGGCATTTCATACAAACTCAAGCGCCGTTCTATTTGTTTGGCAAATCATGGCGCCGTTGACGGGGAACAATTCAGCGGGGGAATGAGTTAAACTAAAGACGATGAGAATCCCATGAAGAACACATCGAAAAAAATATTGTTATTCTGCATCATACTTTTAACTGTCGCCGCGTGCGCGTCCCAGTCGCCTGTGCCGACGAACACACCCCTGCCGCCGTTTGATACGCCGACACCTTTTGTTGCGCCGACGTTCACGCCGATCATCTCCGCCGAAACAGCGACGTCACAGCCAACTCAAGCGACGCAATTCGTGCCGACGAGCACGAATTTGCCCTCAGTTGCGATGTCCACATCCTTGCCGCCCGTGACGGGAATCTTCAACCCGTACGCCGTCATCCTTGTCGGCAAGAACGATGTGCTGAACATCCGCTCTGCCGCAGGGATCGGACAGCCCATTGTCGGCTCGCTCGCGCCCAACACCGTCGGTGTGAACCGCACGGGACCCGCAACCAGCGCGGGAGGCGACCGCTGGGTGGAGATCCAGAATCCATCGGGCGGAGTCGGCTGGGTGAACGCGAAATTCCTCACCGAGCAAGTGACTTCGTCCGCGTTCTGTTCCGACTCGCGCGTGTCTGACCTGTTGAACAATTTGCGAACGGCTGTGTTGAACTCGAACGGCGAGTTGCTGGGTTCGCTCGTCAGCCCCGAGCATGGACTTGACCTGCGCTTGTGGCGTTGGGGAACGGTGGCGAATTATTCTCCCGCAGAAGCCGCGTGGGTTTTCCAATCGGATTACGTGGTGAAGTGGGGACCCGCGCCCGGAAGCGGCATGGATACGAACGGGACCTTCTCCGAACACATCCTGCCGAAGTTGCAAGAAGTGTTCAGCGCGAATTACACGCTGCACTGCAACGACACGCTCGACCTCGCGACCTTCTCGCTGGAGCCGTGGCCCTCCGAATATGCCAACGTCAATTTCTACACGGTACGCAAGCCCGGCTCCGATCAATACGGAGGCATGGACTGGCGCGCCTGGACCGTGGGAGTCGAATACGTGCAAGGCAAGCCGATGTTGTTCGCGTTGATCAATTATCAGTGGGAGCCGTAATCAGCAAAACGTCCCGAGGGTTTGAAACCTTCGGGACGTTTTTATTGCGCAGCAGGTGACAGTCACCTTCAAGGTGACTGTCACCTTTTTTTGTTTCAGTCCCTCATTGAGGGATTTTTTATTTCTTACAGCTGTATCCTTGCCGGGATTGCCACGCTTTTTGGCGTTTCAGTCCCTCAGTGAGGGATTTTTTATTTCTTACCGTTCACCATCGAGTTGAAGCCTGAATACTATGGCGAGTTTCAGTCCCTCAGTGAGGGATTTTTTATTTCTTACTATACACTGACACTGGCTGACGTTGCGGAGCGCAACGTTTCAGTCCCTCAGTGAGGGACTTTTTATTTCTTACTTTTGATCGTTTTGATAGTGATATCGGTTTGTTTGTGCGGGTTTCAGTCCCTCAGTGAGGGATTTTTTATTTCTTACACGCGAGGAGTTTCAATCCAGCGCGATCGCCGGTTTCATTTGTTTCAGTCCCTCAGTGAGGGATTTTTTATTTCTTACTTGTGCGCCCTTTTAGTTACTGTTATGGCGTGCAGACTGCGTTTCAGTCCCTCAGTGAGGGATTTTTTATTTCTTACGTACTGCAGTATATCTCTCCCATTGTCATCTCATATAAGTTTCAGTCCCTCAGTGAGGGATTTTTTATTTCTTACTAGGCGCACCCAATGGGTGTTATCTACTCGGTGGACGCGTTTCAGTCCCTCAGTGAGGGATTTTTTATTTCTTACGTCGGAAATCCGACTATCATCATTTATGAAGACGAACCTGGTTTCAGTCCCTCAGTGAGGGATTTTTTATTTCTTACTTTTCATTTGGTTAAGTGTTATAAGCTTGTGTGGATGTGGACGTTTCAGTCCCTCAGTGAGGGATTTTTTATTTCTTACGAGTTACCAGATTCGTACTTCCAAACACCGCAACAAGTTTCAGTCCCTCAGTGAGGGATTTTTTATTTCTTACGCGCCGATCATGTTGACTGCCAGCGGCTATCAGGTCAGTTTCAGTCCCTCAGTGAGGGATTTTTTATTTCTTACGATGAAAATGATATGGGACAGTGAACTCGTCCCTAATGATGTTTCAGTCCCTCAGTGAGGGATTTTTTATTTCTTACGCGGAATTCATCGCTAACACATATTCGGATGCAACCGTGTTTCAGTCCCTCATTGAGGGATTTTTTATTTCTTACTTTCGCAATCTGGTTCTTTTGATCGTCTTCGCTTTGGTTTCAGTCCCTCATTGAGGGATTTTTTATTTCTTACCTGTACGTGTAAATTGAAAGAAAAAAAATCGATCAGTTTCAGTCCCTCATTGAGGGATTTTTTATTTCTTACTGGCGAATTCGTAACAATCGGCACAGGAAGCGAAAGCGAGGAAGTGTTTCAGTCCCTCATTGAGGGATTTTTTATTTCTTACAACTGCTATGCCTACCGTCGATATTTCAACCGTTACGTTTCAGTCCCTCATTGAGGGATTTTTTATTTCTTACCTGGGCAATCTTTGGGACAACCAAGGCAGGGTTGGAACGTTTCAGTCCCTCATTGAGGGATTTTTTATTTCTTACTTGTTGCGAATGCACCGCCCGAAGTCCCAGGAGCTGAGTTTCAGTCCCTCATTGAGGGATTTTTTATTTCTTACCACACACCTTGAGGAATACTTCGCTAAGCCCGAAAATGTTTCAGTCCCTCATTGAGGGATTTTTTATTTCTTACCGACGGCGAGTGCCTTGTGCACTTGGACAAGCGCTGGTGCATGTTTCAGTCCCTCATTGAGGGATTTTTTATTTCTTACACAACCGTACGTTGAGACAGTTGAGGATGCTACTCAGATTGTTTCAGTCCCTCATTGAGGGATTTTTTATTTCTTACCAAAGTGGCAGATGGCCTGTGGGTCGGCGTCGACAGTGGTTTCAGTCCCTCATTGAGGGATTTTTTATTTCTTACATGAGCCCGACAACAACAACACCTATGTCACGATGCGTTTCAGTCCCTCATTGAGGGATTTTTTATTTCTTACCCAACCCGAATGACCCTACCCGGCTTGCCTTAACCGGTTTCAGTCCCTCATTGAGGGATTTTTTATTTCTTACAACCTGATTCAGGATGGCGTCAATGCCCGTGTCAGTGATCTGTTTCAGTCCCTCATTGAGGGATTTTTTATTTCTTACTTGCGTTCAAGAACGCGCTTCCCGCTCTGATCGCCGTTTCAGTCCCTCATTGAGGGATTTTTTATTTCTTACTTGGAGCGCTTGGAGGGTACATGATGTATCGCCTCGCTGGCGGCGTTTCAGTCCCTCATTGAGGGATTTTTTATTTCTTACCCGAGATCGTTGCCCAAGCGGACCCCGATGTTGCCGAGGTTTCAGTCCCTCATTGAGGGATTTTTTATTTCTTACGAGGGTGAATCGCTCCACACGGTTTCATCATGGACGTTTCAGTCCCTCATTGAGGGATTTTTTATTTCTTACATCGTGCAGAATGCATAGAGGACTATCCCAGGGTAGTAAGTTTCAGTCCCTCATTGAGGGATTTTTTATTTCTTACTTTGAAAGTGAAGGAACCGTTCAAGCCGTTTGGGATCAAGTTTCAGTCCCTCATTGAGGGATTTTTTATTTCTTACGGCTCAGCGGTAACTGGCGCAAGCCCACGATCCACGGTTTCAGTCCTCATTGAGGGATTTTTTATTTCTTACTTGGCGCTTGGCGCAACGATGGTTCTGGATTTCTTGCATAGTTTCAGTCCCTCATTGAGGGATTTTTTATTTCTTACGCAGCCCATTGCTTCGCCGCATCATGGCAGCCATCGGGTTTCAGTCCCTCATTGAGGGATTTTTTATTTCTTACCATTCTGATTGTTTTCGGAATGGTCTTGTCCGCTTGTGCCACAGGTTTCAGTCCCTCATTGAGGGATTTTTTATTTCTTACAAAGTGCCGCAAGCAAAAGCTGAGCAGGCGGTTGTTATAGCCGACTGTTTCAGTCCCTCATTGAGGGATTTTTTATTTCTTACTCTTGCCCAACTTTCAATTCTGTTTTCTGCCTTCAAAAAGATTAAGGTTAAGATCAATCTTCTTCAAGAAAAACACCGTTTTGGCTGTATATCTCATTTCCGAGCATCGCATAGTGCGTTTCGGTAAGCATGGATGCTCGGTTCTTGCGGGTCAGGGCTGACAAGTGGCTTCAAATGTGTAACCGATTGCGCCACAGGTTGCCATTGGTTAGGCGCACTTTCCGAGCATCGCCAAAGCCCATTGCGCCCCCCTTGGCGCTCGTTTTTTCGGCGCTCACACCACCATCGTTTCCTGCGGCAACGATTTGGAAACCTCATGAGGGCGGGAGGATTCGATCCGTTTTTCACAATCGGCGCACAAGTAGTAATACCGCACGTTATCTTTACGCTTACGGATCACACGGGTAATCGCCTGCTTCATTTTGGAAAGGTTCTTCGCGTCGAGATGGCACTCGAAGACCGAGTACTGCACGGGCGTGCCGTAATCGAGCAATACATTGTGCAATTTTGTCCTGCGTTTGTCGTTCGAGATATCGTAGACAATGAGAATGAATTGTGTTGGCATTATACACCTTTCAAAATGAAACCTGACAGGTTTTAAGCGCGACTCGTGTTTACCACAACCTATGCGCGGACACGGATTCGCGTTGAGGATGGATCGCGGAAACCTGTCAGGTTTTTACCTCGTTAAAAACGGCACATAGGCTTTCTCTTTCCCTTCGATCACATGGCGCAGTTGGCGCACTTGCACCTCAAAGCATTTCTGATACGTAATGGCGCGCCCCGCCAGCGGATGAACGACCGAAGTTTGCAAGCGCGCGTTATATTGCGCGAGAAATTTCTTCAAGGCGTGTTGTTTCAGGCTCACTCCGCCTGCCTCGGCCGGTTCAAAATCATCGGGCGAAAGGATGCGTTTGTTGATCACGGTCAGCACCGTCGAATCCACGATCACGCTTCGGAACTCCTCCACCAGATCCAACGCCAGCGCGGGGCGTCCGTACACGTCGGCGTGAAAAAAACCGTCGTAGGGGTCGAGCCCCACGATCTCGAGCGCGGTCATCATATTTTGTGTGAGCAGGCTGTAACCCAAACTCAACAACGCGTTGGCAGGGTCGGCAGGCGGGCGGCGCGTGCGTTTCGGAAAACTCCAATCTTCGTTGAGCGCGGCGCGGAAGATTTCGAAATAGGCTTTCGCGCCGATGCCCTCCTGTCCGCGTAAACGATCCAGATCGGATTCGTTCTCGGCTTGCTTGATGCAACTCGTAATGCGCTCGATTCCCCTCAACGGGACGGCTGGGTCTGCCCTCCCCAGCCGGCGCGCCAACACCCGCTCGTTCTTCAATTTCCCCAACACGATGGCGCGCGCAATGTCAAAACAAAACGCCGCCGCCTCCGACCGGCGATATTGTGTATGTCGTAAGAAGATATTTCCCTCGCTGGGCGGCATGAGCCTGCCGAGCAGTTTCCCCGCACGGCTGATGATCGAGAACGAAACGCCTGCGCCCAGCAATGAAACCATCGCTTGAGTAGTGATGCCCACACTGCCCACAATCACCACGTCGGTCACATGCGCCAGCGGCGCGCTGAACAACACCTCCTCATCCCTGCTCATCACGAGGATGCGTTTGTACTCTTTTTCGATCCGAGCGCCGGGCTCGGTCACGTAGAGAGTGGGCATTTTATGTCACTGCGAAGCGCTAGCGAAGCAGTCTCCTCGCTCGTCTGTCATTGTGAACAAAGTGAAGCAATCTCCTTGAACAAGCAAGCAGATTGCCACGCCGCCAAAGAACAAGAGCGGCGGCTCGCAATGACATTAGCCATACCCCTGCGGCGCGGCATAATCATGGAACAATTCAGCGTCGAACGCTCCTTTCACTTCGATCCGTTTCTCCGCCGCCTCGAAACTATACGTATCGCGCTCGAAATGCACGCCGAGAAAATCGAACCCCTCGTCGAAGTGACTGATGCGGGTCTTGTTCGGCTCGAGAATGAGATGCAGTTTTTTCAAGATGAACGCCGTGCGCTTCATGGCTTTTTCTGCCTGCGCTTTCGTCTTGCAAAACACGCAAAAATCATCGGCATACCGCACGGGCGCATACCCCGCCTCCATCAGCCTCGTATCCAATTGGTGCAATACAATATTGCACAGCAGGGGCGAGATCACCGCGCCAAGCGAAATTCCCACACCGGGCACAGATTGTCCCTGCGCCATCCACTGCTTGATCAGACCTGAAACCATTGAGTCGTCCACCTTCTGCTGAAAATGCCGCAAGATCAAAAAATGTTTCAGGCTGGGGAAGCAATTGTCAATATCCGCGTCCAACACCCATTGCCTGCCCGCCTCGCGGTGCGCGAGGATCGCCGGGACCGCATCACGCACGCCGCGTCCGGGGCGGTAGCCGAAACTGCAATCCATAAACTCGCGGTCGAACACATCGTCCACGAGGCGTAAGACAGCCCGCTGTAAAACACGGTCGGTCACGGTGAGGATGGAAATGGTGCGAAGCGTCCCGTCTTTCTTCGGGATGTGGAACTGTTTCAGTTTGCGAGCGCGGTATGTGTTGGCGCGCGCTTCCGCGGCAAGCGTATCGAGTCTTTCCTCGAAATTCCGCTCCCAGCGTTTAATGCTCACGCGATCTATACCTGCCGCGCCCTTCTTTGCCCGCACCTCCTCCCAGGCGCGCCGCAGGTTTTCAGTCTCGAGGATGCGTTCGATCCATTTCATGTTTTATATGTCGTTGCGAGGGAGCGCGGCGACCGAAGCAATCTCCTCATCACAGCAGATTGCCACGGCGGAAGAGCGCCGCCTCGCAATGACATTAGGCGCGCCATGTCTGTCCCAATCCATATGTGGTCTTATGACCAGTGCCGCAATAGAACGAAAACTCCGCCAGAAGGTTGCACAAGCGCGCCCAGTATGCCTCTCTTGCGAAAATACGAAACGCGCATTTCCCCTTGAAGCCGATCCATGAGATACCCCGGTATTCGACGGTATCGGTTTGAATATCATGTTGGCTCAAGGCAAAGTTTGCCTCCCGAATATCCCTTGCCTCGAAGGGCAAGATCGCAGAGGAAAAGCGATTCCAGCGCATGAGCCACGATCTCAGGATCAATTTTGGAACGGGCAGGGGTAAATAAAAATCCCCAGCGTGGAATGTGGTCAGCGATTTGAATTCGATGTTCAGTGTGTCTGATACCGGAGAGTCTGATTTGAGGTATTTATCCACCAACGCCTGATACGACGTTGCTCGCGCGCCGGGGTGTTTTCCCGCCTCCGCCGCGTTTGTGACCTGAAACTTGACCCTGTCTAACTGGAAAACCCGATCTACGACAGTTGGCAGAACAGCATTCTGGAATTTCTGCGATTGTTCTTCATTCAAGGTGGTCACGCGAAACCACGCGCGTTGCCCGGCTTCGATTCGATTGAATCCCTTTTGGGCGTTGGACACCCCCTGCAAATCGGATACCGTATACGGGCGCAACTGATTCCCCCCGTGCATTTCTGTTTCTTCGCGCGGTTCATCGGCGGAATGCGGTTCTTCCGCATCCGAGATCCCCATCCACGTGAGAAATTCCGACCGTATCGCCGCCCCCATGTATTGAGGAATGGAACCGCTTTCCAACGCTTTCAAGTGAATGACGGAGGAGAGGAGCATATTATTCTGTCATTGCGAGGAGCCGCTGGTCGAGTAGCCTCATGTTCGTTGGGGTGAGGCGATGAAGTAATATCATGGCGCCGAGAACTTGCTTTATCATGCGGAACCTTTTTTCTTTTTTGTTTTTGTTATCTTCACGGCAAATTGGCGGAATTCTTCCGGTGTGCATTCGATTTCGAAAGTAACGTCTCCGTTACCGGTTTGAACCTCACTCAACTGGCTCAGGAATTCGGCTGAGTTTGTATAGGCGATATCAAATCGCTTGCCTTTCTTTTCTTCCACCATCGGCAACATACCCACCCAGCCAAGCACCTCCGCGCGGGTAACTTCTTCCCGCCGCATTTCGCCTGGCAAGCGAATGAACTCCTTGTCGTCTTTTGATTTCAAAATAAGTTTCACTTTCTCGTTCAGACGATTTTGTTCGCGTTGTTCATCCTCGCGGATGCGGCGGGTATTCATCCACGTCCAAACTCCGATGAGCGCGGCGAGAATCCCGACGTAATCAGCAATACTGCTCATATTCAACCAATCCATTCGAAACTCTCCTTCGTATTCATAACGGAAATCTATTTTGTATGACAGGTAATGCGGTAAAACTCAATCCTTCCACCTGCGGACAAGGTGGTTGCCCCGGCGGGCAGGCGCGGGCCGTGATACTGAGCCACGAATAAAACATCATCCTTCTGCAACAGCACCGATTCTCGATTAACCTCCACCGGACGTTTAAGCACGCTCGATACGATTGCCGCCATATCCGCATGACCAATGATACTGACAGTCTCGGCTGGTATCTCGGCTGGGAGAACAAGTTGAATGTCCACGCGCATCCCCTCTGCGCCAACGCTCAGCATATTGAGCGAGAAGGCGTTGGCGAGGTAGGAGGTCATTTGGCTTTGGCTAGTTCACAAATCACGCGTAAATACGTGCCGATCGTCTGAATATCAACCACTTTACATCGAACCACAGCGCCCTCTTGATACCGCCCCGGGTGATCCACTGCCACATAGGCTTGCGCATCATCCGGGTTCAACTCGGGAATCGAGAGGTTAATACCTTTTGCCTCCACCTCGGAAACTGCGCCGCGAAAGTAATCGCCAATGTGTATTTCGCTCGCGTCCTTGAAAGTCTTATATTCGATTTTTATCTCAGCCTCTTCCATCCTGCCATATCCACTCGAAGTCTTCGCGCCCACGCCCTCGCGCACCAGCGCCAGTTCCAAAACCTCGAACGCCGCCTTTACCCAATCGCTCGGTCCTGAAAGCGCGAGCAGAAACGTTCCATTGACTGTGATGAATGGAATGGGCGTTGGGCTGTCCCAATCGGCGGGCGGAGCCAGTTCCAGCGTTTGCGAATATATCGGCTTGGCGCCCTGATAATACTCTGGGTGGTGAACCGTGATTATATCCGGCACAAGTCCTTTGCCGGTACCCGGCATATACAACGCGTCATAAAAAGTAACGTACCCCGCGCTGGTCGTATCACCGAACAGGTAACGGCGCGTTTCCACATCCCAAACCGGGTCGTCCTTGAAATACTCAGTCACAAAATGCGCCGCCAACCCTTTCAACGCGCTCCCCGGAATATATGGCATTCCATACGTGCGGTGTAAAGCGATCGAAGTTTCGAGCACACCCTCCGCGCCCAAATTCACCGCCAACCTGCCCTCCGTTCGAAACGGGCGGCAATCCGCGCCCAAGCTAGTCAGCGTTTGGTTCCAACGTCGAAAGAAAGTTGTATATGCCTCCGGAATGGAAACCTTGGTCACTTGCTTCACATGCTCGGCTTTGGCGGTTTGCGCATCGTCGCCCGGGAAAAACTTATCCAACCACAGCCCGGCGTGTGCCTCTGCAGGCGGCTGGGCGATCTTCGTCAAACTGTCACGGCGAAACTGTATCATCGCGCGCCTCCGTCATCTTGTGTGGCAGGAACGTCCAGAATTGTTTGCGCAAAACGCTTGAACCATTTCAACGCCTGCAACGAGCGGTGGGTGAGGTACATGTATTCCTGCAACTCCACATCGCGGCTTTGTACGGCAAAATCGTCTGCGCTCTTATCGAGAACTACCTGCCCTAGATCCTCAAGAAGCGCGGTACTTCCTTCCTTGCCGCGGCTTTGGACGAACGCCAACGCCTCCGCCAACCCTGCCGTGCGGATGAGGATCGGCAGGGAATGCGCCATCGCCCCATATTGATTCCGCTTCGCGCTCCCTTGCGGCTGGTTCTCCCCAAAAAGCGATACTTTCCTGTACACCTTCTCTGCCACTTCCTGTTCGAGAGTCCTCATTACTGCCTCCTACCCCAACAATGTGGCGTTACACAAGCCGCGCCCCACAGTCGCCTTGCCGCCAAATTGCAGGGTTTTGTTATCAGAAAGTCTCTTCACCTCGGCGAACACATCCGCCGTTCTGGCATTGCTTTTGTCCACGTTCGCCGCGACCACCAAACTGACCATCACGGTTTCCGTGGGCAACGCTTCTTCGTACCATAACATATGTTCCTTGACAGTTTTTTTGTCGTCATCTATCTGTATGCGGGCAGTGATCTCCGTCGCTGTTTCCAACAGAAAATTCAACACATTATCCGAAACAATGCATAACCGTGCTTTCAATGCGTTTTGCATATCCGTATCTTGCACGAAGAGCGTTTGCCCAAACCAGCCCGCCCAAGCTGTCACTTCTGCTTTCCGCTTAAATTTCAACGCCAAGTCTTCAAGTACCACCGCACTTTTCTTCTTGTCTCTATCGATCTCCATACTCAATCCTTCTCCGTCATTACTTACAAAACACTCTCCATCCGCAGGCGCAGGGATGTTGAAAGCAAGCGGCGCGGGTGTGTTTGCGGCGTCTCGTTTCAATCGGTGTAAGAGCAGCGGCGATGTCACCCATGCGAATACACCATGCAAACTGCGCACGGGCAATAACAACAACCGCGCATCACTGAAGGTCACAGCCCCAGCGTGCAACTCTGCATTGCCGGTGTCTGGTCCGAAAACTTTTGTCCGCATTGAAGAGTCTGTGCATGCGTCCCGAAACACGCCCTTGAGCGTCGAACCCGGCAAGAACGGAATACCGGTTGCTTTTTCGCGCGCGATGGGTAAGTCAATCACTCCAACGCCCTGCCCGGTCCCTGCGTGTAATGGCGAGATCGCCTGAACAACTAACAGTTTCGCATCCATGTTTGGTTCCTCCTATTTCAACGAGTCGAGAAAGGCTTGTAAGACATCGGTATGGCTGCCCAGTGGCGGAATATATGCAACTTCGCTCTCCAGCACATCACTTACTACAGAAGGATGATTCGGCACGCCACTCAAAACCAATCCGCCTGGCGGCGTGTACATTTCACTCGACTCAACGGTCTCCCATTCCAGAATAGCGGCAAGTCCCACAGCTCCATCGGAACATGCAATCGGGCGCAGAATCAACGGGCTTGCAAGACGGTCTATGGATTTTTTATCATCAATCAGAATACCTTGGAGTTTAATATCCTCCGGAAGATCTTCATCGTGATGCATGTTGTATTGAATCGGTAATCCAAACTTGGCGCGTGGAAACCTGTTTTCAACATGTTTGTAGCCAGATATATTTTCAGGGGTATTAATTTCCTTATTAAACAATCGCCTGATTTCATTCGCTTCAGGCCACTGACTCAATCCAAACTCGCCTTTGTATCGTTTTTGTCGAAACTCTTTTAATGCAGTGAAAAGACTCTCCCAAACCTCGCTGGCATTGTCTGTCTTTGTTACCCATTTCATACGAGAATTCGTTGTCAAATGAGGGACGCCCGGGTGCCACACACCGTCTGCCAAAAGATGTTTTGTGAAGAAGTTTTTGTCAACCTGATTCCTTGCCGGGGGGTCAATTTTCTGCCACGACCCATCGGCAGAGTCTTTTTTTGCCTCACACTGCAACGCTCCAAACCCCCGCCGTGTGCGTCCACCGATACCGCCAAAGGTTTCCCATGCCCACAAAGCCGCCTCAACGTCGTCATTAATATTGTCAACATTCTTATACTTGATTTCCAACTCAAAAGAGGCATCTTCATAAACCGGCAACTCATCCTCGCGTAAAGGAAAAGCCACATAACTCCATGCGGAGCCGGGTTGCCCAACATCATTGCCGCTTGCCTTGCCTCGATGCGCGCTGACAACCCTCACGTGCACTTTGGAAGGTCCCGGCTTATTCTCTTCAGCGGGTGAACCCCAAATCTCTTCCTCGCGCTTCTTCATAGCCGCCAGATTTCCGTCGAAGCCGCCTCCGCGCGTAGCACGCCACCAAAAGCGCAAATGCCCGCGCACTTCGGTCGCGCGGATCGTGGTCAGCGAATCCGGTCGTTGAGGTTCCTCACCGCCGCCAAACAGGGGGGTAATTACCTTGTATTTCCGAATCTCTATCACCCAGCCGGGCTTTTGAACTTCTTTGTTCACCACCGGCGGGTTCTTCTCTGGAAGTTTCCTGCTCATCCGTTCACCTCCATATTCTTCCACGTGCCAAGCAACGCCAGCCCAAAACCATCGCGGCACGCCTGTACATCATCACTGATATTATTCAACCACACGCGTTTTATGAAATCCTGCAAATCCGTTACCTGAGTCAGGTCTAGAAAATACACACTCCCGGCAGGCGCCAGTCGGCGGGTAGGCTTTGGCTCACCACCATTTGGTTTCGAGTAATCCCACCCAGAGATAGTCTGATAACGCGGCACCGCTGATGCCACCACGGTTGCTCCAAATTGGCTGGTCAGGTAACTCGGAAGATGTCCGTTGGCAAAATACGCCGGGGTCGCAAGGATTAGTCGGCAACTCTTGTCTTCGCTGATCTTCTGCACAATATCCTCAGGGCAGGTGGCATCTGCGAACACATTTGAAGTTGCCCACCATTGTACAATCCGCCGCTCACCGCCCAAAAAGTCCACGCCGGCTTGTAACCCAGCATCCGAAGTCAATGCGATTGCAAGCGAAGACGCGTTCTCGGTGGTGAATTCCATGCCGCTGGTTTGAAACAAAGCGCCCTCTCGGGAAGCATGTGTATCCGGTTGGATGCTGACGTGTGTGCGATGATCGCGCGGCAGTTCCTCCATACCTAAAGTTTTCGCGTCGAACGGTCCATCATCCACCCCGTTGTGTAACCATTCTTTCATCGTTGGCCACGTCCATAAGCGTGGGGTTTTGTAATACGGCTTATCTTTGATCTGTGGATCACGCCCAACCAAGTGCGACACTCCCAAATCGGTTGAGTTAGTAGATACTCGAATCGGCGCAAGAGCATATCGTAGCACGATGCCCTTATCACTCGTCTCAACCACCAAAGCGTCCGCAGGGGCGGGGAAGTATCTCTCCACAATGGCTTCATTTGCATCTAATTCAACCAGCACCGGTCCATGGATGGAGTTTTCCAACAATCTATTCAATTTGGTTGCATCAAATTTGCCATTGGAAGCATCCGTTCCTGCCCGTGTCCGCACCGCCCCAATCACCGTAGATGGAAATGGGAACGGTAGAGAATCTGCCCGCTCGCCAGGCGTTGCAACGAAGGGCTTGCCATCTCGAAAAATCAAAGGGTCACGCGGGATTACCAACCATTCACTCATTGCGCCTCCCCCTCTATCCCTGCTAGTTCCTTGGCAACAATCATTTCGCGGGCAAGTTCATCAAGCGAGATGGTTTGGATCCAACCTGCAAAGCTTGCTTTGACTTGCTCATTGACTTGCTGATCACTACCCGACTCGCGCTTCCGCTCAACAATTCGAATCGCCTCTTTGGCTTTCGCGTCAGGTGGAATCTCTGTATTGAATAACACTTGGTGTAACTCATGCAACTCGTACGCCGTTCCGCCGCTGATCGCGCCGTCGCGCGCGTATGTGATCAACTCGGTCAGGCGCGCATGAAGAACACTGAACTTGTCAGAGATGGAGCGGTCAACTCCACTGCGCTTGCTCAGGATGATTGCCAGTCCGTTTTTGCCTTCCACGACTTTTGCATCTTTTTCCGCTTTCCGCACGAGTTGCAGAGCATTCGATAGCGGTTCCAGATGATGGACAATGACGATCCCAACAGACAGGGAAGGCTTGATTGTGCCGCCCTTTCCATCAGATATTGCATACTCTTCCATCAAGCTTCCAAAAGTGGACTGTAATTCATTAGCACAATCTAAAACCGAGGGTAAAGGCAGGTACGCTAACACATCGTCACCACCAGAATAAATCAGCACACCTTGAGTGCGCCCAACGATCTCTCTTGCATGTTGCACGAACCTTGCCAGTGATTGCGAAATATTTTGATGAGTTTCCATCCTTGTTTGCCCATCAATGATCTTGCCCATAAAATCACCATCCGCGGCAAGCAAGGCGTAGTAGGCGGTAGGCGTGGCATTGCCTGCATATTTCTTTAACAGGTTTAGATAATCTGCCCGCTGTTCAGGTGTTAGTTTTTGAGTCGGAAATGCATCCTCGAACCGGCTTTCAAATACCAAGCCTTCCTCTGCGCCATCCAACGTGTCAGAATCAACGGGCAATTTGGCGCGGAGAGCCTCGATCAAAGTTTGAGCTTCCCCGTTTTTCTGGTTGAATTTTTCCACAAACGGCAACGCCGCCATATCTGATGTGCTCTTGAAGTTCGGAGTACTGTCAAGCCTGCCAAGCCGCTTGAGCAAATCCACACCTGAGAGTTGCTCCCCGCGCCGCGCTCGATAGCGCGTGTATAAGTTTTTGGTTTTTTGTGTACGAACGTCCTCTGTATCGTTTCTCTCCGCATATTCCGCTCTCGGAATAACCGACTCGCGCGCGCCATCTAAGGATGATTTAGGAGTGCCTGCCGACCATGTCGGTTGTTGAAAATTGCGGATAGTTTTTCGGGCTGCTAAAAACATTTCCGCCTTGTTGCGCGCTTCCGCATAGTTGCCTGCATTGGATTCTTCGAATGGAACGCTAACCCAATAGAATTCAAGCAAGTCGTCAACCTGCTGATTAGCCACTCCCTCATTGTAAGCACGACCATGAATGTGTGACTTGGCATCCGCCCACAATTCTTGAAGGCGTGCACCTACTGCTGTGCGAACCCCTGTAGCAATTCGTTCAGGGTTATCCACAACAGCAATAACTTTATTCGGAGAACTGTACTGACTTGCCGGTTCAAGTAGTCTGATGTCAGCAGGATGTGGAAAAACAAGCCAATCAAGAAAGCCAGAGTCCGCGATATTTTTCGCTGCGGCTTTTGATAATTCACTTAACATCCATGAACCGTACCACAAGTCACGGCTACGACGGGCAGTGTTAATAAAATCCTGTACAGGACCGACTGAAAAAATAATTAGATGCTTCATTAATTATTATCCTCCCTGCCTGCCTTATGAAAGACACGCTCTGCTCCACCCAAATTCGCGTAGATCATCATTTCCAATTTGTTTGTGATCTTTGTCATATTCTGCTCCGTTGAAAACCGATCAGAAGAGCGACTACAAAACCTGTGAATTTCCCACAAGCACAAGTTACATCGAAAATTATAAGGCGTCGCTAACAGAAATGCAATACTTTTCAGGAAAAACGATTCATAGAATTAACCTCCCAGATTGGGCATCACTTTGGAAAGATGATAGGATTCCCGCCATAAAATTCTGGCGGGAATCCTATTTTGAACGAACCCATTAGCCAACACCAAACGGACTCTTCTGCTTCTTCTCCTTCTTCAACTTGCGTTTCTCCTTGATATTGCGCTTGGCTTTCTTCTTTTGTTCTTTACTGCCTTTATCGCGGTTGTGACTCATGGTGGTCTCCTTTCGACCCCCCTCCCAGCCTCCCCCAAATCCGACTGGGGTTCGTCGGATTTGGGGGAGGTGCCCGATAGGGCGGTGGGGATTGGGTCTTAATCCGCCGCCATCGCCTCCCCCGAAATCTCCGAGGTCTGAGAGACCTCGGAGATTTGCGCCCCGACAGCCTCCGTAAACCCATACTGCTCCTCCAACTCGTGCCTGAACTGTTGCGTGTACAGGCGGTAATAATGTCCGCGCTGTTTGAGCAAATCAGCGTGCGAGCCTTGCTCGGCGATTTTTCCATTTTCGATCACCACGATTCGATTCGCCTTGCGGATGGTCGAGAGGCGGTGCGCGATGACGAACGACGTGCGTCCGCGCATCAACGCTTCCATGCCGCGCTGGATCAACGCCTCGGTGAGCGTATCCACGCTGGAGGTGGCTTCGTCCATGATGAAGAGTTCGGGGCGGGCAAGCACGGCTCGCGCCAGACTGATCAACTGTTTCTGCCCAACGGAGAGCAAATTGCCGCCTTCGCCCACGTTGTGGTCGTAGCCTTTTTCTAACGTCACGATGAAATCATGCGCGCCCGCAATTTTCGCGGCGTCGGTCACTTCTTCATCGGTCGCGTTCAATCGTCCATAGCAGATGTTGTCGCGCACACTGCCCGAGAAGAGATGCGGCGTCTGCAACACGATCCCGATGCGGCTGTGGATCGAAGCGAGCGTGTAATCCATGTAATCCCGCCCGTTGATGCGGATCGTCCCTTTGCGCGGCTCGTAGAAGCGGCACAGCAGATTCACGATCGTGGACTTTCCTCCGCCCGTCGGACCGACGAGCGCGATCATCTCGCCCGCTCTCACCTTCAGCGAGAAGTCGGTGAGGACGGGCTTGCGTTCTTCGTAGAAGAAATCCACGCCCTCGAATTCGATCTCGCCCATCAGCGTTTGCGCCTCGACCGCGTCGCTTCTATCGTGGACTTCGGGCGGGGTATCTATCAACTTGAAGATTCTCTCCGCCGAGGCGATGGAGTGCTGCATCTCCGCGTAGACGCGCGCCAAGTCCTGCACGGGCCACATCATGAACGTGAGATACGACACGAAGGCTTGAATCCCGCCGATGGTCATCGCGCCGACGGTGATCTGTTGTCCGCCGTAGCCGACGATGAGTCCCAGCGCGAGCGCGGCGATGATCTGCACGGTGGGGAGGAAGAGCGCTGAGAGCCACGCGGCCCGATACGACGATCGGTACATCGTCGTGGTCAACTCTTGAAATTCTTTCGTGTTCTCGTCTTCGCGCAAGAGAGCCTTCACCACGCGCACGCCTTGAAAGTTTTCGTTGAACGCGCCCGTGATCTTCGAGTTCGTGCGCCGCGACACGCGATACTCCACCAAAATGAACTGACGGAACTTGATCGCGATGAAGATCATCAACGGGATGATGGTGAACACGATCAACGCCAGTTTCCAGTTGATGATCGCCATGAAGATCAGCGATGTGACGATGTTCATCACCGCCCACGTCGAATCCACGATGCCCCAACTGACGAGGTCCGAGACGCGCCCCGTGTCCGATGTGACGCGCGCGATGAGGCGTCCCACCGAGTTCTGCGAGTAATACGAAAGCGACAGTTGCTGCAAATGATTGAACAGCATTCGGCGTAAGTCGTATTGCACGCGTTCGCCCATCACGCCCGCGAGGTAGATGAACGTGAACACCGTGCACGCCTGAAACAAAATGATCGAGCCGTAGATCCACGCGATGCGCGTCAATGCGGCGGTATTCTCCAAGCGGATACCCGTATCCACGATCTCCTTGTTCAGGTATGTGAAGTACGCATCCGTCGAGGACGTCGCCGCGATGGTGATAAAAAACCCGACCACCCATTTCCAATGCGGGCGAAGCAGACTCGCAATCCGCTTGAACACGGGCATGGTGAGCTGTGATGTGAATTCTTCTTCTTCAATTTCAATTAATTCTTCGCTCATGATATTTCTCCGTTACATCTGGTGGTCATGTACGCGCCTTCCGCGCTGAGCGGAGTGGCGCGTGATGTTCGCGCCACGCAGTCGAAGCGCCGCCGTATCGAGACCACACCTCTTGTTTTCATGTGATCATCTGCTTACATGTTGCCTGCTGGTTTCGATACGACCTTCGCAACGAACGCTCAGGTCTACTCAACCAGCGAGATTTAGTTGATTCGAGAAATTTCTAATTCCAATTCTTCATCTATCCTTGTTTGGATATCGTAGATTCTCCGATACATTCCATCTTGCTGAGAAAGCAACTCCTCATGCGTTCCCATCTGAATCACCTCACCTTTATCCAACACAAGGATCAAGTCGGCGACCATCACAGATTGAATGCGGTGTGCGATGATGAACGTGGTGCGGTTCTGCATCAGCCCGTTCAATGCGCCGCGGATCTCCGCTTCGGTCTCGGGGTCCACGCTGGAGGTCGAGTCGTCCAAAATCAAAATGCGCGGATTCTTCAACAGCGTGCGCGCGATGGTCGTGCGTTGCTTTTGTCCGCCAGAGAGGGTCACGCCTTTCTCACCGACGATGGTTTTGTAGCCATCGGGGAACGTCATAATCACATCATGGATCGCGGCGGCTTTCGCGGCGCGTTCCACTTCCTCATCTGAAACGTCGCGCCCAACTCCGTACGTGATGTTCTCGCGGATCGAACGGCTGAACAGGAACGGCTCCTGCTCCACGATGCCGATCTGCCTCCGCAAGAACGAGCGCGAGTAATCTTTCAACTCCACGCCATCGAGCAGGATTCGTCCGCCCGTGTATTCGTGGAAGCGGGGGAGCAGATTCACCAGCGACGTTTTGCCCGATCCCGTTGACCCAAGCAACGCCACCGCCTGCCCAGGCTTCACGTGGAAGGAAATATCTTTCAGCGCGTTGGATTTTCCATCCGAGTACATGAATGAGACATTCTCGAAGACAAGATCGCCTCTTACTGGACCTTCGGGCTGGTACGCCCCATCGTGGAGCGGTTCGCGCGTCTGCTTCACCACATCCATGAGGCGACCGTACGAGACAAGTCCCGTTGAGGCTGAGACGATGATGCGCCCCAAGTTGCGGATGGGCCAGATCAGCCACACGACCAAGCCGACATACGCGATGTACATGCCGACGGTGATCTCTCCGCGGATCGCCATGTTGGCGGCGTAGATGAACCCGAACAGCATTTGAAATCCAAGCACGATATCCGAGAGGGGCCAGAACATCGAGTGCATGAACAGCAAAATTTTGCCCTTCAAGAACTTGCCCCAGTTGTCCTTCTCGAATTTTGATTTTTCATACTCCTGCCGCGCAAACGCTTTGACCACGCGCACGCCCGTTAGATTCTCTTGCAGGGTGGTGGAGAGGATCGCCTCTTGCGCTTGATATTCTTCGTAGGCTTTTGTCACCCGCTTGAAGAACCACAGCGAGACGAGCAGGATGAACGGAATCACCACCACTGAGACCAATCCCAACTTCACGTTGAGATTCAGAATCGCGATGAAGTTGATCACGAACAGCAAGACGATCCGTCCCACGCCGATGCCTTGCTCGCTGAAGAAGCGGCGCAGCGCGTCCACGTCTGAGGTGACGCGTTCGATCAGGTCGCCTGTCGGCGTGGTGGCGTGATACGAAAAACTCAATCGCTGGATGTGATCGAAGAGGAAGTCCCTCAGGCGGCGCGTGATTCCTTCGGCGGTGTAGGCGGCTAAACGTCCCGAAATGAACGAGGCGCTTCCTTCCACCAGCGCGAGCGCGACGAATCCGCCCGCGATCCAAAGCGAAGTCGTGATGAGGCTTCCGCCGATGAAATTCTGTTGGGTCAATACATCGTCGGCAAAATAGCGGAGCAAAATGTACGTGTACGTTTTCGACAACGCCGAGATTGCAAGCGCGGCGGTCGCGCCGAGATACGGCATGCGGTAATCCACCATCATGCGCCAAAGCCCCTTGAGGCGGTTTTCATGCACGGTGTTGCGGAAGTCGAAGGTAATTGCGGGTTCGATTGTAGTCATTGCATTCTCCAATTATTGTGTAGATGGCGCTCTCTTGCGCCATCGGCGTTAGAGAACGCCTCCTACACAAAGCAAAATTAAACAAAAAGGCTGTGACGAGTACGCCACAGCCTGAAACGACAGGGAGGTCTGACCTAACGGTCACGAGGCGCACTACGAGAAGGTACGAATCCAGTGTCAACTGGAACAAAGGGGGTCATGCTGATCAACGTGGACATTCGTGCGCGCTCCTTTCTTGAGATTTGTGTGTCAAACTTAAGTTTGACGTACGGCGAGTTTACACCTCGCACGCGAAAAGTGTCAAGGCTTATAATAAAAATGTCGTTGCGAGGAGCGCTCTTGTTCTTTGCGACGAAGCAATCTCCTGTATCGAGAGGGTTGCTTCGCTTCGCTCGCAATGACATGGATGCGATATGACCCGCACATGGAAGATCACCAAAACAAAACTGGATGAACTCCGCTTCGACGACAACTCCTCGCTCGACGCGGCGACGCGGCAATTGCCCGACGGCTACTATTCGACATTCCGCACGTTCGACTCGTGCACGCGCGTCATCGGACTCTCCGCCCATTTGAAGCGACTCCCACATGCAGACGCTTCATTTCTACGGGGTTGCCTGACTCAGTTGCTTCGACCTTATCGTGCGGACGAAGCGCGCGTCCGCGTGATGGAGACGAAGCGCGGAGAGTTTTACATCTCCATCGAGCCGCTCAAACTTCTGCCGCGTGAAGTCTACGAGAAAGGTGTACGAGTCGAAACGACGACGCTTCATCGTAACGATCCGCGCACAAAGTCAACGGCGTTCATCTCCGCCAGCGACGGGGAACGGAAACACATTGCACAAGAGGGAATCTTCGAGGCGCTGTTGGTGAAGAATGGAAGGATATTGGAGGGGATGACGAGTAATTTTTTCTACATCTTCCGTCCTGAGCGGAACGAGGAGCGTTTGTTGCGACGAGTGCAGTCGAAGGACGCTTCGACTGCGGGACTGACAAGCATCAGTCCCTCCGCTCAGCGCGGAATAATTTACACCGCCCAACGCGGCATCCTCCTCGGCGTCACGCGGACGATGGTCATCCGCGCGGCGCGGGGGAGGGGGCTGGGGGTGAGATTCCGCTCGCTGAGGCTGGACCAGCTGTCCCGTGTGAAAGAAGCGTTCATCACATCCAGTTCGCGCGGCATTGTGCCAGTCATCCATATTGACGATGTGATAGTGGGGCAGGGGAGTCCAGGAAAGGTGACGAGGATGTTGATGTCGGCTTATGATGAATATGTTTTGAAACATGCGGAAGTAATTTAGGTGACAGTCACTTTTAAAGTGACTGTCACCTTTAAACTCCCTCAACCTGCGCGGCGAGGTTGTGAATCCATTTGCGGGAAAAATAGCGGTTGAGACCAAGGACGTATTTGGTCAGTTCTTCCGACATCACGCAGAGATAGACAAAATAGACGGGGAGTTCCCAGACGTTCGCGCCGAGGTACGCCATCGGCACGCCGACGATCCAGATGATGATGCCGTCGAGGAAGAGCGAGAAGCGCGTGTCGCCGCCCGCGCGCAGGATGCCGACGACGATGGTCATGTTGCTCACGCGAATCCACACGAAGAAGGTGACCACGTTGAGGACGGCGCTTACGTTTTGAAGAACCTCAGGCGAGACGTTGTACAACGACAGCACAGGCGTTTTCACGAGTTGGACGATGATGCCCATGACGAGACCGCCCAGCGCGGCGAGTCCCAGCGAGCGACCCGCGTAGGTGTGCGCTTCGTTTTCTTTCCCCGCGCCGATGCGGTTGCCAACGAGAACCGACGTGGCGTTTGAAATTCCGATGAAGAACACAAAAGCCAGTTGCTCGATCGTGCCGACGATGCTCATCGCGGCGAACGATTCAGTTCCCATGCGACCGTAGATGACGTTGTAGGTGGTGATGCCCAGCGCCCAAAAGAGTTCGTTCAACATCACAGGCAACATGGGTCGAATCACTTTACCGAAGAAGACGCGGTCGAAGTCTGTGAGTTGTCGCAGGGACGCGGCGACGGGCGATTTCTTCGCATACGTGATGGTGATGAGCGTGACACATTCGAGTCCGCGCGCGATGACGGCGGCGATTGCCGCGCCTTGAATGCCGACTTCGGGGAAGCCGAATTTTCCGAAGATCAATGAGTACGAGAGGAACGTGCTGAGGATCAACGCGCCGACACTGACGCTTGTCGGCGTTTTCACATCGCCCGTGGAGCGCATGACGAAGGCGTAACTGAACGTGATCGCGGTGAAGAGAAACGTCCACGAGAAGGTGCGGATGTAATTTGTGCCGAGGCGAATCACTTCGCTGTCTTTGGAGTAGATGCGAAGGATCTGTTCGGGGAGGAATTGCGCGAGCGACAGAAAGACGAGACTCGCTGATAGTGCGAGCATCAAGCATAATCCCAGCACGCGGCGTAGATTCGGAACATCCTGCCGTCCCCAGAACTGCGCGGTGAACATCGCCGCGCCGCTGATGATCCCAAAATGGACGAGTTGCAAGAGAAACGCCACTTGCCCCGCCAGTCCCACCGCCGCGACGGAGGTCTCGCCCTTTTGCCCAACGAGAATTACGCCCAGCATGTTCAACCCCGCAAACATCAATTGCTGGATGATGATGGGGATGGCGATCTTGCGCATCTCGGTAAAATATTCGCGGTCGTTGTAGTGGGCGATTGCGTTGCGGATGAAAGTCACAAGTCCTCCGTGGGAGGCTGTGATTATAAGCGACGAGGAGATGTCGTTGCGAGAATCGATGACGCAATCTCTCTCTTATCGTTTGCGAGCGACAGAATCGGAATCCTCAGCGTGTTCTTCAAGCGGGGCAGGGGAACTATTTCTTCTTGTTGAAAATTTCATCATAGGATTTGTTCACATAATTCTCCCACTTCTTTTCCTTGTCACTCTGTGGCGTCGTATCTTTGCCTGGAGTGTAGTTGTAAGTTCTGTTCAGCGCTGGGGACAGCCTCTTAATCATGAGTGGTTCGATGTCTTGAATGGTTCGATTAACATGAGGCGGGATAAAGTCCCCAAGGAATTCCATACAATCTTCCAATGTCCATAATTGAATATTCCAACTTAACGAGTCGGGCAGGTGGTTTTCAATTTTTACTCCAATGGGCGATTCTCCGTACACGACATCACCGTCCCACGTCATGTGACCGCCCCAGCCAAACCAGCGAGTCCAAACATCTGCCTCCGATATGCCGATGTACAAGACATCGCCTAGTCCGTTCTTCACGATATATAAGCAATAACCCGCATCATCATACTTTTGCTCGTGGAAATTCTGAAAAGTCAACTCGATCATTTTCGACTCCATTTTGAGTCTTTTTCAAATGCTTCGTAATATGCCTTGTCCAATTCATCGTCCGTCAATTGTGTGTATCGGTCTGTGACTTGAATGTTTTCATGCCGCGCGAGTCTTTGCGCGATGGCAAGATTGCCCGTAGCGCGTAATGTGGACGTGACGAAATAATGACGAAAGGTATGCGGCGTGATCTTACCGACCAGATCTTTTCCCAGAAATTGCTTCACGCGTTCCTTGACGATATTTCGTCCCGTCGTGGTCGTCATTGGCTTGACCTTTTTGCCAGCGCCTTTATCGTGACGCGCAAAGAGGGGCAGGGAACTCAATTGCTTGCCTGAATTCCCATCCAGCTCGGCGCGTTGCGACAGATATTCCTTGAGGACTTGGAGCGTATGCGATGTAAAACGAACAACAGCCTGCTTGTTGCCTTTCCCGATGATGATCGCGCGTCCTTCATTCCAATCAATGTCGCCGCGCCGCAGGTTGCACGCTTCATGGACGCGAAAACCAGTCTCTGCAAGAGTGAATAAAAACGCGCGGTCACGATATGCGCGTAGTTTTGCATTCGCTTCACCTTCATTTTGAGAGGGCGCAGTGAGCAGATTCGGAATGTCTTTGACCTTCTCCAATAGGCTGTCAATTTCGTTTAATTGATATTGTGGGGCGCGCTTGCCAGCACGACGCGCGCGTTGTCGTAAAAGGACGGTCAGCCGCGATTGATTGACGTCCGCCAGCCGCTCCGAATCAAGGTACAGATAGAAGCCTTTCACAGCCTGCAGATACAGTTGTTCGGTGGCGGTGGCATAGGTAGTGAGGTATTCGACAAATTTTGCGAAGTGATCCTCGTTGAGTTTTGAAATGGGGGTGGTTTCAGGCTCGAGAGATTTACCCTCAAGCATCTCCGAAAAAACGCGCAAGGCGTTCTTATACGAAAGCATGGTCGCCTTGCTCCTTGCGCGTTCGACCATGCGCAGATAACCGCTCATTGCCTGCGTAATCGTCAACAGTTTTGTTTCGGTGTCGATCATGGCGGTCATTATACGAATTTACCGTAGATTGTCAATGCTTTCGATAATAATACTTATCGAAAGCATAATGGGAAACTTTGTGGAGGCTGGGATTTTCGGATGAGTGAGTCTCCCCCACTCTTTGACGATAGACCACAGACGATGGACGCTAATTCGCGTCGCAGGGAAACGCTTCACTCCCAGCCGCGAGTTGATTCTTCTTTCTTCGGCGTTAACTTCATCCTTTGCGTCCCCTCCCCTGTTCTGTAGTCCTGTAGCCCCGTAGGTCACGCTTGTAGCGTGACTTTTGTTCAACACAAACTGTCACGTTAAAAACGTGACCTACGTTTTATCTTGTTTGCGTGGACTGGTAAAATTCGGAGGTGAAATCTTAGACCTGACAGGTTTTATCGTGGAGTCTGACGACCAGAGTTCTCCGAATGGAAATGGATCAGCCCCGTCTAGGTTCTGTGAAAACCTGTCAGGTCTCATCGAGGAGATAATCTTGTTCGAGCAAACTTTCAAAAACATTGACGATAAATTGTGGAAGGATGCGGGTTGTTCCAGCGAGTTGGATTATGTGGAGCAGACTTCGTGGATTCTGTTCCTGAAGTATTTGGACGATCTGGAAAAGGATCGCGCGGATGCGGCGGAGTTGGCAGGCAAGAAGTATACGCCGATTGTCGAGAAGAAGTTCAAGTGGGATGTGTGGGCGGCTCCAAAGTTGAGCAATGGAGGCTCTTCGTCTGCGACTGATGCTGACGCTCAGTCTCCGCTCAGAGCGAGAATCGATCATCACAAAGCGATGACGGGCGATGATTTGATCGAGTTTGTGAATAGTCAGTTGTTTCCGTATTTGAAAAAGTTCAAGAACGAGGACGCGAATACGATCGAGTATAAGATCGGGGAAATTTTCAGCGAGTTGAAGAACAAACTGCAAAGCGGATTTAACTTGCGCGAGGTGATCAATCTCGTGGATGAATTGCGCTTCCGTTCGTCGAAGGAAAAGCATGAGATGAGCGCATTGTACGAGGATAAGATCAAGAACATGGGCAACGCGGGCAGGAACGGCGGCGAGTATTACACGCCGCGCGCGTTGATTCGATCCATCGTCAAGGTGGTGAAGCCCAAGATCGGCGAGACGATCTACGATGGCGCGGTTGGCTCGGCGGGGTTTTTGGTCGAGGCGTTTGAGTACCTCAAAGAAACAGAACCAGCTATGGGGACGAAAGAAGCGAGAATCCTTCAGGAGAAAACTTTTTTCGGCAAGGAGAAGAAGTCGCTGGCGTACATCATCGGCATTATGAATATGATCCTGCATGGCATCGAGGCGCCGAACATCCTGCACACCAACACGCTGGCGGAGGACATCCGCGATATTCAGGAGAAGGATCGTTACAACGTGGTGTTGGCGAACCCGCCCTTCGGCGGCAGGGAACGCGCCGAGGTGCAGAACAACTTCCCCATCAAGACGGGCGAGACGGCGTTTTTGTTTTTGCAACACTTCATCAAGAGTTTGAAGGCGGGCGGGCGCGCGGGCATCGTCATCAAGAATACGTTTTTGTCGAATACCGATAACGCTTCGGTGAGTTTGCGCAAGCAGTTGCTGGAGACGTGCAATCTGCATACGGTGTTGGATCTGCCAGGCGGCGTGTTTACAGGCGCGGGCGTGAAGACGGTGGTTTTGTTTTTTGATAAGGGTTCTGCTACCAAGAAGATTTGGTATTACCAGTTGAATTTGGATCGGAATTTGGGCAAGACCAACCCGTTGAACGAAAATGATCTGGCGGAGTTTGTGAAACTTTCTGCTTCGAGAACCTCAGCAACCGCAACCTCAGCAACCACAACCTCAGCAAACGGAGTTTTAGCGGAAGGTCCTGAAACGCCAAATAGTTGGAATGTGGATGCGCGAAAGGTGGCTGAGCTTGCCGATGCCGACCTTTCGGTAAAAAATCCGCATCGAAAAGATGAAACCGTTTTGCGCGCGCCTGCGGTCATTTTGGATGAGATGAAGATGCTGGATGAAGAGAGCGCGAAGATTTTGAAATCCATCGAGAAGATGTTATGAAGAGGGATCAGGTTTCAGGTTTCAGGTCGAAGGTTGAAGGTTCAAGGTTGGAAGGTTGGAAAGTGGAAAGGCTAGGCGACGTTTGTGAAGTATTTGCTGACGGTGATTGGATTGAAAGTAAAGACCAATCACCAAAAGGAATCCGCCTAATTCAAACTGGCAATGTTGGAAATGGGGTTTTCAAGGACAGAGGTGAAAAAGCTCGCTACATTTCTGTTGAAACTTTCAAGAGATTGCGTTGCACAGAAATATTTGAGGGTGATTGTTTAATTTCAAGATTACCTGATCCTGTTGGAAGAACATGTATTTTGCCCGACACTGGCGAAAGAATGATTACAGCCGTAGATTGTACAATCGTTCGCTTCGACAAGAATAAAATTATTCCAGAATTTTTCAATTACTATTCTCAATCCGTTCAATATCTCAATGATATTGACCATGAAACAACTGGCACAACAAGAAAACGAATCAGCCGCAGTAAGTTAGCAGAAGTTGAAATCCCCCTCCCTCCCCTGCCCGAACAAAAGCGGATCGTGAGCCTGCTGGATGAGACGTTCGCGGCGCTGGCGCAAGTCGGCGCGAATGCGGCGCGGAATCTGGTCAACGCGCGGGAGGTGTTTGAGGCGGAGTTGAATGTCATTTTTGGGAATGGGAGGGATTGGGAAGAAAAAAGGTTATTTGAAATTGGAGAGACTCAAACTGGAACTACGCCAAAAACATCTGAAAAGAAAAATTATGGGGACTTTATTCCATTTATCAAACCTGCAGATATAGATATTAATGGAGATGGTGAAATTCGATACGACAACGAGGGGCTTAGTAAAACGGGCTTGCAAAAAGGCAGGCTGATGCCCGAGAATTCTGTGTTGATGGTATGTATTGGGGCAAGCATTGGTAAAGTTGGATTTGCTGATAGGAATGTGTCTTGTAACCAGCAAATAAATACGCTCACTGCTGGTAAAGGGTATTCTACAAAGTTCTTTTATTATGCAATGCGGAGCAAGAATTTCTACAACAGCGTAATAAAAAATTCCGCACAGGCAACGCTACCTATCATCAATAAAAGTAAATGGGAAAACCTTACTGTTAGATTTCCCAAATCACTCGGCGAGCAACGCGCCATCGTCCAGCGGCTGGAGGGGCTGGCGAAAGAATCGCGTCGGCTGGAGGAAGTGTATCGTCAAAAAATGGAGGATGTGGAAGAATTGAGGAAGAGTGTGTTGAGGGAGGCGTTTGAGGGAGAGTTGTAGATCAGACCTGACAGGTTTCATCGAGGAGTCTGACGATTAGACTTCTCCGAACGCGAAGGCACTCGGTTGATTAAGGCGCTGTGGAAACCTGTCAGGTCTTTACGAGAAGAATCGCGTCGGCTGGAGGAAGTGTATCGTCAAAAAATTGAGGATGTGGAGGAATTGAGGAAGAGTGTGTTGAGGGAGGCGTTTGAGGGAGAGTTGTAGATCAGACCTGACAGGTTTCATCGAGGAGTCTGACGATTAGACTTCTCCGAACGCGAAGGCACTCGGTTGATTAAGGCGCTGTGGAAACCTGTCAGGTCTTAACATCAGGTCTTATAATCCAACCATGCCCACCGACATTCCTCCCCTCACCTACGGAACTTTCTTTCATATCTACAATCGCGGTAATAACGGCGAAAACATCTTCATTCAAGAAAGAAATTATGCCTACTTCATGGAACTATGGTGGAAGCACATCAGCCCCATCGCGGAGACCTGGGCTTACGGTCTGCTAGGGAATCATTTCCATGCAACGGTGTTTATAAAGAACCGAGAAGACCTACATCCAGACCTATCTCTAGACCTGTCAGGTTTCACAGGCGGTTTGGTCAACCATAACCTAAGCGCGGACAAAGGCGCAACCCCGTCAAACTTCCCCGAAAACCCGACAGGTCTCAAACACTCAAAATTAAAAGACCCCAGCCAATATTTCTCCAACTTCTTCAACGCCTATGCGCGCGGGGTCAACATCGCTACTCAAAGAACAGGAGCCCTCTTTGAACGTCCCTTCAAAAGAATCCCTGTGGATACCGAATCCTATTTGATGCGGCTCATTGTTTATATTCACCAGAATCCACAAAAGCATCAATTCGTCACTGACTTTCGAGATTGGAATTATTCATCCTATCACGACATGATCTCCAACAATCCCACCCGCCTGCAACGCGAGAAAGTTCTTCAACTGTTCGGCGGGCGCGAAGATTTTATACGTGTCCATCGGGAGATTCAACCATTAACAGACGCAGACCTGACGGGTTTTATAATTGAGTCTGACGACTGAACATCTATGAATGGGAATGGATTTTACCGAAATAGGTTCGTCGGAGACCTGTCAGTCCTTATTACATCCCCTACCCAGACCTGACAGGTCTCATCAGGAGTCTGACGGGAAAGGTTCTCTGACCGCGAAACGACTTGACGATCAAGGTAGCGTGGAGACCTGGCAGGTCTTTTACAGGAGTCTGACGGGAAAGGTTCCCTGACCGCGAAACGACTTGACGATCAAGGTAGCGTGAAGACCTGGCAGGTCTTTTACATGAAAAGGTAAAATAGGGAAATGAACGAAGCCGAAACCCGCGCCGATTTAATTGACCCGCAACTCGCCAAAGCAGGCTGGGGCGTCCTGGATGACTCGCGCATTTTGCGCGAACGTCACATCACGGCGGGAAAAATCCAAACAGGCGGAAAACGCGCCAAGCCGCTCATCACCGATTACATACTGGTTTACAAAGGGCGGCAACTCGCTGTCGTCGAAGCCAAGAGCAACGAGTATTCGGTCGGCGAAGGAGTCGGTCAAGCCAAAGAGTACGCCGCAAAACTTCAAATCGCCTTCACCTACGCCGCCAACGGGGTAGAAATTTATCAGATCAACATGCTCACAGGCGCGGAAGGTCTCGTCAAAAACTTCCCCACGCCCGAAGAACTCTGGGAGCAAACCTTCGCCCCCAACGAATGGGAAGAACGCTTCAACCCCGTCCCCTTTGAAGATATCAGCGGCACGAAGCCTCCGCGCTACTATCAGGAGATCGCCGTCAACAACGCCCTGCAAGCCATCGCCGAAAACAAAAATCGGATTCTCCTCACGCTGGCGACGGGAACAGGCAAGACGACCATCGCCTTTCACATCGTTTGGAAACTCTACCAGACGCGCTGGAACTTAAAACGAGACGCTTCGCGCCGACCCCGCGTCCTGTTTCTGGCTGACCGAAACATTCTCGCCGACCAGGCTTTTTCCGAATTCACCCGCTACTCCGCCTTCCCCGACGATGCGCTCGTGCGAATCAAACCTGATGAAATCCGCAAACAAGGACGCGTCCCAACCAACGGCAGTGTCTTCTTCACCATCTTTCAAACTTTCATGTCAGGTCCGAACGACACACCGAACTTTGGGGAGTATCCCGCCGATTATTTCGACTTCATCATTATAGACGAATGTCATCGCGGCGGCGCCAACGACGAATCGAACTGGCGCGGCATTCTCGAATATTTTTCGCCCGCCGTGCAACTCGGTCTCACCGCCACGCCCAAACGCAAAGACAACGTGGATACCTACAAATATTTCGGCGAACCCGTGTACGTCTACTCGCTCAAAGAGGGCATCAACGACGGCTTCCTCACCCCGTTCAAAGTCCGCCGTATGCAATCCACGCTCGACGAATATATTTACACATCAGACGACACGGTCATCGAAGGCGAAGTGGAAGCGGGCAAGCGCTACACCGAATCCGATTTCAACCGCATCATCGAGATCAAAGAGCGCGAAGCCGACCGCGTGCGGCGTTTCATGTCCGAGATCAACCAGAACGAAAAAGCCATCGTCTTCTGCGCCACACAAGATCACGCCGCCGCCGTCCGCGATTTGATCAATCAATTCAAGAAAAATCCCGACCCAATGTACTGCGTCCGCGTTACCGCCAACGACGGCGCGTTAGGCGAACAGTATCTTGAACAGTTCAAAGATAACGACCGCACCATCCCAACGATTCTCACCACCTCGCAAAAGTTGTCCACAGGCGTGGATGCGCGCAACATCCGCAACATCATCCTCATGCGCCCCATCAACTCGATGATCGAATTCAAACAGATCATCGGGCGCGGCACGCGTCTCTTCGACGGCAAAGAATATTTCACGATCTATGATTTCGTGGACGCGCATCACCACTTCGCCGATCCCGAATGGGACGGCGACCCCGAAGAACCCGTCGAGACGCCAGCACCGATTGACCGACCTCCGCGAAAAACCAAAGAACCGCCTGAAGGTTATGAGCCGAAAGTGAAACTCAAAATCAAACTGCGCGACGGCAAAGAACGCCAGATCGAACACATGTCGTCCACGTTGTATTACAGCGCGGACGGGCGACCTATCTCCGCCCAGCAATTTGTCGAAAATCTCTACGGCGTTCTGCCCGCCTTCTTCCAAAGCGAAGAGGAACTCCGCAAAATCTGGTCAAACCCTGTCACGCGCAAAACTTTGCTCGAAGAACTTGAAAAAGCGGGCTTCGGCAAAGAGGAACTGTCCATCGCGCAATCCCTGATCAACGCCGAGAACAGCGACCTGCTCGACGTGCTTGAATACATCTCCTTTTTACAGCCGCCCATCAGCCGCGAATTGCGCGTGGCAAAATCGCAAAGCAAAATCTTCGCCGCGTTAACCAACGAGCAAAAACAATTCGTCGAATTTGTGTTATCCAAATACATCGAGACGGGTGTCGAAGAACTTGATCAGGAAAAACTCCCCCATCTGCTCACGCTCAAATACAAAGCCATCGAAGACGCCAAGGAAATTCTAGGGACGATTGATTCGATCCGCAAATTGTTTGTAGAATTCCAGGGGCGTTTATATCAACCAATTACTTCCTCGTAATCGGCATCAGTCTCCCCCTCCCAAACGACTTCCCGCTCACCTTCAAGATCACGCACGCCTGCCAGCGTTTATGTTCGCTAGCGCGCATGGCGGCGTTGCTTTGGTTGCTCCGCACCAGCGCTTCGGCTTCGGGAGAAATTTTCTCATACTCGAACGGGTCAACCTGATTCTCCCTCAACTCCGCCGAGGGCTTTCTCTCCATCACAAATTGCGGAATACTCTGCGAGTACGATGTAGAATTCCGCGCTCCGTTTATCCATCTTGCCAGCGCATACACCTCCATCTTCGTCAGATCGCCGAGCGGGCTGATCGCGCCAGCCATATCGCCGTACAACGTGGAATATCCCAGCGTGAGTTCAGTCTTATTTGACGTGTTGATCAGGAATCCTCCGCGCTGGTTGACGAAACTCATCAGGACGACCGTCCTCAGCCGCGCCTGGATATTCTCACCCGCGACTCCCCCGCTTCTTTCTGGACCTACAGCCTGCTCCGCCGCCTTGTGCATTTTCTCCATTTCGACCACTTCAAATCCAATCCCCAGCCGACTCGCCAACTCCCGCGCCGACTCGGTTGACCTCGCATCCGTGAATCTCGAAGGGATGGCGACTCCCGTCACGCGCTCACATCCCAACGCCTCCACCGCGATCACCGCCGCAACCGACGAATCGATTCCGCCCGACAAGCCGATGAACACATGGTTGAGTCCGTTCTTGTTTGCGAAGTCGCGCAATCCCAACACCAAAGCCTTGAAAACTTCTTCCTCCCCTTGAACTTCCTTTGTGCCCTTCGTGTCCTTTGTGTTTAGATCAATAACTCTAACGTCCTCCTCAAACATCCTCAACTTCTCCCCTCCTAATACAAAACTCCCCCCATCAAAAATCAATTCATCATTCCCGCCAACGAGATTGACGAACACCAGCGGCATCTCGTCGTCCTGAGCGGAGCGTAGCGCAGACGAAGGACGAGTTTCAACCTGTCGTTTTGCATGACGAAGCCTCCCCTCTCCTCCTCCTCTCCGATACGGCGACGCCGAAATGCAGACCAACATCTCCGCGCCCATGGCTTTCAAGTCCGCACCAGGGTGGATGGGATATTCCTCATCCCACATATCCTCGCAGATCATCACACCGACCTTCCTCCCCGCGATGTCAATCGGCGGCAGAGTCTTCGTCCCTGCGATGAACCAGCGCGGCTCGTAGAACACGTCATAGACTGGGAGCAACTGCTTGACCTGCGCGACTATCATTTCCCCATTGTGCATCAAGTACGCGATGTTGTTCAACGACGGATGTTGATACAGCTTCTGCTCGGCGGGCGCGAACGATCCCACCAACAGCGGGGGCAAACCTTCCGCTTGGCGAGCCAGGTCCAACGTCGCGGCTTGAACCGCTTCGACGAATGACACGTCATACAAAATATCGCGCGGAGGATATCCGCACACGGTCAATTCGGGGAAGACGATCAGATCGGGGTTTTGACTCGCAACCGAACGCGCCGCATCCAATATCCGCGCGACATTGCCCGATAAATCTCCCACCGTTGTATTGATTTGCGCGATTGCAAGTTTCATACATACCTCGGTGGTCGAGTAGCCCTGAGCGTTCGTTGCGAAAGGCGTATCGAGACCACCACGTCGTAAAGAAGTTTTTGTTGCGAAATTATGGTCGTGTACTTGTGGTCTCAATACGTTCCTCGCTGCCGCTCGGAACTACTCGACCACCAACCTATTCTAAAAATCTTTCCCCATTTCCTCAAGCAAATTCAACGCCTCCAACACCGTCTCCCTGCGCAAACAAACCTGATCGCCGAGCATGAACGTGCGATAGCCGATCTCCAACAAGAACGCCACGTCGCCGATGTCCGCGCTGACTGGCACGGGCTGATACGCCAGCGAATCCAAAATGCGACTCGCCACGATGGCGTCTTTGTCCGCGTTGATGATGGTCTTCACCGCGCCAGCCACTTTATGCGGACGAAGCACTTCAACATACAGATCGCCGCGCGCCGCCATGAGACGTCCGTGCTTCGAGCCGTGTTTCTTTGCGAAGTCGAGTCCGCGTTGCGTTTCGATCTTGAGGATCACTTCCGCGTTGGGCAACAGAGTTTTCACTTCGTCCACATCTTCGGGAGATTCGACATACGAAAGCATCACCTTCGTCATCCCCAACTCTTTCATCGCCGCGAGATATGTTTTATCGGTGTCGGTCAGCGTCCCCTCGATTTTCAATGATGGATGGATGATGTTCACCGACTCGCCAGGTCCGATCAATCTTCGCAGACCATCGGCAAGGATGAGTCGGTCGCCGTCCACCGCCACCACTTTGACGCGCTCGTTGCCGTCCGAAAAATACGCATCAACAGGAGTCTCCACCTGGATGGGATGACTCAACTTCACTTCGGTATACGGAGGAATCGCCGCGCCGACCACACGCAGTTGACGTCCCTTCAAATCCACCCATAACGGCTGACGAAATTTGCTCAATCGCTCCAACACCTCGCGCTGACTCTCGCGCAACGGCATCACCGTATTGAGTCGGAATCCGCTCACGATGGGATGCGACGCAACGTCGGCGAGGAAGTCGGCGTAGGGAGGAACAGTGACGATGGCGGAGATGGGCATGTTGGTCTCGTACCGCAAAGTTCACTTTGCGATTTGTGATGGGCAAAATGAATTTTGCCGTACTATAACTTAAGCGTCGTCCCGCAGAACTTACACTTGAACATCCCGCCCGCATCCACAGGGATGGGCGCGCCGCAACGCGGACAGATCATCTCGATGGGCTTGCTCACCTGCTTCACCTTCGACTCGTCCTGCCGCGCGCGCATGTTATCTTGGAAGTCGCCGAAGTAGCCCCACGAACGCGCGATCAAGCCCATGGCGTAATCCACTGCGCGTTGCTCGTCTTCAATGTGGAAAATTTTCTGCTCGCCGATGGCGTCGCCCCATTGCTTGTCCACCACGTCGCCGCGCTTGCCGCCAGGTCGGCGCAGGAACCACGTGTTCCATTTTTGTGTCACCTGTTTCCATTCGTTGATCGAATCGACATTGCCCCACACGCTGTCGCCGAGATAGTGACCCACTTGTTTGCTGTCCATGGTGGCGTGCATGTTGATGTCTCCGAACACGATCAAGAAAGGCACATCGTCAGTCGAGGGAATCGTCACATGCGTATTGACCCAGCGCGCGAACAGTCCATACGACTCAGGCGCGTCGCCTCCGCCGCCTTCGCCGTACAACGAGCCGAGCAATTGCTCCAAGTCGAATCCGCTGGCGAACGGAGTCACTTGCAGGGGCCAGCGGTCCACTTTCGCATCGCCGATCGCCGCAAACGAGATCGCCACATCGGGGCGATACTGCGAAAGCGTGTTGAACATCAATGGCAGGCGGTCGAAAATTTCAAAGGGCCACGAAGCCATCGAGCCAGTCACATCAATCGCGACGATGACGGGATTCTTCGACTCGGTTGAAATATGCTGCTTGGGGTCAATGATCTTCTCGTTCGGTCCCGCCTTCTTTTCATACGTGCGCGGACCCGAAGCCGCGGCTCTTGCTGCCGATGCCGCGCGCGCGGGCGCTGCCGCGGGAGCATACGCATACTTTCCCGACCCGTACCATTTTGAAGTATCTTCATCCCATGAGTACATAGTATCTCCTTAGTTTTTTTCCGTACGGCAAAATTTATTTTGCCCCTGTTAATCGCAAAGTCAATCGCAAAGTGAACTTTGCGGTACGTTAAACCACCGTCATCATCGCCAACGTCTCCAACCCAAACTCCTCGCGAAATCTTTGGTCCAGACGATTCGACTTAATATACTCTGCGATGACGTTCGGGACAAGCGACTCCCAATCGTCACCTCGCGCCATCGCACGCCTCACATCGGACCCTTCGGCTGGTACGCGCTCCCGAAGCGGAATCAACTCGACGGGCGGAATGACGCGGTAGTCGTCCCTGAGCAGACTCGCCACGTATGGATTCGCCGTCGCAAACACATCCAACTCCCCAAACAAATCCTTCACCATCACGCGCCACCGCGGACCGTCATCCAGATCGGGAACGGGAATGATTTGATAATTTGAAAAGTCCGCAAGGACGAGTTGAATCATGTCGCGCGTTTCATCGAGCGTGAACGGGTTGCGCGCATTGTAGCGATTGGAACTGCCGATGCCGACGCGTACCTCTTCCCCACTTTGACACAACGCCCGCAAAATCGCGGCATGCCCAAGATGGACAGGCTTCCAGCGCGCGATCATGCCGATGCGAGAATATTTTTTTGCGGGCATGGCGTGATTATAACAAGAGCCAACAGACCTCACAGGTTTTAAAAACCTGTGAGGTCTCCAACTTGCCAAATTAGAATATCCGTTCTATAATTCAGATATGAACGCTCTGGATACTTTGATCGAACTTTCCAGTCAAATGGAATTGGAACATGCGGAAGAATCGCGCGGTGGTCGAGCGCAAGCAGTCGAGACCAAACCCGCCTGCTTCACTCCAAAGGCTCGCCCTGAGTTTACCGAACGGGAAAAACGCGCCGCGTTCACCCATCCCGCCCAACTCCCCAATGGAAAACAAGTCGTCCTGCTGAAAACACTGCTCACCTCCGCCTGCGAACGGGATTGTTACTACTGTCCCTTCCGCGCGGGACGCGACTTCCGCCGCGCCACGTTCAAGCCGCAGGAATTTGCCGAGTTGTTCATGAAGATGAACAAGGCGAAAATGGCGGAAGGGATTTTTCTCAGTTCGGGCATTGCCGCGGGCGGAGCGAACACACAAAACAGAATCATTGACACGGCGGAGATACTCCGCAAGAAACTTGGCTTCCGCGGATACATGCACCTCAAGATCATGCCTGGCGCCGAGAAGGGACAGGTCGAGCGCATGATGCAACTCGCCGACCGCGTCTCGATCAACCTCGAAGCGCCGAACACCGAACGGCTGGCAAGACTCGCCCCGCATAAAATTTTCATCGAAGAGTTACTTCGCCCGTTGAAGTGGGTCGAGGAGATTCGACGAAGCCAACCCGCGCACAAATTCTGGAATGGGAAATATCCGTCAACTGTTACGCAGTTCGTGGCGGGCGGCTCGGATGAATCTGATCTGGAATTATTGACGACAACCAACTGGCTGATGAAAAACGTCCGTCTCACACGAGCATATTTTTCCGCCTTCCACCCCATCCGTGATACGCCGCTCGAAAACAAAGCCGCCGTGGATCCGTTGCGTGAGCATCGCTTGTATCAAGCCTCATTCCTGTTGCGTGATTACGGCTTCGATTTGGAAGACATGCCGTTCACACAAAACGAGAATCTCCCCCTCCACACTGATCCAAAAATGGCGTGGGCGCAAATGAACTTGAAAGGGAAGCCAGTTGAAATCAACAAAGCAGAAAAGCGCGACCTATTCCGCATCCCTGGCATTGGACCCAAACACGCGGACGCAATCCTGCAAGCGCGCCGCACAGCGAAACTCCGCGACCTGACCGCCCTCCGCAAAATGGGAATCGTTGTCGCTCGCGTTTCCCCATTTGTTTTGTTGGATGGCAGGCGAGCGGAGAGTCAGATGGCGATGTTTTGATTATTTGTGGAAAGGCAAAACGTAGTGACGACTTCAGTCGTCAAGTTGCCGCAGAAAAGCGACTCAAGTCGCTACTACACAGGAGCACAAAATGTACGGTTTGATCGGGAAAATAAATGCGATAAAAGGACAGCGCGATGTATTGATTGCCATCCTGCTGAACGGCGTCAATGACATGCCTGGCTGTTTGAGTTATGTGATCGCGCATGATTCCACAGACGAAGACGCAATTTGGGTCACAGAAGTGTGGGACAGCCAAGAGAGTCATCGCGCGTCACTGACATTACCTTCCGTTCAACAAGCCATCGCGCGCGGAAAATCATTCATCGCGGGCTTTGGTGAACGCTACGAAACTCATCCCGTAGGTGGTCACGGTATTTAACAAGACACCTTGAAAAAATTTCCTCGCCACACACCTGCCCTGGCGGGCGGTGCCATGGGAGAGCACAGAGAAAAAAAGATTTTCTCAGAGGTCTCTGTGAACTCTGTGGCTAAACAAAACTTCCTTGTGCTTGAAGTTAATTTCACAACGCGACCCACCCGCCGCGCAGACCCGCGCGCACGGCTTCGGTGCGGTTGGTCACATCCAATTTTGTGTAGATCGAAGAGACGTGAAATTTTACGGTGTGTTCGCTGATCCCCAACTCGGCCGCGATCTGTTTGTTCGCCAACCCCTGCGCCAACAACCCCAACACTTCCAATTCCCTCTCAGTGAGCGGACCGCGCTCTACGGGTTCGATTTCCGATTCAAATAACAACTGCGGCGCTCCGACGATCAGTCCCTGCGATAGCGCGTGGATGGCGGCGGTCAACTCTTCAGCGGATGAATCCGTCGGCAGGATTCCCCACACGCGGGACGAACGCTTCATCTCGCGGACGTCAGCCTGGTCGTCGCTCAGGAGGAGGACTCCAGCCGACGAGGGCAGAGCAGGCTCAAGTCCCGAAAGAGACGCGAACGAAGTGGATGTGATGATCACATCCACTTCGTTTTCTTCATCCAATGAATCGTTGACAACTTTGATCGTCTTATCAGACGCGAGCAGGGCTTGCAACCCAGCGCGTAATGCGGGCGATGAAAGTTTCAACAAGACGCGAATCACTTGCGCTCGCCCACCGTCACGTTGACATTCTCAGCCTTGCCGCCGCGCAGAACTTCAACGACAACTGATTTGCCAACGGTGTCGCTCTTGAGCGAGGCGAAGAGATCATCGGGGTCGCTGACGGGTTGACCCGCAACCGCGACGATGGTATCGCCGACGAACAAACCGCCTTTTTGCGCGGGCCCGTTTTCTTCGAGCCACAAGATGAGCAATCCGCTTTTCTGTTCGCGCTTGAGACTCTTGCGCGCGGCTTCGGGGATTTCAACAGGCTGTGTGCGGACGCCGAGATAGCCGCGCTTGACCGAGCCATGCTTGGCGAGTTCATCCGCAATGCGCCATGCCACTTTAGCAGGGATGGTCAGCGACGAGCCGCGCCCGAGACCCGATGTGTTCAAGCCAATGACTTCGCCCTCGGTGTTGACGAGCGGACCGCCAGAGAAGCCAGGATACGGAGTTGTTTCGGTTGAGATGTATTCATCGAGCAAGCCGCCGCGATGCGTGCGCGCGGGTCCCGCAATCGCGGTGACGATTCCCCACGAGGCTTGTATGCCCGATGTGTTTGGTCGTCCAAGGGCAAGCACAAGTTGACCGACTTTCACATCGTTCGATGTCTTTGCGGGCTTGAGTGCTTTTTCCGCGAGTCGCAAGAGAGCAAGGTCTGAACCCGCATCGCGCCCTGCAATTGTCGCGGAGAGACTCTTGCCGTCGGGCAGAATCACTTTGACGTCTTCGCGCGTCACCACATGATCGGCGGTGAGGACGAGATCTTCTGCATACGCGATTCCGCTTGCGGGATAACGTTTGCGCGCATCAACAGTGACAGCGCTTTCGCCGCCCTTCTCAACAGCGGCAGTTAGGTAGTTTGAAAATTCAGTAAATGGATTGGACATGATTGTCTCCTTATAACATATCGGTTTGAATGAACCAAGTATTCGCAGTGTACCGCTTATGAAAATAAAATATATCGGATGTTTGATTAGTTCGCATCCTAGCCGTTCGGAGGAGGGAATCACTTGACCTTAAAGTTTTTATTTCCGCTTTCAAAACCCTTGAAATTATTTTTATTATCGTTATACTGTTTATATTCATGTCATTGCGAGGAGCGCTCTTGTTCTTCGCGACGAAGCAATCTCATAGTTGGCATATAAAAGATTGCAATTTGATGGAATTTCTATGAATGAGCTTTTCTTCGCGAACAAAACTTCTCCACTACACAAACTGATTGTTCCTAACTTCAGGGAAATAAATCTGTTTCCAATATTTGGAATCGTAGTGGTTAGCGCAATCATAACCGTGCCGATAATAGGGTCAAATGTTTTGAAATACCTCGATCCAGGCGCTGGCAGTTTTCTAATTCAAACACTTATGTCCGTGACGACCTGCTCAATCTGCGGAATACCAATTGCCATTGTTGGAGCGGTGGTTTACTTTCTAACAAAGAAGGGGAAAAAGAATACACAATCAGATTCTGCAAACAAATCTAATTCATAATCTCGACTCAATTGAAATGACAACACGAAAGGAAAACTATATGGTTTCAATGGAAACACTTGTGATCAAAACCGAAAATAAATTCAGAACTCTGATCACAAAACAGCAATACAAACAAGGGGAAGTGATCTGCGCAATCCCGCGCGAGAAAGTGGTCAACAAGCCGAATCGATTTACGGTTCAAATTGATCGCACCGAACACACGGATGTGGGCAAACTTGCCGCGTTGAATCACTCATGCGATCCGAACGTGATCCTCGATACCGCAAAGATGCAAATGGTGGCGCGACGCGACATCGAGAAGGGAGAGGAACTCTCGTTCTTCTATCCATCCACCGAATGGGAAATGGACGCGCCGTTCATCTGCCTGTGCGGATCGGCGAACTGCATCCACGTCGTCGCGGGCGCGCGCTTCCTGCCCCTCTCCACGCTGGAACATCACTTCCTCAACAAACACATCCGCGAAGAGATGATTGACTTGCTCAACGCCACCGAAAAGAATTTGCCCACCGCGTAACTTCACCGTCCCGCAGGATTCAATCAGGGCGCACGCTGCCCAGCCCAACCTGCGGGACGTTTTACGTCAAATTAAAACAAACACCCGCCGAAAGGCGGGTTTTATCATTGATCTAGGCGGCGTCCTCGCCGCCGTGGACGGCGACGAGAGCAAACTTATTTTAGTGAAGAAATCACTCGCGAAATAACCGCGTCGAGCATCGCCGCATCCACCTGCCCATCCAACTTTGCCAGCACCGCGGACTTGATCTTCGCCTTCAACTCCGCATCCCCAGCGGACTCGGTCCGCGAGTATGCCGCGACCAAATTCACCGAGCCGCTCAACGTCGCTTTCGGCGCGGACGACGAATCGGCGCGGGTGATTTTCATCTCATACTTCATCGCGCGTTCCAACGCCGCATCCGTGACCACCACATTATCCGTGATGTCCAATGACGTGACCCCGCGCGCTTTCATCTCATCAATATCGCGTTCGGTATAAAAGACCTTGGGCATACAGTCTCCAGTCTCTAATCTCAAATTACCAATCACTATTTACCACTTACTCGGTAGTCTCGACTGCTTGCGCTCAACCACCAGTCTCCAGTCTCCAATTACCAATCACTATTTACCACTTACTCGACCGCCAGTCCTCTAATCCTCTGCCTTTATTTCTCAGGTCTCCCATCCAACCCCTCCAACGCCTTCACCGCCGAATTCCGCGCCGCGACGATCTCCGCTTCGGAGCCAGAGAGCCACATGCGACCGAACCGTCCCACAGACGACACGTGCAGGATTTTGATGTTCGCGCCTTTTTCCGCTTCGTTGCACGCGTAGTTGATATACGCGGCGGGAGCGCATTCCAGCACGAGCATCGTCTCGCCAGGGACAAGCATCGAGCCGCGGCGGAAACGATTCAACAACTGCGCCTGATACGGGTCCACGTTGGTGATGATCTGCACGGATGCGATGAACGGCTTGATGCGTTCTTCGGGTTTCAGGCTGAGTCGATCCAATACGATTCGCCCCGCTTCCAATACCTCGGATTGCGAATGTGAATGGATTTCGAACATGCCGAACTCGCGCTCGACCAGTTGCGCGCCAGGCTTCGCTTCGGTTGATTTGACGGCGATATCCACCAGCCGAAATACTTCGTTGCCTGGGGCGACCTCAACGTACAAGGATGCCATGCCCTCGGTTGGAAGGTCGCCTTGTGTGATCGTCCCAACGAACGCGGCATACTGCGGCTGCATTCGGTCGAGATAGGAATATACGCGTAATGAAAATTGATCTGATGCCATGTTTCACCTAGTGTCACCCTGAGCGATAGCGAAGGGTCTCCGTGTCGTGAGGGAGATTCTTCGCCGCTCCGCGGCTCAGAATGACATCCTTTCGAGTTTAATTATTCATCGCAATCCCAAGCGGCGTAACGAACAGCGGATTGCTCGGTAGAACCGTTTCGATGCCTGTCATTTCTTGAATCACTTCATCCATGCCAACGAACGCGCACGTGCCGCCGACCAGATACAGCTTGTCCACTTGATAACCAGCCACATGCCGATTGACGATCGAAGCGACCTTTTCCATCACAGGGCGGACGACGGGAAATAACCGCGTCTGCTCGCTCGGATTCTTTTTCATCGCTTCGGCTTCCTCGAACGTTTTGCCCGTCGAGCCAGCGATCACCAGCGAGAAAGATGTTCCGCCTGTCGGCTCGTCGGCGGTGTGCGCCACCTCCCCATCACGGAAGATGGCGATGCCTGTCGTGCCGCCGCCAACATCTACAATTGCACCGTCGCGGATCTTCAACACATTGTTCGCGGCGGTCGGCTCGTCAATGACGCCTGTGCAATCCAGTTCCGCGCCGTGCAACACGTTGGCAGTTGCGCGCACTTCCGCTTGCGGCACGCCTGGCGGATACGCCGTCGCGGCGGAGGTCAACTTGAAGCCAAGTTTCTTCTCGACCTTCGCTTTCATCGTCCGCAACAAATCCACCGCGCCGATAAAGTCCACGACGAGTCCGTCGCGCGTCACCTCTGCGAATTGATACTCGCCCGCAATCGGCTGAAAGTTTTCATCGAGAACGACCAACACCGTGTATGCCGTTCCCAAGTCCACACCGACATGCACGCGTCCCTGATAAATGCCTGAGGGGAGAATCAGGTTCGGGTCGGCGTGCCAGCCATTTTGTCCAGCCATGATGCGGTCTGTCTGAGTCAGAAGAGTCGTCAGATTCGGATTCATCCAATTTGATTTTCTTTCCTTAGTGTACTTCGTGTCCTTCGTGGTAAAAATTATTTCTCGTTCCAATTCACAGGAAACACCACATACACAAAGCGCGTCCAGTTCGGCGTCCCAAACGTGATGCTCGAACCTTTCGGGATGTAAATCACATCGCCCGTTTTGCCGCGCACTTGTTCGCTTCCGCACGTGATCACGAGTTCGCCCTCAAGCACGATGTCAATCTCGTCATACGTCAACGTCCACTGCATCTCGCCTTTGTCGAGCGACATAAATCCCGCGCCCATCGGCGATCGATCCTGCGTGACGACCACATCCTTCAGCCAGACGTGCGTGCCAGCCGTAGTCTTGCCTTCGGTGAACTGCTCCATCTGGACGTTCGCCATTTTGACGACTTTCAGCGGCGGCAGATTCGTGGCAGCGGACGCCTCGTTTCTTCCCACGGGGACGCCTGATTCGGCTTCTCGAATCATTTTCACGCCCAAAGCGAACGCCACATCCTGCGCCTCGTGTGTGACGATATCGTCAGGCGCAAGCACAAGCGGACCGACGCGCTCACGCGCCAGACGGCGAATATCCTCCGCAGTAAATAGTTGACGCGGCATGAGAAACGGTTTTCACCGCGAAGCGCGCGAAGGACGCGAAGGACGCGAAGGAATCAAAAAAGAATCTTTGCGCTCTCGCCTGCACTTGGTGCTTGTGCAAGTGTTGCGTTCTTGGCGGTTCAAATCCTGCGTGACCTATTTCTCTTTACCGCGTCCGCCGAACGAACCCTTGCTATTCTGCGGCAGGATCATCTCGACGTCACCGTGCGGGCGTGGAATCACATGCACAGACGCGAGTTCACCCACGCGCTTTGCCGCGGCGGCTCCTGCATCGGTCGCGGCTTTCACCGCGCCGACGTCACCGCGCACCATCACGGTCACGTATCCGCCGCCGACATATTCACTGCCGATCAGCGTCACGTTTGCGGCTTTGACCATCGCGTCCGCGGCTTCGATTGCGCCGACGAGACCCTTGGTCTCCACCATTCCTAAAGCGATCATTGCTACATCTACGGGCATGGCTTAAATCTCCTTTGAGATAAATATTGTAACGCGACATTTATGTCGCATTCCTCCGATTAGACATCGGATGTGAAAGATTGAAAATGATTCAATCGCTCACATCGGGCGTCTAACCAATTCATCGCGCTGAGCGGAAGCCTGAGCGAAGTTTGCGAAGGCTGGAGACGAAGCGCACTCTTCGCAACTGCGCTTCGTCTTCGGGACGAAAGAGCATCGTCCCTCCGCTCAGCGCGAGATTATTTCTTCAACTCCAACAACACCTTCCTCACGATCTCTTCCACCTGTGGATTTACCGCGTTCGACGCCACCGAACCCGCTCCACCACTAAACATACCTCTTTGAGTCTGCGTATCCGTTGAGCCAGGCGTAAACGCGGCATCGGGCGCGGTGCGGATCTCGTACGCCAGTCGCTTGGTATTATACATGTGATGCACGCTGATGTTATCGCCCGTGATCGCGCCGCCAACTCCGCCCGAGCCGAGAGTCATCGAGGGCATCAAGCCAGTGGTGTAGCCTGTTGTGCCGAGCGTCCCGAAAGTGTTGACCACGATGCGGAACACGGGTTTCTGCAAACCGAATTGCATAATGACATTCTCGTCTTGAGCATGGATGACTTGCGAATGTCCGCGCCCGCCGTATGCGATCATCTCCAAAGAGCGTTCACAACCTTCCTCCCAGCCATCCACCTCGTACCAGCCGAGGACGGTGGTGAGCTTTTCACCAGAGAGCGGCTCGTCGCGCCCAACGCTGTTGAGTCGCACAACGAGAATCCGCGCCCAATCAGGGACGCTGAATCCGTATTGCTGTGCCAACTGCTGTGGACTCTTCCCCACCGATTTAGGATTCGGCAAATGACCGACAAACAAATTCTTCGCCAAAATTTGTTTGATCTTATCGTCAACAAAGTACGCGCCCTCAACTTTCATCAATTCTTCGAGTTGCGCCGCGATGGGACGATCCGCAACGACGGCTTGCTCGGTGGCGCAGATCACGGAATGATCGAACGCTTTCGATGCGACGATGTATTTCGCCGCCTTCGCCACATCCGCTGAACGATCCACATACGCGGGGACGTTGCCAGGACCGACCCCGTACGCGGGCTTGCCAACGGAATGAGCCGCGCGAACCATGTCCGAGCCGCCTGTGGCGAGAATCAACGCGACGTATTTATGCTTCATCAATTCCTGTGTGCCAGGCAGGGATACTTTCGTCATGCACGAGATCAGTCCCTTCGGCATCCCAGCCCGCTCGCCCGCTTCTGCCATGATGCGGATGGTTTCCGCGCAACACTTCGCGGCAAATGGATGCGGCGCGATCACAATCGCATTCTTCGCTTTGACCGCGATCAACGTCTTGAACATCGTCGTGGATGTTGGGTTGGTGGATGGAGTCAACGCGGCGACAACGCCCATGGGCCACGCAATGTCATAGGTTCTTTTCACAGGGTCACTGCGAATCACGCCGACGGTTGGAATATCCTTGATGGCTTCCCACAATAATTGCGACGACAATAAATTCTTCAGCGTTTTATGTTCAGGCACGCCATAGCCCGTCTCTTCGCTCGCCATTTTGCCGAGTTGCACAGACGCATCAGCCGCGGCTTGCGCCATCGCCGCGCAGATGCGATCCACTTCGGCTTGGGTGGCGTGGAGAAACGCGCGTTGAGCGTCACGCGCTTGCGTGGCAAGTGTGCGGGCTTCCTGAATGGATTGGAGATCGTTGTCAAAGTCGGTCATAGATTATGCCTCGGTGGTCGAGTAGACACGAGCGATAGCGAGTGTCGTATCGAGACCACCAGTTACAAGAATACATCTCGAACAAAAGTTATTTTGCGTACCTGCTGGTTTCGATACGGCGGACGAACGCCGCCTACTCAACCAGCGAAGTGTTCTTAATAGTTGAGTGGATTACTCGCAACCTCTAACACTTTATTTTGAAACGCGGTTGCGGCGGCTTTGCAGGCGGGTTGGTCGCCTGTGAGCATCACGCCCATGTAATTCGTTTCAGACGGCGGCATGGTCAATGCGACGATGTTCACGTCCGCTGATTTTAACGCCGCATCGAGCGCGACCAAGCCTTCGTTTGGAGTCGCCACAAGATACGCGATCGGCGAACCGACAGGGATGTTGCACACTTGCGAAAGATATGTGCCTGTTCTCGAAATCACATGCGGGAAGAATGCGATGGAGTCGTCGTCGTTGGCGGAATACCAGACGGCTTGAGTCTTGATGTAGTTCACCGCGGCATTCAATCCCGCTCGGACTTCGGCGGGATCTGGTCCCGCTAAAATAGCCATGATCTCACCCGACCATTTTCCCGACGTGTGCTTCGCGCCCGCGTAAAACGACTTGGCATACACCACTTCGACGTTTGCCATCTTCGTCGCTTCGTCAATGGCTGTGTACGTCGCGTCGTCGTTGTCCACGCTGAGGAGACCAATGGAGCGTTGATCGTCGCGCAGTTTAAGTTGCTCCGCGAAGTTACGATGCACCTGAGGGATCAATTGCACCGCGAGGGGAGTTCCATAGAGAGGGTCGAGGATTGCCATAAATAATTTTCCTCGGTGGTTGAGTAGGGCTGAGCGGTAGCGAAGCCCGTATCGAAACCACCAGTTTGCAAGAGTACTTCTCGAACAGAAATTGCTTTTGTTGCCTGATGGTCTCGATACGCCCTCTAAAGCATTCGGGCTACTCGACCATCGAATTCTAATTCGCCAACTTCAATTTTACGCCAGATGCTTGATGTTTGCGCATCTTTTGGGCGATCTGCACGACGAACGCCCCGCCCTCGAGCGGATTGGTTCCGCCGTTTTCGAAGATGTTGCAGACCACATCGCGGTCGGCGTCTGTGTCGCCGTATTTGGGTTTGTAGCCCATGTACGCGCTCATCGACTCGGCGCGTCCCAGCCCAGGGCGTTCGCCGATGAGCAAGATGACCACATCGGGCTTGATGAGTTCGCCGACATCGTTCATCACGCCGACTCGGGCATACTTGATGAAGAACGGCGTTCCAAACGTGAGACCTGCGGTTTGCACACCTTGTTTGAGTACAGGAAATATCTGACGCAGGTTTGCTTCGATTGCCGCGGCGGAGAGTCCATCGCCGACGACGAGTTGGATGTTGACGTTCTTCTGGCATTTCTCGTTGATAATGCGTTTGGCGTCGTCGTTGAGTAAGCGACCCAAATCAGGGCGGAGGAGGTATTCCTGTTTGCCGCCTGTGATTTTCGTTTGGACGGTGAAGAGGTTGAACTCGTCCAATAATTTCTGGTCAACGTCACGATAGAGCGCGTCTTGCGTCACGGCATGATCGCCCTGGAATAAAAGTAACTCCGCCGTGCTGTAACGCGGACCTGCGCGACCGACTCCGATGCGGGCGGTGGTGGATGCCATGAGGGCTTTCAACCCTTCTGCATCTTTGGGATTCTTGACGCGCGGAGTGGAGCGGGTGAGGGTGGGGTCGGGGAGGTCAATGGTGAGATTGGTAATTGGTAATTGGTAATTGGCTTGAGGTTTGGCGGAGGAAGCCGAAGAGGAGGGGAGAGTTGACGAAGCAGAGGCAGGCGTCCCTGCGGAGGAAGCGGGCTTCACGGCTCCCGAGGCTTTGAGTTCGCGTACGATCGCGTCCACGAGGGTGTTGAGTTGGGTGTCGTCCATAAAATATTTCTCCGATACGTAGTGACGACTTTAGTCGTCAAGGTAACGACTGAAGTCGTCACTACGGTTATCTCTTTAGGAATATCGTCGGGTCGCCTGCTTTGTCGGTGAGGATGCCGTTCTTGATGAGACCCATTTCTTCCATCCACTTTTCGAATTCTGGCGCGGGGCGCAGGTTGAACAGTTGACGAAGCGTGGGCGCGTCGTGATACGACGTGGATTGATACGAGAGCATCGGGTCGTCAGCCATTGGCACGCCCATGAAATAATTGCATCCCGCCGCGGTGAGCATGACCGCGAGATTCTCGATGGCGTTTTGATCGGCGCGGGCATGATTGGTGTAACAGGCGTCCACGCCCATCGAGATGCCCGTGAGTTTGCCCATGAAATGATCTTCGAGTCCCGCGCGTTGGATCTGGCGCGCGTCGTATAAATACTCGGGACCGATGAAGCCGACCACCGTGTTGACTTGATACGGGCTGTAGCGTTTTGCGAAACCATAACAGCGCGCTTCAAGCACGAGTTGATCCCAGCCGTTATGCGCCTCCGACGAAAGTTCCGCGCCTTGTCCCGTTTCAAAATACATGTAGTTCGGACCCGTCGGGAAGCAATGCTTCTTCGCAAGTTCGTATGCCTCATCCATGAGTCCGATGGAGATGCCGAACGAGTCGTTGCCTTTTTGCGAACCCGCCAGCGACTGAAAGACAAGCCCAACAGGCGAACCTGATTGCATACACTTCATCTGCGTTGTGACGTGCGCCAGCAGACAATTTTGCGTGGGGATGTTCCAAGTCTTGATGATGTCGTACGTCATGTCGAGCAGGCGCGCGACCGAGCCGTACGAATCGTCAACGGGATTGATGCCGATGACCGAGTCGCCTGAGCCGTAGGACAACCCCTCGTAAATCTCCGCGCGGATGCCTTCGGGCGAATCAGTCGGATGGTTGGGCTGGTTGCGGCTGGACAGCGTTCCTGGCTTCCCGATCGTGTTGTTGCAATAGGCAGTGACGGGAATCTTCTTCGCCGCGTACATCAGGTCGAGATTCGACATCAATTTCGTGACGCCCGCGATCATCTCGGCGGTGAGTCCGTTCGAGACGCGGCGAATCATCTCGGTGGAGGTCTTGTCGGAGAGAATCCATTCACGGAACTCCCCCACTGTCCAATCTTTGACTTCGTTGTAGATGGTCTGGTCTACGGCGTCGTGAATGAGACGCGTGATCTCATCCTGGTCATACGGCACGGCGGGGTTATCATGCAGAACCCATAGCGGGACTTCTGCCAGCACCATCTTCGCCGCGACGCGCTCGGCAGTGGTCTCAGCCGCGACTCCCGCGAGACGGTCGCCTGATTTCTCCTCGTTGGCTTTACCCATCAGGAGGCGGATGTCGGGGAATTCGTAGGTCTTGCCGTGAAGTTTGGTTCGGAGAATCATTTTTCACCACAAAGGCTTGCACTGAGCGAAGTCGAAGTGACACGAAGGTCACAAAGGAAGAATAAGGAAAGAAGGAAAGAGGAAAGATTCATTTTAGGGTTGGTGTTGCTTACCGTCCACGAATTTTTCACGAATAAACGAATTGACGCGCCCGTATTCGTGAATTCGTGGTCGTATTCGTGGATGGCGGTCTTACCGTGCAGTTTGGTTCGGAGGAGCATGAGATTACCTTTTAATTGGTTATGCTGCGTCAAATCTTTTTAGCAATTTAGCCAACTGTGGACGCCCAGGATTATTCTCACTTAAGACAATCAATGGAGTCTTCCCATCTTCTGTTTTAGCGATCACATCGGCCCCAAAACTTATCAAGGTTTCGATAGCGTCCAAATGATTTTGAATGTCGCGCTCTTCAATATTTGCACATAGCGCCCAATGAAGGGGGGTGAAGCCTTTGGTACCTCTCAAATTTACATCTGCACCTTTCCCAACAAGAAAAGTTATTATTTCTTTGTCCCCCGAAACCGAAGCATTGTGCAACAGGGAGAATCCATTTTTATCATAGGCATTTACATCTGCACCAGCTTCCAAAAGAAAATTGGCAATTTCAGTAAAGACTATTCGTTCGATTGCGTGATTCGTTAATGACTGTTCAATAGCCAGATGCAAAGCAGTAGTCCCATTACCGTCAACCGCTTCAACCTTTGCGCCTGCTGAGATTAATAACTTGACCATCTCAACCAAGCCATTTTCCACAGCGAGATGCAGAGGCGTCTTACCAATCTCATCTCGAGATTCGACAAGATAAGGTTCTGGATGTAATGCAAGTATTACGGCATTTACATCACCCGCTTTCACGCTAGAGAAAAACTGAGATTCTTCTATAGAAAATCGCATATCTCTAATCATCAATGATAAAAAATCAACGTCTTCACGCTCAGCGGGACAACGCGTCCGTCCATGAGCGGTGCCCCGATGTCAATGTAATCGCCTTCGGATAAGCCGACCTGATCAATGACGAGTAACGCGCGGGAGGGAGCCAAGCCTTTAACGGTTTGACCGAGTGCTTGGGCGTAGTCGCGTTCGATGATGGCGATGAGCGGTCGGTCACTGGGCATGGTGTTGGCGAAGTCGTTGAGTCCATTGGCGAGTTGAGTCAGGGATTGATAGTCCAATGATTTTTCGAGTTCCAGCGCAATTGCGAATGGGTCGGTTGCGAGATTCACATCCCAGCGGGTGACGGCTTCGGAGATCGCATTTGAAACAGATGCAGGGTTGATGCCCTCTGGTCTCGATACGCCTTCGGCTACTCGACCAGCGATTGTAAATATGGGTCTTATCACAGGCACATTCTTCAACGGCAAAATTTCCTTCTCTGCCCAAATCGTCGAGCCTGAGAGAGTCACCGTTTGTGTACTGGCTCCCAACACCGTCGCGCGGACCGTCTCTGCGGGCGGCACAATCGAGTACGAGTTCAGCGTTGCATGTTTCCGCAACGACTCCGCCAGCAACGGACCGACATCATCGTGAATCGTCGCGTCGCTCACCGAGTCGATGGGAATCGGGTTGTAGTAATAATGTCCGATACCGCCAGAGAACATCAGCACCGAACCTTTACCCGAAACACCGACAGGCGGCGTGAGATAAATCTTCTGCGCCAGCGGCGAGTTCGTCCCTTCGATGAGTTCAACGGTCATATCAGCCATACGATCCGTAAAGCGACGCAGATCCTCAAACGAAGGCGAATCTCCAATCTCCAATCTCAAACCAATATCTTCAAGTATCCTCCGCGCAGGCTCCGCAATATGCCTCACGATACCCGTCGCATGATCAATCTCCAAAATGCGACCGCCATAATTCATCGCCGCCGCGCCGATCAGGTTGCCACTGCGGAACGTCGCGCTGTTCGCGCTCCCGCCGCCGATGTCCAAGTTGGTGACGGTGGCAAAGTTCGTCTGCGAATATTGCGCCGCGCCCGCGCCTTTGCCAGCGATCAAACTCTCCACATTCGGTCCCGCCACACTGACGACGAACTCGCCAGCCAGCCCCGACAACGCCCGCAGGATTTCGTCCGCATTCTTCTTTTTCGCAGTCTCACCCGTGATGATGACCGCGCCCGTCTCCACTTGACTCGGCTCCACACCAGCGGATGAATATTCGCTCCGCACGATCTGATTCAGCTTGTCCGCGTCGATCGTATCAGAATCAACCAACGGCGTGAAAACGATCGGGCTTTGATAGATCACTTTCCGATCGGTAATATTTATTCTCGGTATTTGCCCAGGTCGCGACACATCCTGCAAGTTGAGGCGTGAAAAGACGATCTGAGTGGTGGTCGTACCCACATCCACGCCTACTGACAAAAGGTCACGTGAATCAGCCATATGTGTTCGGGATACAAGATACAAGGTACAGGATACGAACCGTAACTCGTATCGCGTACCTTGTATCTTGTAATCACTCTTTCCTGTACGAAACCTTCCCCCCCATCTCAAGCGAATCGATCACACCCACGATCACCGCGTCCACAGGCGCGTTGGTGGTTTGATTCGTGTAACGAGCCGATGAACCGTCGGTGACCATCACCAGGTCCCCCGTCCCTGCGCTGACCGTGTCCACGGCGATATACGGCTCGCCCGTCGGCTTGCCCGCTGTATCCGCATCCCGCACAATGAGCAGTTTCCGCCCCCGTATCACTTCATCCTTGATGGTTGAAATGGTCGAACCGATGACGAGCGCAATTTTCATGGCATCTCCAAATATGTCTTCGGCTTACTTACAAACTTTACCATACATCACGCTTGTATGACAAGTTGTATAGCCTCGCCTGCGTAATTCACTTTCTCGACCCATTCACTGCTCAAACTCAAAGCGACGTTTGCCTTCAACCACCCAACCCGCTTTTCATACAAAACCCGCGTACCCTGCTTTAGTTGCAACCTGACATTCCGACGGAACGCCTTCGACCAGAATCGGAATCCATCCACGCGGACATCGGGACTCAACACATTTGGACAAATCCACGAGACGGGCGCTTCAACCTCGACGGGCAATCTGGTCGCAGACCATTCGGCTTTTTCCAACCACCGAGCAATGGATCGCGCCGCCGCCCGACCCTCCATCGCCGCCCAATCAGCGGTCTCGACTCCCCTCAACAGATTCCCCGCCGCAAACACTCCCATCTGCGACGCGCGAAACGCCCCATCCACCTGCGGACCCATCCACGGCTTGGACGTTTCCACCTCTCCCCTCCTCGCCAATTCATTTTCAGGAACCCAATCGCCAGTAAAGATCACCGTGTCACATTCAATGTAGGACAATTTGCCAAATTGTTCTACTTCGATTCCTTCAACCCTCTCTTTTCCATGAATATTTGTTACTCGCATATCCATCAAAATCTTTGTGCGTGCAAGAATATCCGCATACAGAACTTTTGCTGGCAGAAATATCGGCAAATACAGCTGATGACTTGGCAACTCCGTCACCATTGCCGCCACCTTCACGCCCGCGTGCAGAAGAGTCGTCACAACCGAAAGACTCACAACCTCCGCCCCAACGATCACCGCGCGCTTGCCAACAGGCAGATGATGTTCGTACACAAACCTCTGCAATGATCCCGTTGTAAACACTCCCTGTGGGCGATGACCAGGGATCATCCGCGCAGACCGCGGTCTCTCGCGCACGCCCGTTGCAAGCAAGACAGACCTTGCCTCAATGCTGCCCATGTTGTTTGGACTTATATATGATGATTCTATTTTGTGTTTATTCTTATTAACTTCAAGATTGAGAATTGTATTGGCTACACGCAAATTAATTTCCGCTTCTTGAATCAACTCACAATACCTCTGCGCATAACTCGGACCGGTCATCACGCGCCGAAAATCTCGCAGACCAAATCCCGTATGTCCACACAGGCGTGGTATCCCACCTGCTTCACTCTCGCGCTCTGCAACCACAACATCTCTAATACCAAGCCTCCTCAACTCTAACGCCGCCGCCAACCCAGCAGGTCCCGCGCCGACGATCAACACATCTGTCGCGCTGAGCGGAGCGGAGCGCAGTCGAAGCGCAGGTAATAACGAAGATTTCTCTGCACTAGTCGGAGATTGCTTCGTCGCTGTCGCTCCTCGCAATGACATCTCTAACGTCGCCTGACAATTAAATCCCTGGCACCGTCCCTGCATCGCGCGCGTCCTCCTCCGCAACGCGTCCAAACTCCGCGCAGGGATCGGCGACTCCAGTGCATCTCTCAACTCACCCAACGTGACACTCTCACAATGACAAACAATCTTTCCGTAATCAGAATCTTTCGCGATCATCTCCCCCATTTGATACGGACGTGGAAACGCCTCGCCGATGTTCGGCATCTTGATGGACTTGAACGCAGGCTTGCGTTTCAACTCTACCCCACCCTCTTTCAACAAATCAACAACATATTCCGCAATCCCCAAACATCCAGAAATCCCCGTTGACCGAATCCCGCCGACGCAAATGTATCTTTGTTCCGCATGAAGCGAGATTTGATAGTCGCTGTGCTCCGTCGCCGCCCGCAGACCTGCATACGTGGCAGTCACTTCTTCCTCAAGCAACTCTGGCAGAATCTTTCTCCCTTTTTCAAGCAACGACTTCAATCCACTCTCGCTCGTGTTCGTCGCGGACCTATCGTTCAAATCCTCCGCCGTCGGACCCAGCAACACATTCCCGTAAATCGTCGGGCTGACCAACACGCCCTTCGTTGTCGCTGTCGGCACTGGCAACAACACATGATTCACCAACCTCCGCGCCAACTTTTCGTAAATGATCAACTCCCCGCGCCGCGGCGTGACTTTGAACTCCTCGCGCCCAAACATCTTGTTGACATCATCCGAATACAATCCCGCCGCATTGATGATCCAATGTGCACGAACAACTTTATCCCCATTGGAGACTTCATAAACATCAGCATACTGCTCACTGCTCACTGATAACTGATTGCCGCCTACTTTCCACTTTTCACTCACCACACTTTCCACCCTAAACCCCAACCTCAACTCCACCCCATTCACCACCGCCTGAGTCGCGCACGCCAGCGGAATCGTAAACGTGCACAGAATCCCCTCGCGCGGCACGACCATCCCGCCTAACGCGCCTTCGCCGAGATGCGGTTCACGTTTGTACACTTCAGCCTTGTCGATCAAGTAACAATCTGAATCCCCATTTTGAATTGCCTTATCCAACAACTTCGGGAGCGTGCATAACTGTTCTTCGTTCCATGCGATCAACAACCCTCCCACCAACTCGAACGGACTCTCCACCTCTTTCATGAACGCTTCCATCAACGGATAACTGCGCTTCAACAACTGCGACTCAAGCGATTCGGGCGTCGCGTCGTATCCCGTATGCCAGATCGCAGTGCTGGCTTTCGATGTCCCCATCCCAACATCGGAGTTCGACTCAAGTAATACGACATTTATGTCGTACTTCGATAACTCACGCGCAATCGCGCTCCCAACCGCGCCCGCGCCGATGATGGCGATGTCAAAAATATTTTCCATATCATATGGTGGTCGAGTAGAGCCATGATCGTCGGCTCGTATCGAGACCACACCTCGTGTTTTCACATTTACTCCTCATTTCTGGTCTCGATACGTCCCGCGAAGAACACGCTGGACTACTCAACCAGCGGGTTAGGAGTGAAATCCTTTCACCGCCTCCACCGCCCTCCCCCACTGCTCCAATTTCTTTCCTCTTTCATCTTTCGTTATCTTCGGCTGATAACTCGTTTCCGCTTTCCAATTCTTTGCCAAATCATCGAACGAAGTTCCCAACGCGGATACCCCCGCCAGATTCGCAATTCCAATTGCAGTCGCTTCCAGTGCCGCTGAAACACGCACTTCAATATCCAACAAGTCAGCGATCATTTGCATGAGATACGGATTCCCCGACGGGCCGCCATCCACTTTCAAATGCGGAGGCTTTTGCCCCAAATCTTCCGACATCGCCATCACCACTTCGTAGACTCGACACGCAATGCCATCGAGTGTTGCCCGCACAATATCATCGGATGTGGTGCTTCGGTTCAAGCCAAACATCGCGCCGCGAACATCTGTCCGCCAGTGAGGCGCGGCGAGACCTTGCAAGGCGGGGACAACAACCACGCCTAGATCTGCTGATCGCTTTGCCGCCTCAAAACTCGACGGGGTGTCTGGGATCGCTTTCAAGTTGTCTCTCAGCCACTGGACAGCGCTCCCTGTGACGAAAATTCCGCCATCGAAGGCGTACGTTGTGTGTTCGCCAAACTTCCAGCCGACGGTGGTGAGCAATCCGCTATTCGAGAGGCGCGGCTCCCCGCCGATGTTCATCAGTAGAAAACTCCCTGTGCCAAACGAACATTTCATCTCACCTGCGTTGAAACATGCCTGACCGAACAACGCGGCTTGCTGGTCTACCAACATGGCATGGAGCGGAAGCGGCGTGCCGTTTCCAAAATCCACATCGCCGATGTAGCCTGCAGATGGTTTGACTTCGGGCAACATACTTCTTGGAACGTCGAATAAGTTTAGTAGATCTTCATCCCACTCGAAGCGATTCATGTCGAACAATAGAGTCCGTGACGCAGTGGAAGGATCGGTCACGTGTAACTTACCGTTGGTCAATTTCCAAATCACCCATGTTTCTGTTGTTCCGAACAACAACTTGCCATCGCGCGCTTGTTTGCGGATGTCAGGAAAATATTCAAATACCCACTTAAGTTTCGGCGCGGAGAAGTAACTGTCCAGTAGAAGACCTGTCTTACGGCGAAGCAGGCTGAGGTCAAGAGAAGAAGCGAGTGAGTCACACACGGATTGCCCGCGCGTATCCTGCCAGACTATCGCGGGAGTCACAGCCTCCCCTGAATCCTTATCCCAGACAACGAATGTCTCGCCTTGATTATCGAATCCAACGGCTGAAATATCGTATTTGTCCAGCAACGGCGCGCACGCTTCTTTGACCGTTCGCACAATATCGGAGGGCTCCTGCTCCACCCATCCCGCTTGCGGAAATCGCGCGGGCAGTTGCGACGAGTTCTTTTCGATCATTTCGCCACGCTCGTTGACAATGACCGCTGTGGTTTGCGTCGTGCCTTGATCTATACCGAGGAGGTATTTCATATTTTTCCCGTGTGGACCTCACAGGTTTTTGAAACCTGTGAGGTCTCTTCAAAATAAAAATTGGAGACCGCGATTGGTCCGCGCCAACCTGCAAGTCTCCAATCTTAGCTCACGAAATTTTTTACTGTTCGCCAAATCTCTTTTCGATATCGGCGATCATCTTTTGGCGTTGGGCGATCTTTTCGCCTTCAGGCACGCCTTCGAATCGTTTGTCTTCGCCGCCTGTTGCGTAAGTAATCACGGTGGCAACCACACCGACAATGATCGCGGTGATCGCGGTGCCAGCCGGCGGGATGAGGAAATGCAAGGCGTTGGCGTCAGACACAGGCAGGAAGCCCGCAAGGTAGCTAATCACAGCGATGACGATACCCACAACGGCGGTCTTCTTAGACCAAAGCCCAAGCAAGGCAACCACAAAAAGGATCGTGAAGTAGAAGACCTTTTCATTGGGCGGGAAGAATCCGCTGATCGCCAGGGTGACGCCGAAAATGATGGCGAGCACGGCATTGGGCTTGGAGAGTCCGCCGAGGTTGAACGGTCCTTTTTCCTTCCATTTTGCGGAGCCTTCTTCTTTGAGACCCGCGGCAATCGGCATCACCATAGACAGGTAAAGGAATACCGCGCACGCCACCGCTAACACGAGGTAATACGGAGCGTAGACGGTGCTAAGCAACGCCAAGCCAGCAGAGACCCAAATCGCATTCGTGGGGGTTCGGTATTGCGTGCTGACGTGGGAAAGGCTCTTGGAGAAGAAAGGGATACCGTCATCGCGCGAGAAGGCGTACATCATGCGCGAAGTGGAGGTAAGCCCCGCGAGGGCGCAGAGGTAGTTCACAATGACGAGTCCAGCCGCGAGGACGATGCTCAGCCAACCGGGCATTCGCGAAGCGCTCCACATATAGAAGAACGATCCCCAGCCAGCGGCTTGGGCTTCCTCGAGGCTTGGCATGGTCAAGACATACGCGGCAACCGCGAATAAGCCGAACACCCAAGACCAGAACACAGCCGTCCACATTCCCTTCGGCACATTCACCTGGGCGTCTTTGGTTTCTTCGGATGTGTGAGCTGAAGCGTCGAAACCTGTGATGGTATAGCAAACATAGGAGAGTCCCAGCAGGAAGGCAAAGGCGATGCTCTCGGTGCGGAAAGGCACCACGCCGCCGCCAGCGTCACCGGTCACGTTTTGGAACGTCCACAAACGCGAGAAATCCAGCGCCACAGGGCTGAAGGCGAATAGCACGATGATGAGAACGACCGTGAGGGCAAGGATCATGTAGCCGCTGAAATCGGTCAACTTCGTGGTGAGATCGATGCCGTAATGATTCAACAACGCCTGGGTCGCCATGATGATGCCGACGATGATGAACTGATGCCAGAACCCAAAGCCAGATACATCCACTCCCAGGGCAGTGCCGAGGAAGAGATCCTTGAAAAAGACGGTGTACAGCAACACGTCCACAGAAGAGACGACGCAGATCAAACCGATCAGGTTCAACCATGCGGTCATCCAGCCCCAAAGTTTGCCGCCGAGGTGCGAGCTCCAGTGGTAGAGTCCACCCGCCGTCGGGAAGGAGGAAGCGATCTGTCCCATACCGAAGGCAACGCTCAACGCGAGCACGCCGCCCACGAGCCAGATCAGGAACGCGCCGCCAGAACCGAGGGCATTGAACGCGGCAGGGAAGGCGGAAATTCCACCCGCCAAGATACAGATAATCGAAAACGAAATCGCGAAATTCGAGAAGCCGCTCATGCGGCGGGAGAGTTCTTGCGCATACCCCATCTTGTGCAGGACTTGCTTATCGTGTGCTTGACTTTTATCAGCCATGGCTAAATTCTCCTCTTAGGTTTTGATCTTGGTTTACACTGGGAAAAATAATTCGTTGGGTTGATTGGGCAATATCAACCTCCTGTTCCAAACGATCGGGGAATGGAATGGTGTGTTTAGAATTGAAACACCAGAATCTGGAAAAAAGGTACGAGGACTTTCACGCGATCTTTCCGATTAGGAAATAAAAATCGGTCATGCCTCTACATGACCGATCCCGCTTCACTTCCCGACGAGTTGCCTGTGCGCCCCCACCCAGGGTTTCCCCAGCCTGTGATTTTGGGCGATCACCACCTTGCCAAACTTCTGCGCGACCTGAGCAGAGACCATCGCCACAGTTCCCCAATCGTTGGTAAAGATGGCAACTTTCAACTTATCGGCATATTGTCCCGCCCACATCCACTCCATGCGGAAGCGGTCCGCCTTGACCCAATAATCGCGCTTCTCCCACGCGGCAACGGAGGAATCGATTCCCTCTGAGATGGTTTTCAACGCGAGCGAGATAAACGCCGCGAGGTCTTTCGCTTCTTGCGTGACTTCGGTCTGCTTCGCCAATTCGCGCACTGCCAACACGATGGCTTTTGACAAACGCGCGCGGTCTTTTCCAGCAGAATCAGGGTTGATGACGCGGCTCAATGAATGCTCCAGTTCCAGGTTTCATGTTTCAGGGTTCAAGTTGGCGATTATATCCAGCAATTACGAATCGTCAAATCGTAAATCAAAAATCGTAAATCGAAAATCGAATTTCCACGTTATAATTTCGCCGCATTCACCGCCAGGGGACGTGGTGGAACTGGCAGACACGCAGCACTTAGGATGCTGTGCCGCAAGGCTTGAGAGTTCGACTCTCTCCGTCCCCATATTAAAACCTCACCCCTGCCCCTCTCCTAAAAGGAGGGGGGAAACACATGGAGCAGAAATTGAAAATCGAAAAGACAATCGAAGAGAACCATGAAGCGAAACTTGTGGTTGAAGTAGAACCCGAAAAGTTGGATACCTACAAACGCCGCGCGGCGCGGAAAATCTCCGAACGCGGGAAGATCGCGGGATTCCGACCGGGCAAGGCGCCGTATCACATGGTGGTGTTGAATTACGGCGAGCAAGCCATCGTCGAGCAGGCAATTGATTATTTCATTGATGGCGAATACTCGAACATTCTCACAGAAGCGGATGTGAACCCCGGCGCATCGGGCAGGTTGGAAAATATTGAGTCGCTTGACCCGCCGAAGTTGATCTTCAAAATTCCGCTCGCGCCTGAAGTGGACTTGGGCGACTACCATTCGATTCGATTCCCCTACGAACTAGCCGCCCCTGAATCGAAGGATGTGGACGCGGCGATGGACGAACTCCGCCAAATGTATGCGACGACCGAAACTGTCGAGCGTGAAGTGCAGGAAGGCGATTATGTTCAAGTGGATGTGGAATCACAAACGCCAGAATTGAAACGCGATGGCTTTGCGACGGTTGTCCGTAAAGATGACCGCGATACCGAGTGGCCCTTTGCTGGTTTTGCCAAGCAACTCGTGGGCATGAAACCGGGCGACACAAAAACGATCCAACACGATTTTCCCGCCGATTACGACCTCGAAGAATTACAAGGCAAAAGCGCGGAAATGACCGTGACGGTAAAAACCGTCCGCGCGATGACGCTGCCGGAGTTGGACGACGAATTTGCTAAAACTGTCGGCGCGGGCGAGACGCTTGCCGAACTGCGCGAGATGGTGACCAAGGATGTGGAAAATCGATCGAAAGCAGATTACGATGATAAATATTTCGTTGACTTGATCGAAAAGATCAAAGAAGGCGCGACATTCAAATATCACCAACACTCGCTCGACCACGAAGGCGAACATGTCCTCAGCGACCTGACTCAGCGCCTCAGCCAGCAAGGCATGGACTTGGATACGTACTTCAAACTGCGAAACACCACGCGCGAGCAATTCATCGAAGACGAAGTAAAACCCGTTGCGAAGAAACGCTTCGAGCGTTCGTTGATCCTCGATGAACTTGTCCGCAAGGAAGAAATTGAAGTTGACAATGAAGCCCTCGATAATGAATTCAGCCAGACGCTGAACGCGCTCGCCATGCAAGGCATGGACTTGAGCAAAGTCCGCGGCGGGAAGAAGGGTCAGCAACAACTGGCGCAAGCGGTGGCGATGGAATCAGCGAACCGCGTGATGACGCGCCGCGCGTTGGAAATGTTGAAGTCTATTGCGGTGGGCGAGTACAAATCGCCTGAGGAGAGAAAAGCCGAAGCCGCGGCGCTGAAAGCCGAGCAGGCTAAAGAGGAAGAAAAAGTTTCCGAAGCCGAATCAGCTGTACCCGCCGCCCTGAGCGAGTCGAAGGATGAGGGCGAAGCGGGTTCTTCATCCGAAGAGGAAACAAAGAGTTAACGAAAATCCTATATTTGGGCTGTATCATCCGCCCAATCGAAAAGGAGATTACACATGATCCCAGACTTCAAAAATATTGTTCCGATGGTTGTGGAAAACACCGGTCGCGGCGAACGCGCATATGACATTTACTCGTTGCTATTGAAAGAGCGCATCATTTTTCTCGGCACGCCGATTGACGATCAAGTTGCGAATGTGATCGTGGCGCAGTTGCTGTTCTTGTCGCATGAAGACCCTGAAAAAGAAATTCGCATGTACATCAATTCGCCGGGCGGCGTGATCTATGCGGGACTTGCGATCTACGACACGATGCAGATCATCCCGAACCCGATCAGCACGGTGGCGGTTGGCGTGACCGCGTCGTTCGGGACCGTGTTGCTGGCGGCTGGCACCAAGGGACGCCGCTATGCCCTGCCGAATGCGACCATCCACATGCACCAACCGCTCGGCGGCGCGCAAGGACAAGCGACCGATATTGAAATTCAAGCCAAACAGATTTTGCGATTGAAAGCATTGTTGCTCGGTATCATCGCAAAACACACCGGTCAACCTCTCGAGGTGATCGAACGCGACAGCGACCGCGATTATTACCTCGAAGCACAACAGGCTGTGGACTATGGCTTGGTAGATCAGGTTGTGGAAACGCCGGAGAAAGTTAAGTAGTTAGATAGTTAGGTAGTTTGATAGTTTGGTAGTTTGATAGTTAAGCCCGCTGAGAGATCGGCGGGCTTTTGATTCAGTTATAATCGCGCATTGCGAAAGGAATTTTCACGATGACATTTTCGATCGTGGCATGTGATCTTGAAGAACAAACATGGGGTATCGCGGTTGCTTCGAAGTTTCCCGCAGTCGGCGCGGTGGTTCCGTGGGCGCAGGCTGGCGCGGGCGCGGTGGCAACGCAATCGTTTGCAAACACATCGTTCGGTCCGCGCGGACTCGAATTGATGACTGGCGGAGTGTCGGCAGATGAAGCGCTCGCGCGTCTTTTGCAAAACGACCCTGACCGGGAATTGCGCCAAGTGGGTCTCGTGGATAAAAGCGGACACGCCGCTTCTTTCACAGGGCAGGGCTGTTTCAATTGGGCGGGCGGACTCGCCGGGCAGGGCTACGCGATTCAAGGCAACATTCTCAAAAGCGGACGCATCGTGCCTGCGATGGAAAAAGCATTCTTGAAGACGAACGGAAATTTACCCAAGCGACTCCATGCCGCACTGTTGGCTGGCGACCGCGCTGGCGGCGACAAACGCGGACGTCAATCCGCGGCGATTTATGTGGTCAAACCAAACGGAGGCTATGGCGGCTTTGTGGATCGCTGGATAGACTATCGCGTGGACGATCACGATGACCCCGTTGTTCGACTTGGCGAATTGCTTGAACTTCATTGGTTATATTTTGGCAAGAGTCCCGTTTCGGAGCGTGTCGCTCTGACAGGGAAGTCGCTTGTCCAATTCACAAAAATACTTACACGCGAAGGCTATCTGAAAAAAGGAAAGAACTTCCGCGACGCGTTTAATGCATTCATCGGCAACGAAAACTTCGAGGAACGCGCCGACCCCGACGCGCAATGGATTGACAAACCGGTGTTGAAATATCTAACAGGCAAGTTCGGCAAATGATTCCCTCTCATATCAAAGCCCTCATCCTTGACATGGACGGCGTCATTTGGCGGGCAGACTCGCCCATTGGAAATTTGCCTGAAATTTTCAAACGCATCGAAGCCCGCGGATTGAAATATGTTTTCGCCACCAACAACGGAACGAAGACTCCCGAACAATATGTGGCGACGCTGGAAAAGCTCGGCGTGCGCGTTTCGACTCAACAGGTTGTGACATCCGCGCTTGGGACGGCGTATATGCTTGGTCAAAGATTTCCACGCGGGACGAAAGTTTTCATGGTCGGCGAGGATGGGACTCGTACCGCACTGGAGGAAAAGGGATTTGAGATTTTGTCCGTTGAGCGCGCGCAAGAGGCGCAAATCGTGGTGATGGGCATTGACCGCGAGGTCAACTTCAACAAAATGCGCGAGGCGACGTTGCTCGTGCGGCGCGGCGTTCCATTTTATGCGACGAACCCCGACAAGACCTTCCCCACCCCGCGCGGAGAAATCCCCGGCGCGGGCGCGTGGCTCTCGGTGGTTACAACTGCAACGGGCGTCGAACCGATTTACGCGGGCAAGCCATTTCCGTTTATGATGGAACTTTCGCTGGAACGACTCGGTACAAAAAAAGAAGAAACGTTGGTCGTCGGCGACAGACTCGAAACCGACATCGCCGCAGGTCAGGCAGTGGGATGTCCATGCGCGTTGGTGTTGAGCGGCGTGTCCACAAAAGAACAGGCTGAGGCGTGGACGCCAAAGATTGACATTGTGGCGGATGATCTGGCGAGTTTGGTTCAGGAGTAAGTCATTACGTAATACTGCTTACTTCGTACTGCGCATTTGGAACTTTCAAACTATGTTGATTTACGATCTCGACCTCGATTCAATCACAAACCTTCTACAAGAATGGGACGAACCCGCCTATCGCGCGAAGCAGATCTGGCAGGGGCTATATCAGCATCTCTATGATTCGCCTGAGCAATTCACGAATCTATCCAAGTCTCTGCGCGAGAAACTTGCGAAGCATGTGACCTTCTCTCCGTTCAAAGTGAAAACCTATCTTGATTCATCCGATGGCTTTACGCGCAAAACATTGCTTGAATTGCCAGATAAAAATTTGATCGAAGCCGTGCTGATGAAATACGGCGACCCAGCGGACAATCCGCAGATCAAAGCGTCTGCCCCAAACAGCGAGAATTTACGCGGCGCGAAGAATCGGCGCACACTTTGCATTTCCACGCAAGCGGGTTGCGCGATGGGATGCGTCTTCTGCGCGACGGGTCAAATGGGATTCAAACGTCATCTTTCGAGCGGCGAGATCGTGGCGCAGGTTTTATATTACGCGCGCATGTTGAAAGAGCGGAACGAGGTCGTCACCAACATCGTCCTCATGGGCATGGGCGAGCCGTTCCACAATTACGACAACACGATGGACGCCATAGACCGACTCAACGACTCCAGCGGATTCAACTTCGGCGCCCGTCGCTTCACCATCTCGACGGTGGGGCTGGTTCCCCAAATTCGGCGTTTCGCCGACGAGAGGCGACAGGTGAACCTCGCCATCTCCCTCCACGCCGCGGATGATGTGTCGCGTGTTGCAATGCTTCCCGTCAACAAGCGATATAAAATTGACGATGTGATCGAAGCCTGCAAATATTATGTCGAGCAAACGCATCGGCGCATCACATTCGAGTGGGCGTTGATTCACGGAGTCAATGATTCGCCTGAAGTGGCGAAGAAACTCGCGGCGCGTCTCAAAGGGTTGATGTGTCACGTCAACGCCATCCCCCTCAACCCCACTACGGGATATAACGGTCAAGCCACATCGCGCGAAAGGGCGGCAAAATTCAAAGAGTCGCTGGAGCAGGCTGGGATCCCATGCACGATTCGCATGAGGCGGGGAATCGATATCCACGCGGGATGCGGTCAGTTGGCTGGGGCTGTTTAAGTCTAATTTTGTGTGGTTAGAGGAAATGCGGCTGCAACTGACTACACGCTAAATCAATTAAAAGTCAAATGAAGGTATTCCCCCTCGCGCGCGTTAATTACACAGAAGGCATGGAATATTCCGATCCGGCACGGCTCATCGAAAGGTGTATCGAAGGAGACGAACAAGCCATCGAAATATTTGTGCGTCGCCATGAAACGGATATATTTCGATTAGCGTTTTCCGTTTTACAAGATCCGAGCGAAGCGTATGAAGCGGCTCAGGACACGTTTATCACGGCATTGAAGGCGCTGTCACGTTATCAGGAAAGATCGTCGCTCAAGGCATGGCTTTGCGCGATCGCGTTGAACATTAGCCGAAGCCGGTTGCGCAAACGAAAAGTATTGGAAAGACTGCATAATACGCTGACGGTTGTGTTTCAGATCGAAACACGAAAACAGCCAACGCTTGAAGAGCGTGTTATCCAAACCGAAAAAGAAAAAGCAGCCTGGAACGCGTTGAACGAACTGGATGAAAAGCACCGCGTGGTTATGGTATTGAGATACTTTCAAGAGTTGTCTGTCCGCGAGATCGCCGAAATACTTTCGATCAGCGAAGGAACGGTCCATTCCCGGCTGCATACTGCCCGTGAACGGTTGAGGAGCGCCCTGAAAGATATCTATGGAGACAAAGTCTGATGCGCATTACGCATGACGATGCCCGCACGTTGATCGATTTCAGCCTTGACGATTCGATATCGCCGGAGAAGCGAGCGATTCTGGCAGACCATCTCGCCGCATGCAATTCATGCCAGACCTACGCGCGCGAGTCAAAGGACGTCGAATCCGTCCTACGCTCGTCAATGAAAAAGCAGTGGGCAGTTAATCCCCTGCCCCTCTCGTTGGATCTCATTCGAGGAGGAGTGAGTAAGGGAAATTTCAAAAGCCCCATCTTGGCTACGCGATTGGCAATGCTGGGCGTGTTCTTCGCTGTGATCGCGTTGAGCATCTGGCAATTCAGCAAACCAAATCCGCATAAAAGCGCGACATTGCCTGTTGTGATCCTACCCAACCCAACACCATCATTGCAAGCGACAAGCACAAACCATGTTTCACCGGACTGCCAGAATGTCATTTACAAGATACAGCCCGGGGATACGCTCGAAAACATCGCACAGCGCTTCGAGGTAGATGAAGTGTCCATTTTGGAAGCCAACAACCTACAGGAGACGACCGTGCAGACCGGCATTCAGCTAATCATCCCAACCTGCGCCCCTACCCCGACGTTTACCGCCTACCCCCCAACCATCATCACCACCTTTACCCCGCTCATGCAATTGACTACGTACACGCCCAATCAATAATCCTTAACGGAAAATTACACGCAAACTTGTCAGAACTTTCGGATTGAAGTATAAGTCACCCCATCTTACACAGGTCTACTCCCCCAATGAATAACCAACAACCAAACTGGCTCCAGCGCCCCATACATTCCTCCCTACCGGCTCTAACGAATGAAATCGCCTTGTTCGCAGGGATCATGATCCTCGCCATCTTTACCCGTTTTTACGACCTTGAAGCGCGCGTAATGAGCCACGATGAGAGTTTGCACACCTACTTTTCATGGTTGCTATATCGCGGACAAGGCTATCAGCACGCGCCCATGATGCACGGACCGTACCAGTTTCACATTATCGCCTTATCGTATTTTCTGTTTGGCGTGTCAGATTTCACAGCGCGCATTCCCACGGTGCTATTCAGCATTGCCACAGTCTGGATGGTCTGGTATTGGCGCAGGTATCTCGGCAACTGGGGCATGATCGTCGCCGCCCTGCTCATGGTCATCTCTCCTTATATGCTTTACTACGGGCGCTACGTTCGCAACGAGTCGTTCGTCGGATTTTCGGGGATCTTATTGCTGTATTCCATTCTGCGATACCTGGAAGTCGGCGAGAAGAAATATCTTTATCTCGTAACGGCGGCAACCCTACTACACTTCACCTCGAAAGAAACCGCGTTCATTTATACAGCGCAGGCTTGGCTCTTTCTAGGGTTTTATTTTCTGGCTCGCGTTTTTCATTCGGGAAAACTGCCAAACCTGCGCGAGGATCGCCCTCTAGACTTGATGATCCTGCTAGGCACCTTCGTTCTTCCGATGGCAACACCCTTCCCGATCAAATGGCTGGAACCCTGGTTACACGTAACCATTCCAACAGAGGTGTCTCAAGTGCAATCGCTCGACGCGAGAGCGCTATGGATCATCGGAATTTTCGTGGCGCTCTTCTTTCTCGTTTCCATCCTCATCGGCATGCTGTGGAATCGGGAATGGTGGAAATACGGCGCAATGTACTGGGGCGTCTTCACCATTCTGTACACGACCGTATTCACCAACCCCGCCGGCTTTTTCACCGGGGTACTCGGCTCGCTTGGCTACTGGCTGGTTCAACAAGGCGTCGAACGCGGCGGTCAGCCGGATTATTTCTATTGGCTGGTGCAAATCCCCATGTACGAATTCCTGCCCGCGCTTGGAACAATCTTCGCCGCATGGCTGGGTTTCAAGAAGATTCTGAGTTTCAAGCCCCGGCAATCAGCGCCTGAGGTGGAAACTGCGCTTCCACAAGAGATTTCCGAACCCGCCCCCGAACTCGTCGAAGAGCAAGCGCGTAATTTCAACTTCGTCAACATGTTCAGCCTGCTCTTATTTTGGTCGATCATCAGCATTATCGCTTTCACGGTTGCCGGCGAGAAAATGCCCTGGCTGACGTATCACATGGCATGGCCCATGATATTACTGACCGGCTGGGGAATCGGGCAAGTCATCGAATCGATCACACAAAAACTCGATGAAGCCTCGCCCTGGCGCTCAGCCCTTATCGTTTTTGTTTTGGCGGTATTTTGTGTCGCAGCTTTCAGCATTCTGCGATCCCTCTTCGGGCCCACCCCTCCATTCCAGGGCGCCAATCTCGACCAACTTCAAGCCACGTCGGCATTTATCTTTCCGCTGATCATGACGCTTGGCGCGGCCGGCTTACTGTTCATTCTGACGCGAAAAGACGCCGCGAGTCTCGCGCATGTGGGCTTGATTCTCACCCTCATCGTTGCCGCCGTCTCAAGCGTGCTCAATGGCGCGCAACTGTTACAGGCGCAAACCACCAGCGCAACAGATCCCGGCATGGTCGCCTTGTATGGATGGAGATTCGGCGGGGTCTTCATTGGCATGCTGGCTGGCATCGCCGGCTTGGTGTGGGTATCGCGCCTGCCGAAAAAAACCCCCCTGGTAGAGTTCGTTGTGCTGGCGCTCTTCGGCTTGCTCGCCGCGCAAACTGCCCGAACCTCGTTCCGCGCGAACTACATCAACTACAACGACGCAACTGAATATCTCGTCTATGCCCATGGCGCGGGCGGAGTGAAAGAAGTCCTTCACCAGATATCCGAAATTTCAGAGCGCACGACCGGAGGCTTGAACGCGATCATTGCCTATGACGCCAGCGCGCCGGACACCGGGGTTTCCTGGCCCGTCGTTTGGTATCTGCGCGATTTCACACAACAACGGTCGTTTGACCAGCCCACCCGCTCGCTCCGCGAAGCGGTTGCGGTGATCGTGGACCAAAAGAACTTCGATAAGATCGACGCCGCCCTAGGCGACGGGTTCTATCGTTTCGACTACATCCGCATGTGGTGGCCCAACCAGGATTACTTCGGGCTGGACAAAACCCGCGTACTCAACGCCATCACCAACCCGGAGATCCGCGCCGGCATCTTCGACATTTGGTTCGACCGAGATTACACACGCTACGCCCAAGCCACCGGCAACAGCAGAATGACCCTCACCACATGGGATCCGTCCGATCAAATGCGACTCTACATCCGCAAAGATGTGGCGGCTCAAATTTGGAATTACGGCGTCGGACCCTCCGACGCGCCGCAGGTAGTCGATCCCTACGAAGCGGGCAAGCAAACCATAAGCGCGAACCAGACCTTCACCTCAAACATGTATGCGCCGCTCGGTTTGAACGCGCCTCGCGGCATTGCCATAGGCAAAGACAGCGACATCTATGTCGCCGATTCGCGCAACCACCGCATCCTGCGCATCGCCGCAGACGGAAGCGTGCTGAATGAATGGGGCAGTTTCGCCGATCTCGCGCAGGGCGACGCGCCGATCGGCACCTTCAACGAACCCTGGGGTGTTGCAGTGGGACCGGATGGCTCCGTCTATGTGACAGATACGTGGAATCACCGCGTGCAGAAGTTCACCAAAGATGGAACTCCGATCAAAACCTGGGGGCAATTTGGTCAACCGTCGCCGGAGTTTCCCGATTCGAACTATTTCTTATGGGGTCCGCGCGGCATTGCCGTGGATTCACAAGGGCGCGTACTTGTGGCAGACACTGGCAACAAAAGAATCGTGGTGTACGATCAGGAGGGGAACTATCTCACAGAATTTGGCTCCGGCGGATTCGATCCCGGTCAGTTCGACGAGCCGGTTGATGTTGCCGTAGGAAGCGACGGGGTCGCGTACGTCACCGACACGTGGAATCAACGCATCCAATCCTTCATCCCCACCGAAGGAACAGAACTCCTCTACCTGCCGCTCGCTCAATGGGACGTCAACGGTTGGTTCGGTCAATCGCTGGAGAACAAACCGTACATAGCCGTGGGAGGCGACAACCACGTGTTCATCACCGACCCGGAGGGCTACCGTGTGATCGAATTTACTTCCAACGGTGAATTCGTCCGCACCTGGGGCGATTTTGGAACCAGCCTCGAGGAATTCGGTCTCACATCCGGCATTGCGGTGGACCCACTCGGATTCGTCTGGGTTGCAGACACAGGCAACAACCGAATCCTTCGGTTCGCTTTGCCATAACCTCGCGCGCGACTCGTCCACGTCAAAGAAGCGCGTCTGGTAACGAGCGAACAACAGAGTCCAGTCACAGACTATGCAACTCAATGGCTCTGCGGAAAAACCCGTAAGGTTAGCAAAGAAGAGAGACACCCGCTATCACAAGGTGTCTCTCTTGGTTTCGACGAAGCTCCAATCGCGCGGGAAAGCCGGCAACAAATACCCGCTATTCAACTTCAATGTAGATCCTTTTGTTGATCGCGCCTTTGCTTTTGTAATCACTCACGCGGATCGTTCCCACTTCGCTGGTGTTGCGCACATGAGTTCCGCCATCGGCTTGCAGGTCAAGCCCCACAATTTCGACCGTCCGCACCTCTTTAATTCCCTCGGGTAAGAGATTGATCTTCGTCCGAATCAAATCGGGGATTTGGAACGCCTCTTCACGCGGAAGAATATTAACCCGAATCTCTCGCGCCTGTCGCACTTCGTTATTGATCGCTATTTCGATCTCGCGCGCCAGCTCGCCGCGCATGGTCGCAAACTCGAAATCCAAATGCCCTTTCAACGGTTCCATATTCCCGCCTGTCACCTGGGCGCCATAATCGCGGAAGATCGTGCCGCACAGCACGTGCAACGCGGTGTGAGTGCGCATCAGCTTGTGTCGGCGGACCCAGTCCAGGGTCCCGCGCGAAGCGACGCCGACAGAAGGCAAAGGCGCGGCGCCGCCGAGAAAATGCAAAATGTCGTCATCTCGCTTTTTCACTTTCTCCACCGGGTAGATCACGCCCGCCATCGTCAGGGAGCCGAAGTCGCACGGTTGGCCTCCGCCGCCGGGATAGAACGCCGTGCGGTCTATAATCACCGCGCGTTCCTCGGCGAACACAGCAACAACCCCGGCTTCGAATTCCTGAAGATAACTATCGGTTTGATACAGCAGTTCGGTCATAGCGACTCCGTTCTCGTGAAGTGTACAGCAAATGATAAAATCAGCCAATGGAATTGGAGGCAGAATGAACCCGAAAAGAATTGTAATCGACGGCAAGGTTTACAACAGCGTGGACGAAATGCCCGAGGACGCGCGCCGAAATTACGAGCAGGCGATGAGGAACTTTGGCTCGGCAGACTCGATCATCGCCTTGAACAATGTCTTTGCCGACGCGAACAACAACGGAATGCCCGATATGGTTGAGAATCAAGCCATGAACATCATGGGCGGGATGACCTTCGTTGTGAATGGGCAAACCTATAACAGCCTCGACGATCTTCCACCCGAAGCCCGCGCGAAATACGAACAAGCCATGGGCATGTTCGATAATAATCGAGACAACATGCCGGATTGGATGGAAGCCATGACGAATGCTTCACCACACCTCCCTCAGCCCGCGAAGGCTTCAACCGGCTACCCCACCGCCGACACAACGCGCCACGCATCGCGCGCGCCTCTGCCTGTCTCGCCAACCTTCGCGCCAGACACCTCAAACGGCTGGATGCTGGCGTTAGCCGGGCTGTTTATCTTGATGGTCTGCGCTCTCGGCTCCATCGGCGTATGGTATTTCTTTTTTCGTTGAAAATGAGCGTTTGGTTAGAACTTCACAACCCGCTTGACACTGTTTAAGGATTTTTGTATAGTATTTTACGTTGCAAATATTGGCACGGCTGCCCACCCGGCTAGGCGTGCCTTTTGTTTGCGCGCACATCACACACTGCGAGGAGAGTCGATGATACAAGTCAACGGACTCATCAAGGATTATGGAGCGCGGCGGGCGCTGAACGCCATCAGCTTCAACGCCAATCAAGGAGAGATCGTCGGATTCCTGGGACCGAACGGCGCCGGCAAGACCACCACCATGCGAATCTTAACCGGGTACATGCCCCCCACCGAGGGCGAGGTGACTGTCGCCGGTTACGATGTCGTGGAAGAGTCGCTCGAAGTGCGGAAGCGCGTGGGATACCTCCCAGAGACGGTTCCGCTCTACAATGATATGTCCGCGTTGGATTATCTGAAATTTATGGCGGATCTCCGCCATGTGCCAGACGCGGAAGACCGAGCGGCTGAAGCGCTGGAAAGCGTCAACCTGGGCGAGCGCGCAAACTCCTTTATTGGCAGTTTCTCCAAAGGTATGCGACAACGCGTGGGGCTGGCGCAGGCTTTGCTCCACCGCCCGGAAGTCATCATTCTGGATGAACCCACCATTGGTCTTGACCCAAGCCAGGTCGTTGAAATCCGTGAATTGATCCGCGCCATTGGCAAAGACCGCACCGTGCTTTTCTCAACGCACATCCTTTCAGAAGCACAGCAGATCTGCGATCGCGTGCTCATCATCAACAAAGGGAGGATCGTCGCCGAGGATACGCCCGAAAATCTACAATCGCGCCTGACTGGCGCGCAACGCGTCATCCTGCGCGTGCGCGGCGAGTCGGATGACCTGCCGGCGAAGATCCAAAAGATCAAAGGCGTGCAGGAGGTGGAAACCAAGCCGGACGGGTCGATCGAATTCGAATTCGCTTCCGGTCAAGATTCCCGCCCGCAGGTGGCGAAGGCAGTTATTCAGGGCGGGTACGATCTCCTGGAATTCCGCCCGGTGGGAATGAGTCTTGAGGAAATCTTCCTTGAATTAACCCGCGACGCATCGTCCGGTAAAAAATCATCGTGAGGCAACAATATGCGTAACATCTGGACCATTGCACGGCGCGAATACGACCAGTATTTCATCAGCCCCATCGCCTATGTTGTGGCGGTGGCTTTGCTGTTCATTCTTGGCGGGTATTTTGCTTTCCTGCTCGTGTACGCCAACCAGAATTTTGGTTTCGTGCCCGACGTGAATGTTATCAACGACCTCTTTGCCTTTCTACTCCTTCTGTCGATCCCCGCGCTGACCATGCGCGTGCTGGCAGACGAAACCCGCACCGGCACGATCGAACTGTTATTAACCGCCCCCGTCCGCGATTTTGAACTTGTGGCTGGGAAATGGCTGGGTAGTTTTCTGTTCGTGTTCACACTCATCCTCATCACGGCGATTTATCCGCTCATCTTGCGTTCCCAGGTGACTCCGGGCTTGGATTGGAAGTTGATGTTGTCTTCCTACCTGGGCTTGATCCTGCTCTCTGCCGCGTTCGTCGCCATCGGGGTGGGGTTATCGGCCGTCTTCAGCAACCAAGTGACCGCATTCATCACCACCATTGCGGTACTGATCACGCTGTGGTGGCTGATCGGCATCCCCGCCAACGTGCTTCCCACCGGCGGCGAATTCTTCCGCTATCTGCAACTTAATACTCACTTTGCCAATGCGCTCAACGCCGGCAGTCTTGAACTTTCAAACCTGGTGTATTTCTTCAGCCTGATCGCCATCGGTCTGTTTACCGGCACAGTCGCAATCGAAGTTCGGAGATGGAAATAATGAATAACAAGTCGAACAAATCGGCATCCAGCCGCTACACGATCGTTGCGCTCATCGTCGCCCTTTTGGCTTGTATTGCCACCGGCTTGCTTGCCGCCGCAAAAGGCGTGATTGCGCTCGGGCTGTATACAGTCCAATTCCCGGAACGCTTGAACAATGGTTTATGGATCAGCGGCGGGTTGGTGATACTGGGCATTGCCGCGTACGCCATCTTTGAACCCGGAAAATTCCAGCGGTTTATCACCGGGCGGCAAGCGCGCTACGGCGGAAACACACTGATCGCCTCCCTCGCCTTCATCGCCATCCTTGTTGTGGCAAACACGCTCGCGTATAAAAATCCAACTCCACTCGCCGACCTGACGGAGGATCAGTCCAACACGCTGGCGCCGGAACTCGAAGCGGCGCTCGAAACCTTGCCGGATAAAGTTCACGCCACAGGCTTTTTCAGCCAACTCCCATCCGATTCAGCGCAGGAACTTCTGGACCGCATCAAATCGAAAAGCGGCGGTAAATTCGATTATGAATTCGTCGACCCCAATCGCGACCCGCAACTCGCTCGTGAAAACAACATCACCGGCGACGGAAAGATCCTGCTTGAGATGAGCGGACGCAAAGAGATCGCCGCCTCCGCATCGGAGACAGAAATCTTCGAAGCCTTATTGCGGTTGATCAACCCGGAAGACCGGGCGATCTACTTCTTGATCGGTCATGGCGAGCGCGACACGCAGGAATACAATCAAGAAACCGGCTCGATGACCCGCGCTAAAGAAATTCTGGAAAGCAAGAATTACACCGTTAAAACGCTCAACCTGCCAGCCGAAAACAAGATACCCGACGACGCCGACCTTATCATTATCGCGGGACCCGTCCAGCCAATCACAGAAAACGAACAAAAATTGTTGCGCGAGTATCTAGCGGGAGGCGGTTCTCTGATCGTCATGGAAGACCCGCTCATTGTGACCGACTTCGGCGACCAGGCAGACCCGCTTGCCAAACTACTGCTCGACGACTGGGGCATTTCCATCAACAATGATGTGGTGATCGATCTCGACAGCTCGGACCCCATGATTGGCACGGCGGCCTCTTACCCTGGGCCGCACGCCATCACCCGCAAGATGAACAACATCATCACCTACTTCCCGCTCACGCGCAGTCTCACCATTGCGTCCGCGCCGGAAAACGTTCAAGCCAGCCTGCTGATCCAAACCACTCCAAAATCGTGGGGCGAAACAAATACGGCAGAGTCGAACGTCGCATTTGATGAAGCCGCAGATATTCCGGGACCCATGACGCTCGCCGTCGCGGCAGACAATACCGCCAACAACAGCCGCGTGGTTGTATTCGGCACATCACAATTTGCCACCGACCAGAACTTCGACCAATACGGCAACGGCGATCTGTTCGCCAACTCGGTGGATTGGGCCGCCCAACAAGAAAACCTGATCGAACTAACGCCCAAACAACCGGTCACCCGCAGTTTCAACCCCGCCTCGCAGGGACGAATCCTGTTCTTAATGTTCATCGTCGCAATTCTCATGCCGTATCTTCGTGGTACTCGGCGTGATGACCTGGCTTCAGCGCCGGAAACAGGGATAACATGCGACGAAACACAACGCTGGTATACCTGCTCTCATCCTCGCCGTGGCGCTGGGAGCGTACTACCTGATCAACAACCGCGAGAAACCGACCGAGATTGCCATCACGCTCGAACCAGATGAAATTGCATCGTATCTATTTTAACGCGGCGGACGGCGTTCCCAGCAACATTCGCATTGAATCAAAAACGGGCGAAACGGTCGAGGTGGCGCGAGGCGAGGATGGCGCGTGGGAGTTGATCCTGCCGATCGAAGCCTCCGCAGATCAAGCGGCGGCAGAAGCGGCAGCCAGTCAAGTCACCACGTTGCGCATCGAAGATACCATCACCGATATCCCTCTGGATGTGATCGGCTTGGACGCGCCTGAATATGCTTTAATTGTCCAATTCAAAAGCGGCGTGGAACGAAAAGCAAGCGTCGGTGTTATCACCCCAACAGAAAATGAATATTACGCGCTCAGCCCGGATGGCGATGTGGTGATCATCAACAAATTTAGCCTCGATCCGCTTCTTGGACTCCTTGCCGCCCCGCCATATTTGGAGACGCCCACGCCCAGCCCGGTGCCAACAGAAACTTTCACTCCGCTTCCACCCACGAGTGAGGTTGGCTCCCCAACCCCAGCCACCGGCACTCCTCAGCCGTAACATTTCCAACCTTGAAGCGTCTATGAAAGAGCAACGAAAAGGGCTTGAATTTCGTTTGGAAAATGTGTATTCTGATAAGAACCCTCTTGATTTTGCGCCCTAAAGTCATAACAAAGAAAGCGGACATAACCTGAATGGATGTAGAAAAAATATTGATGGTTGACGAAGAGGAAGAATTTCCCGCGATCGCGCGTTTGATCGAACTGGGACGACAAAAATCCTACGTCACGCTCGATGATATCCTGCACTTCTTCCCCGAAGCCGAGCAGGATGTGGAGCAACTCGAAGAAGCTTTTTCGGCTCTTTTGAGCGCCGGGATTCCCTTCGTGGAGGATACCAACACCTCTGAACCCACCGAGGACGAACTCGTGGCAGTGGAAGCCACAGAGGCTGAGCCGGAAGTCGATCTCGCGCTCGACGATTATCTTGCCAACATCGACACGGACGACACAATCGGCTTGTACCTCAAAGAGGTCAGCCGCGTTCCGCTGTTGACCGCGACGGAAGAAGTTGCCCTCGCCCAACGCATCGAGCGTGGACGCATGTCGCGCGAAGAACTCGCAAAAGGCAACGCGACGCCTCGCCGCCGCGCCGACTTGCGCAAACTCATCGAAGACGGCTGGGCGGCGCGCGAACATCTCATCACGGCAAACTCGCGCTTGGTGATCTCTGTCGCTAAAAAATATATGGGACGCGGCGTTCCCTTCCTCGATTTGATTCAAGAAGGCAACATCGGTCTCATCCGCGCAACCAAGAAATTCGACTACCGCCGCGGACATAAATTTTCCACGTATGCCACATGGTGGATTCGCCAGCGGCGGTCGCGCGCCATCGCCGACCGGGGCGCACAATCCGCGTCCCCGTCCATGGGCGACCAGATCAATAAACTCCCTGCGCGTGCAACACCAGTTGACTCAACGTCTCGGGCGCGAACCGAGCGTGGAAGAAATCGCAGAAGCCCTTGACGTGCCGCGAAGAAAGTGGAAAACGCCTGATCCAGGTGGCGCGGCGTCCGCTCTCGCTGGAAACCCCGACCGACGATGAAGAAGATTCGGTGTTGGGCGATTTCATCGAAGACGACGGGGCTCCCCTCTCCGACGACACCGCTACGTATAACCTGCTCAAAGAACATCTCGGCGAAGTGTTGAACGGATTGCCCCGCGCGAAGTCCGGTATTTTGCAACTGCGCTACGGCTTGCTCGACGGGCAGGCATACACCACTCGAAGAGGTCGGTCGCAAGATGGGCGTCACGCGCGAACGCGTCCGCCAGATCGAAGCGCAGGCATTGGTAGCAGCCAAGACCCGACCATCCGCCGTAAGTTTGCGCGACTATTTGGAGAATAATTCGAAAGCGATGACGCTGAAACGTCA